>DBFVGT010000097.1:0-12439 GCA_048524725.1 Collinsella sp. | reverse complement strand
ATATAACTCCAAGATCGAGGAGTTGCCGGAAAAGGCGTTTGGCAGTACCAATCTCGAGACCGTGTTCTTTGGGTGCAACCATGCGGTGCTCATTAACACCGACACGTTCCCCAAATACAACATGACCGTCATGGTCCCCGCAAAGATGATTCCGAAGTATGCTAACGGGCATCCCAAAGCTGTTTGGGAGAGGTGCAACGGCTGCCTGCCCGTCCCGGTGGGCAAGGTGCTCGAGAACGTTGAGATCTCATGCGACCCCAACAACATGACCTATGAGCCGGGGGACACCATTTCGCTCGAGGGCATGAGCGTCGAGCTCGATTACCCGCATTCGGTATCGATTTGGGACTACGAGGCGCTCATAAAGGAAGAACTGGGTGAGTACCTAACGGCAACTCCCCGTGACGGCGACGTCTTCGACGAGTCGATGGACGGACAACCCGTAAAGCTCGTGTATGACGACGGCTATTCACATTTTGAAACCCAGACCAAGGGCACGCTACAGCTTAAGAAGCCTGAGCCGACGTCGTTCCAGATCTCCTATGCTCAAACGATCGATAAAGGCGAACGCAAACTGATGGACGGCGTTGAGCTGCCCGATGTTTCCGGCGCGACGACGATCGATGCGGGCGCCGAGGTCACGCTCGATGCCGGTGCTTTGGGGATGCTCAACGACAACATCACGTTTAAGGGCTGGTATGACACCGAGTCCGGCAAGTATATCTCCAAAGAGACGGCCTACACGTTTACGCCGGATAAGGATCTGTCCCTGGAAGCCCGCTTTAAGCTCAAGGACTATGCGGTGCATGTCAACGATGCGCAGGCGACCGATTCGTCACAGGACTTTGCGCACCTGAGTGTTACCGCTCAAAACTGCTATCGCAATGCCGGCGAGACGGTCGACCTTTCCGCCGCCACGGATAACGCTCTCTTCCTGGGCTGGTATCTGGGCGAGGGCGATGATGCGTACGCCGTGAGCGATCAGCTCGACTTTACCTATACGGTGGACAAGGCGGACGCGATTGTGTCTGAGGATAAGACTGACGCTAGGATCGAAATCACTCCGCGCTACTGTGCTCCGCAGGCGAGCGTTGTGCTGAGTGTGGACGGGGTCGATGAGAGTGGGCAGCCGCTCGGACAGTTCCTCTCTACCGGTCTGTACGGTATCGGGTCGCGCGTAACGGTCGTGGCGGTGCCAATGCCTGGCTATGTGTTTGACTACGCGACCGATGCCCTCGGCAACGTTGTCTTTACCGGCGACGATGGTCCGTCCTACACGTTTGTGCTCGAGGGGGATGTGCAGTACACCGCGCATTTCCGCGAGGCGACTGACCCCGACGAGTCACTCGCGGCGCTGAAGGCCGCGCTTATCGCCGCGATTACGGCTGCGGCCGTTCTCGCTACCATGTATGGCTTGGGCGAGATCGTCGACCCCATCGCGGCCGACGCGGTGATCGAGATCGGTATGGCCGACAATATTGAGGATGTTGCCGCTGTGGGCACCAAGGTGCTCAAGGAGATTAAGGACATCATCGACGACCACAAGAAGCCCAAGCCTCATGGCGACCATAAGATCGAAATTATTGCCACCGCGCAGCCCGAGGTGGGCGGCGTCGTTACCGGAGGCGGTATCCACTATGAGGGGACGGTCGTCACGCTCGAGGCTGTCGCAAATCCCGGCTATCGCTTCGTATGTTGGAAAGAGAACGGCGTCGAGGTCTCGACATCTCCTCTCAAGACGATGACGATCACGGACCTGACGCCCGAGGTTGTAAAGATGACGGCCGTTTTCGAGAAAAAAGTCGAGATTACGGCAGTTGCCGAAGCCGATGGCATTCAGGCCGATTTTTCGACAGGCTGCACCGCAAGCCCCGTAAAGCAGAGCATTACGCGTGGCGATCAGGCTATGGTCACTGCGAGCGAGGGTCCCGACTATGCCTTTGTGGGATGGTTTGAGGACGGCATCGAGGTTTCGCCCGAGCGTACGTATATCTTTAAGGCCGAGGTCGACCGCCATCTGGTTGCACGCTTCCGCAAGGCGGATAAGACCATCCTAGTGAATACCGATCCCTTCGACAGCGCCGAAGTGCTGTGCGATGGTGTGCCGGTCGTGGATGGCAAGGTTCGCGCGAAGGATGGGGACATTCTCACGTTTACGATGCGGCCCAAGGTGCGCCCCGACAATCCGGAGAAGACGTACCGGTTTGTAGAGTGGCGAGAAACCGATGCGCAGGGTATCACGATTGCCAACAAGCGGGAAGTTTGCGAATACCGCGTTAACGGGAATGCCCGGATCGAGGCTGTAATGGACGGCAGGGATGCGCATACTGTGCGTGCCGAGGCCGACCCGCTCGAGGGCGGTACCGTTACGCTGAAGCGCGGTGAGACTGCTGGCATGGTACTCGAGGTTCCCGAAGGCGAGCGCGTGACCGCGGAGGCCGCCACATCCGAGGGCTATATCTTCGACGGCTGGTATCTGAGCAACGGCGGCTCGGATGCCACCTCGACGCTGGTTTCGAGCGAGCGCTCCTATACCTTTGAGCCCATTACCGACTGCGTGATCCAGGCAAAGTTTACGCGTGCCTGCAAGGTGGACGTTGTCGTTGAGCCGGCCGCGGCCATGGCGGGCAAATATTTGGTGCACGGCGAGGGCTACTGCATGAAGGGCGAGCCTGCCACGCTGAGCATTGAGCTCACGGCCGAGGCGAGCAAACAATTTACCTTTAAGGGCTGGTACGACGCCAAGACGGACCTGCTTTTGGGCACCGATCCCAGCTACCTTGAGTTCTATCCCGAGGACGTGGAATGCACGGTGCGTGCGGTGTTTGAGGAAAACACGTATACCGTGACGGCGAAGGCAAAAAAGACCTTTGTTGAGCGCGGTGCCGTTGAGATCGAGGGGCATCCGGGCGCATCTTCTGTTACCTGTGGCCACGGCGACACGGTGATGCTCAAGGCAAAGGCCAACGACGGCTATCGTTTTGACCATTGGAAGGACGGCTCCGGTAAGGAGTACGACTCTGCCGAGCTGGTCGTTAAGGTCACCAAGAGCGATACCTATACCGCGATCTTTACCGACTCAAAGCCCGAGGTTATGGTCACGGCCGATTCGTGGCTCGGCGGTACCGTTACGTGCAATGGGGCCGTGGTGAAGCCTACGACCGATACGTTCAAATTAGGGGAGACCCTTCATCTGACGGCCAAGGCCCATCCTGGCTTTTTGTTCTGGGGTTGGTACGTCAATGGGCACCTGAAGAGCCTTAAGCACGAGACCTCGTTGGTTGCGAAGGCTCGCGGTAAAACCGGGCACTGCGTTATTACCGCGGGCTTTGTGCCTATCGATACCGTCTGCGTGCCCCTCGCTGATCCTGCGGAGGGCGGCACCGTCAAGGCGAGCCGCGTTCTTGCGGACCGCGGCGCGGAGGTTGCCCTTAAGGCAACGCCCAATCCCGGTTATGTCTTTACTGGTTGGTATACGGCAGACGGCACGTTTGAGTCTGCCGATGCGGAGTTCACCTGCCACCAGGAGCGCAGCCATGTGCACATCGCTCGCTTTATGGCAAAAAGCTATGAAGTCGACGCCACGACGGTAGTCGATTCCGGCACCGGCTCGCTGGTCGAATCGAGTGTCGCCGGCTGGGTCGAGGGCACGGGTACCGTTGAGGCGGGGCATGCCGCCACGCTGACCGCGCATGCGCTTTCGGACTATGCGTTTGAGTATTGGGCCGATGCTTCGGGCGCCGTGGTAAGCCGTGATAGCACCTATCACGTGATGCCAACGTCCGACACGACGCTCCAGGCCGTGTTCTCGGCAAAGCAATATACGGTGGACGTCTCCTGCGAAGAGAACATGGGCACGGTCGAGGGTGCGGGGGCGTATGCCGCCGGACAGGTTGCAACCGTGCGCGCTATCGCCGCCGAGGATACGGCTTTTGTGGGCTGGTTCCAGAACGGCACGTGCGTGAGCTCCAAGAAAACATATCGATTTACCGTGCGTGAGGACACGTCGCTCTATGCCGTCTTTGCGTCGGGTTCGTATGTCGTGCATACCGTTGCTTCGCCTGCCGAGGGCGGAGCCGTGAGCGGTTTTGGTGGCTATGAGGCCGGCGACCGCGCAACGCTTCGTGCGATCGCCAACACCGGGTATTCGTTTGCGGGTTGGACGGACGACAAGGGCGAGTCAGTCAGCGAGAACGCCGACTATACCGTTAAGGTCACAGGTGACGCCACCTATACGGCGACCTTTACGCCTAAGTCCTATCAGGTCGTTTTGAGCGCGAGTGACGATAGCGTTGGTACCCTGAGCGGAGAGGGTGCCTATCAATTCGGTGATACGGTCGAACTCAACGCTACGCCTATGGGAACCAAACGTTTTGTCGGCTGGTATGTCCTGGATGCCGAGGGCAACAAGTCGCTGCTGAGCTGCGACGCCCATTGTTGGGTTAAGCTCGACAAGGATATGGTCGAGGGGCTCGAGGACGATACGTTGGAGCTCCGGGCCGTGTTTGCCGATCCGTACGAGGTGACCGTTACGGGCGAGGTCGTGGTGAAGGACAAGGCATCGAACAGGGGCTGCCGTGCTACGGGCAGCGGCAGCTTTGCCGTGGGCGATCAGGTGGAACTGACCGCTGTTGCCGGTATGGGCTATCGCTTTGTGGGCTGGAGCACCGATAAGGAGGGCACCTCGATTGTCGAGACTGCGACGACTCTCGATGTGACCGTCACGCAAGACATAACGTACTACGCGCAGTTCGAATCCGATGGACAGGTGACCATTACCGTCACCGGCTCGTCCATCTTCCGCGGTACGGCCCTTCTGGTCGACGGCATTCCTGCCGGCAGCAGGTCATACGACAGGGGCGACATGTTTATGGCGATCGCGATCCCGTGGAAGAAGTACCACTTCTCGCATTGGGTCGACGATGCGGGTGTCACGGTGAGCTACAGCGCGTTCTATATCGGTACCGCAAAGGAGAATAGGCAGCTTACGGCCGTGTTCTATGAGACGGGCTGTGATGTTCAGGTTGCTACGTATCCCAAGGACGCGGGCTTTAGCATGGTTGCGCTTGGTACCGGCGGCTCCTACCACTCCGCGGCGATTATGTTTACCGTGCCGCACAAGGGTTGGAAGTTTAAATACTGGGTCGACGAGAACGGCATGCCTGTGGGTGCCACGCCAGTGATCAACCGCGTTGTGTTTGGCAACCGTACTTTTACGGCCGTTTATGAGCGGGCGTCGATGACGGTTACGGCGGTGGATTCGCGTCAGGGCGGACACGTCGAGGGTTCCTCCGAGGACGAATCTCTGGGCTATGCCGTGACCAACGAAGTCGAGAACGGTGAGTCCACGACCCTGACTGCCGTTCCCGATGCGGGCTATGTGTTCGATGGGTGGTATGCACGCAACGACGACGGGTCGCTGGGCGATGAGCCGCTGAGCACGGATGCTACCTGGACGTTTGTCCCCGAGGACAACATGACTGTCGAGGCGCGCTTTGCGGAGGCGCCTAAGTACAAGGTGACGGCCCGAGCGGTCAACGGATCGGTTGATCCGGAGTCTGCTTTGGTCGCCACGGATGGCAAGGTGACGCTTTCGGCGGCGCCCGATGAGGGCTGCTACCTGACGCGCGTGACCGTTGCCGAAGAGGCTGGCGAGGATGGTTCGGCCGGCAATGCCTATGACCTTGATATTTCTGACTATAAGGGTGGGGCGTATGAGGTCACGCTGAGTGGCGTGAGTGCTCCGCAGCAGGTCACGTTTGAATTCGCAAAGGCTGCGGCTCCGGAGGTGCTCGCTCAGCCGCAGGATGCAAGTGCTTATGAGGGCGATCCGGTTGAACTTTCGGTTGCCGCGGAGGCGGGGCGCAACGTTCGCGTCCATGCGGCCGTGTCTTCTGGATCCGCTGCAGACGTCAAGCTGAGCTACCAGTGGTATCGCGTGTCTGACGATGGCGGCAAGGCGGTGGCGCTGAAGGGCGAGACGGGGGAGACGCTTTCGATCACCCAGCTCGACAGCGACGGCGAAGGTGAGTATTTCTGTCGCATTACGCAGAACTACCTGGGCACGGTGACAAAGACGGATACCGAACATGCGAAGGTATCCATCGTGCCGCGAGAAGCACTTGTGTTTAACGGGCGCGTGCTGCCGGTGGCGACCGCTCACGATGAGTACCGCGTCGTGATTGCGGGCGCTACGGGCGGCAAGGCACCGTATGCGTACAACTTGGATGATGTTGAGGTTCCTGAGGGCATGCAGCTGACGCTGGCAGATGACGGATCGGGCGCCTTGGTACTCTCGGGCGTGCCTGCGGCTACGGGTGTGCATAGCTTCAAGATTGGGTGCACTGATGACCTGGGCAACAAGTGCGATGCGCACTTCGCGCTGCTCGTGAAGGCGAAGGAAGCCCCGCTTACATTTGAGGGCCAGACCTTTACCTACAACGCGACGGCGCAGGCCCCGGAGCTTTCGGGCGTGCCCGAGGGTTGCGAGGACGATGTCAAACTGACCTATGTTGGCACGGGCGACACACATTACTCGTCGGATCAGGCGCCGGTGGATGCCGGCACGTATCGTGCGGTGGTGACGCTCGACGCCAAGGGATATGTCGGTAATGCCTCCTGTGACTTCACGATCGAGAAGGCCCCGGTCGACATTTCGATCGAGACGTCTGATGTGACATACGATGGCGCACGACACGGTGCGGCGGTTGCGGTTGCCGGCCTTGATACGTCTGGCTATTCCGTTGCCTATTGCGGTATAGATGGAACGTCCTATGGTCCGACGGCGCTGGAGCCGTGCGACAGCGGTAACTACCGCGTCACGGTTAAGGTGACTGACTCCAACTATCAGGGTAAAGAGTCCGCCGAGTTCTCGATTACAAAGGCGAGCCAGGTCATTACGGGAACGACAAGCTATTCGGGCGTGTATGGTGGAGACCCCATTGTGTTTAACAACGTTGCCCAGACTCCCGTGAGCTTTGAGCTGGTCGATTCCGATGACGATAGGGGCCCGGTTTCGATTAAGGGACGCTGCGCGACGGTGAAGGCTGCCGGTACGGCACGTGTTGTCGCCCATGCCAAGGCGTCTCGAAACTATCTTGCCGCCGAGGACGTCGAGTTGACGGTTTCCGTTGCACCTGCCCAGTTGCTGGTGAAGGTCGACGATGCCGAGCGCTTTGAGGGCCAGGAAAATCCCGAGTTTACCTCCAGCTTGGTGAGCCGTTGCGACACCTCGGACGTTAAAGTTACGTACTTCTGCTCGGCGAATAAGAAATCGCCGGCGGGTGAGTACCAGATCGACGCGGCGGTTGCCGATCCGAACTTTGATGTCGCGGTCGACCCCGGTACGCTGACGGTCAAGAAGAAGCCCGAACATTACAAGGTGACGGCGAAGGCAGTCAACGGTTCGGTCGACAACGACTTGGTTTCGGTCGTTGAGGGCGGGGATGCGACCGTCTCGGCGACGCCCGACGAGGGCTGCTACCTCGAGCGCGTGACGGTCGCGCAGGCCGGCTCAGATGCGACCGTTGACCTCGACATTTCTGATTACAAGGGCGGGGCGTACAAGGTCACGCTGAGCGATGTCACCACATCGCGGGAGGTCGCGTTCGAGTTTGCGAAGGCGGACGCTCCGCGTGTGGTCGCGCAGCCGCAGGACGTGAGCGTCCACGAGGGCGATGCCGTCGCGCTCTCGGTCGCTGCCGAGGCAGGCAAGAACGTCGCCGACCACGCGGCCTCGTCCACGGGTTGCGCTGCCGAGGTTGAGCTTTCCTACCAGTGGTTCCGCATGGCGAATGGCAAGGCTGTGGCGCTCGATGGCGAGACGGGGGAGACGCTCTCGCTCGCGGATCTCGATGACGAGAAAGCCGGCGAGTACTTCTGCCGCATCACTCAACGTTACCTTGGTGCTGAGAAGCAGGCGGACAGTGATTGTGCTTCCGTCTCCGTCGTTGCCTGGGACACCCTTGTGTTCAACGGCGACCTGCTACCGGCAGCGAGTGCGCACGGCACGTACATCGCCACGATTGCCGGGGCCGCGGGCGGCAAGGCTCCGTACGAGTACGCATGGGATGAGACGAAGCTCCCCGACGGGCTCAAGCTTTCCCGTACACCGGGCGGTCTGACGCTCTCGGGCATCCCGTCCAAGACGGGCGTTTCCGCCTTTGATATCACGTGCACGGATGCTCGTGGCGAGGCCACGACTGCCCGCTTTGCGCTCGTTGTCCAGGCAAAGCACGTAATACTTACGTTTACGGATGGCGACTATACCTTTAATGGCGCACCGCAGACGCCTGAAGTTTCCGGTGCCCCTAAGGTCTGCAAGGGCGACCTTAGGGTCTGGTACTTCGGTACCGGAAGCACGCAATATTCCTCGACGGAGGCCCCGACCGATGCCGGCACGTACCGCGCTGTCGCCACGCTGCGCAGCCACGGCTACATCGGTGCCGCTACCTGCCAGTTCGAGATCGCTCCGGCAAAGCTCAAGGTGAAGGTTGACGACGCCGAGCGCTTCGAGGGAGAGGCGAACCCAGCGTTTACCTCGAGCCTGGAGAGTGCGGTTGACACTTCGCGTGTGAAGGCCGAGTACTCCTGCGATGCCGATGAGAGCTCTCCTGCTGGCGAGTACCAGATCGGCGCGACGGTCGCCGACCCGAACTTCGATGTCGAGGTCGTGCCCGGAACGCTGACGGTGAAAAAGAAGCAGGAGCCCGTCAATCCCAACCCGGTGGTTCCGGATCCGGACAATCCGGACCCCGATCAGCCTGATCCGGATCCTAACCCCGACCCGGATCCTAACCCTGAACCTGATAATCCTGATCCGGGCCCCAAGCCGGATCCCGATAATCCCGACCCTGATAACCCCGAGCCCGATAACCCGGACAAGCCCGAGCGCATTGAGGTGACGGCAAAGGCGGTCAACGGTTCGGTCGACAACGCTTCCGTCACCGTTGATGCGGGCGGCGACGTGACGCTCTCGGCGACGCCCGACGAGGGCTGCTACCTCGAGCTGGTGACGGTCACGGAAGCCGGCTCGGACAAGGCTATCGATCTCGATATCTCCGACTATGAGGGCGGAGCGTACGAGGTCACGCTGAGTGGCGTCACCGCGTCGCACGAGATTGCGTTCGAGTTCGCGAAAGCGGACGCTCCAAAGGTGATTGCGCAGCCGCAGGACGCGAGCGCCCACGAGAGCGATGCTGTCGTGCTCTCGGTTGCTGCCGAGGCGGGCAAGGGCGTCCTCGACCACGCGTCCTCGTCTACGGGTTCCGCCGCTGATGTCGAACTGTCCTATCAATGGTTCCACATGGTGGGCGGCGAGGCCGTGGCGCTCGAGGGCGAGACGGGGGAGACGCTCCTCATCGAGGGCCTCGATGACGATTGCGCCGGCGAGTATTTCTGCCGCGTCACCCAGCGCTACCTTGGTACCGAGACGCAGGTGGAAAGCGATCGTGCCGTCGTTTCCGTTGTGCCCCGGGATGCCCTTGTGTTCAACGGCGGTCTGCTGCCGGTCGCACGTGCGCATAGCACGTATCGCGCGACGATTTCGGGCGCCGCGGGTGGCGAAGCTCCATATGAGTACGCGTGGGACGTAGCTAAGCTCCCCGACGGGTTTAAGCTCACCCGCACAGCGGGCGGCCTGACGCTCTCGGGCACCCCGTCCAAGGCCGGAGTGTCTAGCTTTGACATCACGTGCAAGGACGCTCGGGGTGAGACCGGGACCGCGCACTTTGTTCTGGTCGTTCAGGCGAAGCGGGTCAAGCTTGCATTTGAGGGCGGCAACTTCGTCTATAGCGGTGACGCCCAGGCGCCCGAGGTCACGGGGGTTCCCAAGGCCTGCGAAGGTGACCTGAGGGTCAGGTATTACGGGACGGGCGGCACGCACTATTCGTCGAGTGAGGCCCCGACCGATGCCGGCACGTATCGCGCCGTTGCCACGCTGCGAAGCAACGGGTATATCGGCGCCGCCTCGCGCAAGTTCAGGATTGCGCCGACGAAGCTTAAGGTAAAAGTCGACGATGTTGAACGCTTCGAGGGAGAGATGAATCCCGCCTTTACCTCGAGCCTAAAGAGCTCGGCCGATACCTCGGGCGTGAAGGTCGAGTACTCCTGCGTCGCCGATGAGAGTTCTCCGGCGGGCGAGTACCAGATCGAGGCGACGGTCACCGACCCGAACTTTGATGTCACGGTTGAGCCCGGTACGCTGACGGTGAAGAAGAAGCAAGAGCCTGTCGACCCGGACCCGGTGGTTCCCGATCCGGACAAGCCCGATGGACCCGATCCGGACAAGCCGGACCCGGACCAGCCTGACCCGGACCAGCCGGACAAGCCCGAGCCCGACCAGCCTGACCCGGGCAGGCCCGAGCCCGGCAAACCGGAGCCTGATCAGCCGGACAAGCCGGACCCGGATAACCCGGATAAGCCTGAGCCCGACAACCCGAGTAAGCCGGAGCCGGAAAAGCCCGGAACGCCCGATTCGGACCAGCCGGATTCAAAGGATCCGACAAAACCCGGTAGTTCGGATGACTCCGCAGCTGATAAGGCAAAGGCATCGGGCGCGGAAAACTCCGGCAAGAAGGAATCTTCCAAGTCGAGCGCTCAGCAGCTCGCCGATACGGGCGATCACGCGCCATTGGCCGTCGCCGTGGCTGCGGGCGCCGTTGCGCTTATCGCAATAGCGCTCGAGCTGCTGCGTCGTCGTCGCTCGGACGCGTAACGGCTCAAAAGGGGTGGCTAGATTGAAGCTGTGCGCGATTTAGCCTGCTAAAGCGTATATACTTGCGGGACGGGTCTTGTGCCCGTCCCGTTTTTGATTCGACCCGAAAGGTGGTCCCATGGCTTCATCCGCCCCGCGCGGTCTGCGCTCCGACCATGTCCTCACCGTCGGCATCGCCCTGTTCTCGATGCTCTTTGGCGCCGGCAACCTTATTATCCCGCCGCTGCTGGCGCTGCAGGCAGGCTCTGCCACGCCGGTTGCCATGCTTGGCTTTCTCATTGCCGCCATCGGCCTGCCCGTCATGGGCTTTATCGCCGTTGCGCTTGCCGGAACGGCGCGCGAGCTTGCCGGCCGCGTGCACCCCAAGTTTGGCGAGTTCTTTGTTGCGGCGGTGTATCTGGCCATTGGCCCGTGCCTGGCCATTCCGCGCACGAGCTCCACGGCCTTCGAGATGCTGGTGCCGCTGCTGCCCGAGGGCGTCTCGCTCAGCACGGCACGCCTGGTGTTTGCCGTTGGATTCTTTATCATCGCGTTTGCGCTCACGCTGCGCCCCGGCGTCATCACGCGCGTGCTCGGCCGCATTACGGGCCCCGCGCTCATTGCCCTTATCGTATTGGTCGTGGGTGCCGCTGTGGTCTCGCCGCTGGGCTCCGCTGCCGCGCCGCAGGCTCCCTATAATGCTGGCGCTGCCGTACAGGGCTTTTTGACCGGCTATCAGACCATGGACCTGCTCGCGTCGCTCGCCTTTGGCATCATCATCGCCGAGACCATCCACGAGCTGGGTGTTACCGATGACAAGCGCGTTGCCTTCGAGATTTCGCGCTCCGGCGTGATCGCCGGTGTGCTCATGGCCATCATCTACTGCGGCTTGGGCCTTGCCGGCGCGCAGCTCAGCACCGTGATGCCCGATGCCACCAACGGTGCCGCCATCCTCGCCCGTTCCGCCTCTATGCACTTTGGCCTCGCCGGCACGGTCGTGGTCTTTGCGATCTTCTTCCTCGCTTGCATGAACGTGTGCATTGGCCTTATCAGCTGCTGTTCGCGCTATTTCTGCGAGACGTATGTGGTCAAAGGGGGAGCGGAGGCTTCCGAGGAGGCCATGCGTCGTCCCTTTGCTGTTCTCGCCTTTGTGTTCGCGGCGTTTTCGTGCGTGCTTTCCAACGTGGGCCTCGACGTGATTCTTATGTTCTCGGTGCCCATGCTCAACGCCCTGTACCCCGTCGCCATCGTGCTGGTGCTTATGGGTCTGGTGCACGGTTTTTGCGACGCGCATCCGCAGGTGTGGGTCTGGGTCGGCGGCGTTGTCGCAGTGCAGAGCGTGATTACCTCGGTCCGCGATGCGTTCTTTACGGGCGCGTGGCTGCCGTTCGATGCGCTGCCGCTGGCAGACATTGGAGCCGCGTGGGCGCCGGTTGCCGTGGTGGCGTTTGTGATCGGCCTGCTCCACAGCTGGTTTGTCGTACATTCGAGGAGCTAGGGTATCGTCGCTTGCACAGGCGGGGAGTCTCCCCTATAATTTCCTTCGCTTTGGGACACGCAAGGTTTAGACCTTAGCTGCTCAACACCTTCGGGACGTGGCGCAGTTTGGTAGCGCGCCTGCTTTGGGAGCAGGATGTCGCAGGTTCAAATCCTGTCGTCCCGACCATATCTTGCGGGCGTAGTTCAATGGTAGAACCCCAGCCTTCCAAGCTGATGACGCGGGTTCGATTCCCGTCGCCCGCTCCA
>DBFVGT010000096.1:0-13619 GCA_048524725.1 Collinsella sp. | reverse complement strand
CATTGCCTGTATGGTACCGCTCCCCAGGCAAAAACCTGTCAAAAAGGGACAGGTTTGTTTTGGCAGGTTTTATCTGGGAAAACGCAAGGCATGAGATTCGGTTCGCTGGGCGGCAAAACGGCCCAACCCCATCTTCGAGCCGATCAATTTGCTCAATACCACATTATTCGAGTGCATATTCATTTAGAGCGCTCTAGTTTTTAAAGAGAAGCGTTTTTTAATTAAACCTTTCTCGAACTTTTCAAAAACGCAATAGGGATGCTTAGGTGTTGACTATACTTTCTTCTGTACTCAATCAAGCCGGAAAGGAGGTTCCATGATTCCCAAATACGAGGCGATAGCTGCAGATATCCGTCGAAGCATCGAGGACGGCGCTCTTAAACCGGGCGACAAGCTACCCACCGTCGTTGAGTTCTGCGAGCTCTATAGCGTTTCCAAGATCACCGTCAAGCGCGCGATCGAGCAGATCACCGAGGAGGGTCTTGTTACCAGCCGTCGCGGGTCGGGCACCTACGTTAAGGACACGGCGGGTCTTCCCGACCAGGCGTTTTTCCAGGGCAAAAACGACCGCGCCCAGGGCTTTTCGTATGAGCACCGCGGGGAGAAGGTGACCTCGGTGGTCTACGATTTCTCGATTGTCAATCCACCAGCGGACGTCGCAACTCAGCTGGGAATTGCCGAGGACGACTTTGCCTATCACATCGTGCGCGTGCGCCAGGTCGACGAGAAGCCCATCGTCATCGAGTACACCTACATGCCTCTCGAGCTGATACCGGGCCTTAAAAAGAAGGACCTATACGGATCGGTCTATAGCTTTATCCGCGAGCAATGCGGGCTGAAGATTTCGAGCTTCCACCGCACCATCCGCGCCGTGGCGGCAACCGAGGAAGAGGCCGAGCGTCTGGGCACCAAACCCGGCGCTCCCCTGCTCGAACTCAACCAGATTGGCTTTTTGGATGGCGGCAACGCCTTTGAGTACTCGATTTCGCGCAACGTCGGCGACCGCTTTGAGCTGCACAACGTAACGTTGGCATAGGTTTTTGTAGTCATGCGGGCGCTCGTTATGACTCGATTAGAGCGGGCGGCCGCGCAACACCATGGGAGTATGAACATGTCCGATTTGATTAAACTGACGCCGATTTTCCACGAGAAGATCTGGGGCGGCCGCCAGCTCGAAACCGTATTTGGTTACGACATTCCCGAGGGTCCCATCGGTGAGTGTTGGGCTATCTCGGCCCACCCCAACGGCGACTGCCAGATCGCGGAGGGCCCGTATGCCGGCCACACACTGTCGTGGCTGTGGGCCGAGCACCGCGAGCTCTTTGGCAACTGCGAGGGCAAGGAGTTCCCGCTGCTCATTAAGATCCTGGACGCCAAGGACGACCTTTCGATCCAGATTCACCCCGACGACGAGTACGCCGCCGAGCATGAGAACGGTAGCCTGGGCAAGACCGAGTGCTGGTACGTGCTGGACTGCGAGCCCGGCGCCACGATTATCGTCGGGCAGCGCGCCAAGGATCGTGCCGAGGCCGCACAGATGATCGAAGACGGCCGCTGGGACGACATGCTCAACGTGCTGCCGATTCACAAGGGTGACTTTTTCCAGATTGATTCCGGTACCGTGCACGCCATCAAGACCGGCACGCTCATTTTAGAGACGCAGCAATCGAGCGACGTGACGTATCGCCTGTACGACTACGACCGCCCCGGCACCGACGGCAAGCTGCGCCCGCTGCACATTGAGCAGAGCCTCGATTGCATCGACTTTAACGCGCAGGCTCCGACCGACGGCACGGTGACCGCGCCCGAGGTCGATGGCGTGACCGAGCTCGAGTCCAACCCCTGCTACACCGTCGATCGCGTGCGCGTCGACGGCAGCAAGACCCTCGAGCAGCGCTGGCCCTTCATGTGCCTGTCGGTCATCGACGGCGAAGGCACCGTCTGCGGCGACCCCGTCCACAAGGGCAGTCACCTGCTGGCACCCAGTACCGTCAGCTCCATTGACCTCAAAGGCAAGATGGAACTGATCATCAGCCACCTCTAGGTCGCAACAACAACCAAAACGAAACAAGGGGCTCCCCCGTTCATCAACGGAGGAGCCCCTACTCGTATCTATATATCAGCCCACCCGGCTCTCCAGACCAAAAAGCGAACGAGCAGAGCGACGTTCGCAAGCAGCGTTATCTAAGGACCTGGGCGGGCGTATAGGGCAACATCGATCGCGAGTTCCGCACGCAAAGGAGAGCACTGAATGTGCTCTCCGTCTTGCGCAGGACTGTCCGAGCAGGCGATGTTGCCCTATACGCCCGCCCAGGTCCGCTGGGATTACGACAGCTTGACGATAGGTGCGAAGCCCTTCATGAGCTTTTTGGTCTGGCCGGTTTTTTCGAACTGCACCTCGATCATGTCTCCGGCGACCGAGATCACGGTACCCGTGCCAAAGGTCTTGTGGCTCACGGTATCGCCCGCGGCAAAGTCCTGCGACGCGCTGGCGCGATCGACCTTGCGCTCCACCGTCGGCGACACCTTGGACGACGGCTTTTTGGCTCGCGGCGCGCCCGAGCCAAAGGTCGAGGCAACACGGCCGGCGTCGGGCGAGACCCCACGATGGCGCTCGGTCCCATAGCTGCTGCCGCCAAAGAAATCGTCGAAGCTCGATCCGCCGCGCGAACCGGAACCGCCGGTCGAGCGCGTATGCGAGCCAAACACCTTGCCGCCATACATATCCGAGCCCATGCCCGAGCCAAAGGTGCCGTGACGGTCGCCGCGTTTCTCCCAGCCCGTGCCCTCAAAACCGGCAGAACCGATACCGCTAAACTCGATATCCTCAAACGGAATCTCGTTGAGGAAGCGCGAGCGCGGGTTGGCAGAGGTCGAGCCGTAAGTGCGACGCGTGGCCGCATAGGTCAGGAACAGGCGCTTGCGAGCACGCGTGATGGCGACGTAGGCCAGGCGACGCTCTTCCTCGAGCTTGCCCGGATCGTCACTACCGCCAAAGTCGTGCACGTGCGGGAAGATACCCTCCTCCATGCCGGCCACGAACACCGCGGGGAACTCCAGGCCCTTAGCGGAGTGGATGGTCATCATGGTGATGGCATGTGTCTCGCCGGCCAGGGAATCCAAGTCGGAGCGCAGGGCCAGCCACTCCATGAGTGCCGGCAGTGCCTTACAGGTGAGCGGACCGTAGGTGCGCTCGATCTCGTCGGCATGCACGGCGCCCGCCGGTAGCTCTGTTGGCACGGCATACGCGTTGCCCGCGATGGCGGCGGCCAGGGCATCCTGCGGCGAGAGCGCCGGGGCGGCTAGGCTATCGAGCGGATTGGAGCCCGCGGCGTCACGAGCGCCGACAAGTGCCTCAAACGAGGATGCCGGAGCGGACGGCTCCGGCTCGGACGCGGGCGCACTCACCACGACGGACTCGGACTCGGCGACGGACGGCACGTCGGCAACACCGGCCGCGCGCAGCTCTTCTAGACTCTCGAGCGTACCCTCGATATCCTCGTGCGTCTCCTCAAATTCGGCGGCGACGCCCAGGAATTCCTGGATGTTCTCGGCGCGGCTCTCGGACTCCATGGTGCCCTCGGCGCGAAACGCCTGCAGCAGGCCCGTCCTATCGACAATCATCTCGACGACGTCCTTGAGCTCGCCGTCCATGCGGCGGCCCTCGCGCACCAGCGCCACAAAACTCGACAGGCCGTTGCGCACCTTGGCACTAAACATGCCCGTCTCGGCTGTTGCGATCTCGCAGGCCTGGAAGAACGAGCAGCGGTTGTCGCGCGCCAGCTGCTCGATCTTTTGGATCGAGGTGGAGCCGATGCCGCGGCGCGGCGTGTTGATGACGCGCTTGACGCTCATCTCGTCGGCCGGGTTCACGATCATCTTGAGGTAGGCCATGACGTCGCGAATCTCGGCGCGGTCGAAGAATCGCGTGCCGCCGACGATCTTGTAGGGCACGCCCGCGCGCAGGAACATATCTTCGAGGATACGCGACTGGGCGTTGGTGCGGTAGAACACGGCGATATCGTCGTAGCTTGTACCCTTGGCATGCAGCTTTTCGATCTCGCCGGCAATCCAGCGACCTTCGTCGCGCTCGTCGCTTGCCTGGAAAGCCTGAATCTTCTCGCCATCGCCCTCGGCCGTAAACAGGCGCTTGTCCTTGCGCTGCGAGTTGTGACGCACCACGGCGTTGGCGGCGCTCAGGATATGACCCGTAGAGCGATAGTTCTGCTCCAGCTTGACGGTCTTGCAGTTTTTAAAGTCCTGCTCAAAGTCCAGGATGTTGGTGATGTCGGCGCCACGCCAGCTGTAAATGGACTGGTCATCGTCGCCCACGACCATAAGGTTTTGGTACTTGGCGGCCAGCAGGTTGGCGATCTCGTACTGGACGTGGTTGGTGTCCTGATACTCGTCGACGCTAATGTAGCGGAAGCGCTCCTGGTACTTGTCGAGCACCTCGGGGCGGGTGCGCAGTAGCTCGAGCGTGCGCACGAGCAGGTCGTCGAAGTCCATCGCGTTGGCGGCGCGCAGGCGGCGCTCCAGCTCCAGGTAGACTTGCGCGGCCTTTTTGTCGTTGGGGCTATCGGCGCTCTTGAGCATGTCCTCGGGCCCGATCATGGCGTTTTTAGCAGAGCTGATCTTGCTGCGGATCATGTTGATGGGGAACTGCTTTTGCTCGATGCCGAGCGCCTGCATAATGTCGCGCACCATGCGCTTTGAGTCGTCGTCATCGTAGATGGTGAATTGACCGGTATAGCCCAGCAGGTCGGCGTCCTCGCGCAGCATGCGCACGCACATGGCATGGAAGGTGCACACCCACATGCCACGAGTGCCGCTGGGGATGAGTGCCGCCAGACGCTCGCGCATCTCGGCCGCAGCCTTGTTGGTAAACGTAATGGCAAGAACCTGCCAAGGCTTAACGCCCAGGTCGCCGAGCATATGTGCGATGCGGAAGGTCAAGACGCGGGTCTTGCCCGAGCCGGCGCCGGCGAGCACCAGCAACGGGCCCTCGGTGGACAGGACCGCCTCGCGCTGGGCGGGATTAAGGCTGTCGATGTCGACGAGCGGCTTGATAGGCTTGGGCGCCGGCGCGGGAGCGTCATAGATGTCGAGCGGAACGAGCTCGGGCTCCGGCGCAGCGGGGGCGGTGTATGCATCGAGCGGCACGGGTTCCGGCGCGGGCGGCACGGGTACCGCGGCGTTCTTTTCCCAGGGCAAGGGCTGGGTCATGGGCGACTCCTCATCTGACAGACGGCGCGCCTGCGGGCAGCGCCATAGTTTGAGCCGTACCAGTATACCGAGCCGCGCGGACACCGACGCAAATCACACCACGACTCCGTGCGCCGCCGTCAGGCCCGCCCCATCGCCCAAAAAAGAGGACGGCATAGACCTTTTGGTCATGCCGCCCTCTTTGAATGACAAGTTGTCGCTCTGGCCGCCGCGCAGCGTCAACCAAGTTACAGGCCGAGCATGGGCTCCAGAACGAAGAAGTATGCGAGCACTACGATGCCCAGGATGATGCGGTAGACTCCGAAGCACTTGAAGTCGTGACGGCGGACGAAGCCCATGAGCCACTTGATGGCGATGAGCGAAACCACAAGGGCCACAACGCAGCCCACGCCCAAGATGGCGATCTCGTTGGTGCCGAACGTGCCGCCCTTGATGAAGTACTTGACCAGCTTGAGCGCACTCGCGCCAAACATAACGGGAATAGCCAGGAAGAACGTAAACTTAGACGCCACCGAGCGCGTGCAGCCCAAAAGCAGGCCGCCGATGATGGTAGAACCGGAGCGAGACGTACCAGGCACCAGCGAAAGCACCTGGAAGCAGCCGATACCCAGCGCAGTCTTCCAGCTGAGGTCCTCGAGCGTGGCGATGGAACCAAAGTCCAGATTCTCGTCATCGTCCTCATCCTCAGCGGTAGCCGTGGGGGGCGCCGCAAAGTGCGCACCGGCGGGACGTCCACCCGACACCACAGCACGCGAACCAAACGAACCGGCAACGGCCATTTCCTCGCGCTTGCTCGCGCGCCAGTTCTCGATCACGATAAACAGCACGCCGTACACAATGAGCGCCAGCGCCACGACGGGAGCGTTGTAGAAATGCTCCTCCATCCAGTCGTTGAGCGGCAGGCCGATCGCCGCCGCAGGAATGCAACCGAGCACAATCTTGCCCCACAGCACCCAGGTGTCGCGACGGCCCTCCTTGCCCTTGCTGGGCGAGAACGGGTTGAGCTCGTGGAAAAACAGCACGCAGACGGCCAGAATGGCGCCGAGCTGAATCACGACCAGGAACATATTCCAGAACGTCTCGCTCACGTTCATCTTGACGAACTCGTCCACCAAGATCATGTGGCCCGTCGACGAAACGGGCAGCCATTCGGTGATGCCCTCGACCAGGCCCATGAAGGCAGATTTTAGAAGCTCGATAATATCCAAAGGGACCCCCTCGTTAGACACCCGCCGGTAGATGTTCTGCGGACGATGCGGGCGATGTCCCATTATCAACCGTTGGCGGTGCGACCGCGCCTACCCTTACCAAAAAACTCGCCCGTTCACAGAATTGCGAGCAGTTAAACCGAAATCCTTGGGTATAACTGCAACAAGATAAAGTGTCCGGCGGTCAACGCACCCGCGCCCGCCCGACGCACGAGCCCCGCGCCCGTGCGATAGACCAAGGAGGAAACCATGAACGAGGGTTACACCAAGGTATTTGTTTCACTCGACGGTACTGAGCAGCAGGATTTTGTGCTCGCACGCGCCATCAAGGTCGCCGCGAACAACGGCGCCAAGCTGATTATCGGCCACGTTATCGATTCCACGGCGCTCGAGAGCGCCGGCTCCTATCCGGTCGATTTGGTCAACGGTCTGGAGGAGGCCTTTAAGAACTCCATCGAAAAGCAGCTCGAAGAGGCCAAGGCCAATCCCGATATTCCCGAGGTCGAGGTCATGATACGCGCCGGTCGTATTCGCGAGACGCTCAAAGACGAGATGCTCGACGTGGTCAAGCCCGACCTGGTGCTCTGCGGCGCTCGCGGCCTGTCCTCGATCAAGTATGCGCTTCTGGGTTCGATTTCGACGTTCCTGCTGCGCAATACCGACTGCGACATTTTGGTCGTAAAGTAGCGTTGCTCCCACCGGCCGCGGGGCCTGCGGGGTTTCCACGGGCACGTCCTCGCCGCGTTGCGGCTGCGGGATGTGCCCTTAGGAAACCCCTCCCGGCCTCGCGGCCTTCGCAGCCTTACTTCAGCGAGTTGGCTGATAAAAGATGGCGTGCCGCCCCGTTTGGGGCGGCACGTTTTGTTTGGGCTGCACGTTTTTGTTTTGGGAGATCCATTTGAGCCTCATAGTTATGTTCACGTTCGGGAACATAACGCCAGTTGCCTTAGCTAAGTTCACGTTCGGGAACATAGCCGTCCGCAGCGCAAGACGGCCCGGCTACTCAAAGTATTGGAACTTGTTCGTCGAGAAGGCGAACGTTACGACAAAGCCTTCGCCGGAGTCGGATGCCGCCGTGACGTCGATGCCCATCTTGGAGCATAGGCGCGCCACCAGGTAGAGGCCGATGCCCGTTGCGCGCTTGGTGGTGCGGCCGTTGTCGCCGGTAAAGCCCTTCTCGAACACGCGTGGCAGGTCTGCCGCACACACGCCGCAGCCGTTGTCCGCAACGGTGAGCTCGATGCGCTCGCTCGCCAGGCCCTCGTCCAGTAACGCGCCCGAAAACACGATCTTCGCGCCGTCCTCGCGCGCATATTTAATGCTGTTCTGAATGAGCTGGCCCAGGATAAACTCGAGCCATTTTTCGTCGGTAAAGACCTCGAAGTCGAGGTTCTCGCACACCGGAGCCACGTGCGCCGCAATGAGCTCGCGCGCGTTGGCCTGAATCGCACCCGTCACCAAGGTCTTAAGGTCCCAGCGGCGAATCAGGTAGTCGCGCTCCACGACTTCCGAGCGCGCGTAGTACAGCGCCTGGTCGATATAGCGTTCCACGCGAGCCAACTCGCGACCCAGGTCATCGACACGTGTTGGGTCATCTGCGCCGCCGTCGAGGTTTTCCAGAATCAGGTGAGCCGCCGCCAGGGGCAGCTTGGCCTCGTGGACCCAGCTCTCGATATAGTCGCGATAGTCTTCGGTCCGACGCCGGCCCTCGGCAACCTCGTCGCAGGCGGCTTTGCCCACCCGGCACAGGACCTCGTACTCGAGCTCGCCCTCGGCATAGGTTGGGCATTGCACCATCTCCTGCACCCATGCGGGACTCTCGAGCTCCTCTGCCGCGCGCTCCAACTGACGCAGAAAACGGCGACGGCGAGCGTACTCGATCACGATGCCGAGCATACCGAAGATAAAGGACACGCCAACCGCCACGACCACGATAGAAACGGGTGCGCCGGCGACCGTCAGCACAAAGCAGCTCAGCAGCACGCCGCACGTCCACACGGCGACGGGAAGCAGTGCATCTTTAAAGAACTTGCCAAACGACATAGCCGGCCCCTAGACCGAATAGCCTTGGCCGCGATGCGTCGTCAAATACCCCTTGATGCCGATTTTTTCGAGCGTGGTGCGCAGGCGGTTGATGTTGACGGTGAGCGTATTGTCGTCCACGAAGGCGTCGGAGTCCCACAGGTCCTGCATGATGGCCGAGCGCGAGACGATCTTGCCCGCGCGGCTCAGGAGCAGCGAGAGAATGCGCAGCTCATTTTTGGTGAGCTCGGTGCTGTCGCCGGTCGCCGTGTTGGTGACCATAGAGCGGGCGAGGTCGAGCTCCAGCCCCTTGTGGACGAGCGTGCTGCGCTCGCCTGACGCCGCGGTGCGACGCAGCAGTGCGTTGATGCGCGCCACGAGCACGCGCGCGCTATAGGGCTTGGAAATAAAATCGTCCGCGCCGAGCGTCATGGCCATGACCTCGTCGATCTCGGTCGTGCGCGAAGTGAGGACGATGATGGGGACCTCGGATTCGCGACGGACTTCGTGGCAGATGTGTTGGCCGTCTTTGACAGGAAGCGTGAGGTCGAGCAGCACCAGGTCGGGCGCGGCGGCGAGAATATCGCGCGAGACATGCTCGAACGATTCGCAGGCCTCGATTTCAAACCCGGCGCGGGCAAGGATGTCGACAAGCTCACGACGAATGGGCTCGTCGTCCTCAACGATATAGATTAGCGCCATGGATTCCGCTCCCCTCTTGGTTGTCTTGCCACCATTATGGCTGCGAAACTGCAGGTGCGCGCCACGCACGTCGCCAAGGTGACAGAACTGTTCGCGAGCGGGGGCGTTTTGTCCGCCTCGCACTCGCAGCGGTGGCGGGAACCAAAATGATTCTTTAATCCCCGTCCCAGAATAATCATTTAGCGGCGGGCACGGAGCTTTTCGTAGCCTTCGGCGAAGAAGGCGACCGTCGCGGCGTCGGCCTCGGCGGCGTCCGTCTCGGTTGCGGGGACCACACCGTGCTCGTCGCTCACCAGGAACAGCGCGCCCTTGAGCTGAGCGGGGATGTCTACGCGCGTGACCGGGATGCCCTTGGTCTGGGCCAGCTGTTCGATGAGCGTCGCCGTGCCGCACAGGCGCTCGTCCGCCGGCGCCACAAAGGCAAGCCCCCCGTCGTTGACGGCAGCGAGCAGCTCGGGCGCCACGCCGGTTTCGTCGGCCTCGGAGCGGGCCTCGGCGGAGCGGGCACGCAGCGCCTTGGCCGACGTATCGGCGAGCGGCTCGTACTCCCCCACTGTCATGACGGCGTTGCCGTTGATGTCGATCACCAGCATGAGCACGCCGTCGTGCGCGGTATAGTCGCCCTCGGCTAGCGACCACTCAACGTGCTGCTTGGCCCAGCTGAGCATGTTATGGGTAAGTGGCTCGCCCTGCACCAGGCGCTCGGACAGCGCGCGGATGTGGCGGTTGAGCATGGGCACCTTTTTGTTGAACATGCGCCAACGGCAGACAAGCGCGGGCTTGTCGAGCGTGAACTTCTCGACCGCCTCCTGATTGGCGCAAAAGTCCTCGTACGCACGCTGATCCTCGGCATTGCCAAACAGCTCGGCATCATCAATCTGGGGCATGGTCATACCTTTCGTGTTAGTCATTCCGTCCTCTTATACCAAAAAGACGGCCCTCCAAACGGAGCAGCCGTCTTTTGCAGAGATTATTTTGACGATATGGTCAGGCGACCGAACAGTTTAATGGGATAGAGAAACATCCCATTAAGGGTTTTCCAAGTGCCCGAGATTGCCCCGAAAGAGGAGCGCCGCGTACTAAATGTACGCAAGCGACGGTTTGAGGGGCAAGGTCGGGTGCTTGGGAAAGCCTCTAGTGCCTAAAATGCCTGGCTCCGGTGAAGACCATCGCAATACCATGCTCGTTGCAGGCCTGGATGCTCTCGTCGTCGCGCTTGGAGCCGCCGGGCTGGATGATGCAGGTCACGCCATGCTCGGCAAGCACGTCGACGTTGTCGCGGAACGGGAAGAACGCGTCGCTTGCGCAGGCAAAGCCGCCCTTTTCCACGCCCTCGCGTTCGCAGAAGTCCTCGGCGCGCTCGCAGGCAAGCAGTGCAGAGTCAACGCGGTTAGGCTGACCCGGGCCCATGCCAATGCCGGCCTTACCCTTGGAGACCAAGATGGCGTTGGACTTAACGCCCTTGCAGACCTTCCAGGCAAACTCGAGCTCGGCCATCTCAGCGTCGGTGGGCTTGCGGTCGGTGGGGAACGTGAAGGTCGCGGGATCCTCGGTCACGTGGTCGACCTCCTGCACCAGCATGCCGCCGTCGATGGAGCGCAGCTCCACTTGGGCACCGTGGTCCACGCCGCCGGTAGCCAGCACGCGCAGGTTGGGGCGCTTGGCCATGCGCTCGAGCGCCTCATCGGTGTAGCTCGGGGCGATGATGACCTCGACGAACTGCTTGTTCTGGTCGGCGAAGTGCTCAACCAGCTCAAAGGGAACCTCGCGGTTGCAGGCGATGATGCCGCCGAAGGCGCTCTTGGGATCGCAGGCGAAAGCGCGGTCGTAGGCGGCCGTGATGTCCTCGGCGACGGCGGAACCGCAGGGGTTCTGGTGCTTGAGGATCACGCAGGCCGGCTCGTCGAACTCGCGGACCAGGTTCCAAGCGGCATCGGCATCCAGATAGTTGTTGTAGCTGAGCGGCTTGCCCTGGATCTGCTCGGAGCCCACGAGCGGGAACTGAGAGCTCGCGGTGTTCTCGCAGCCCTCGGCAAAGCGATAGACCGTGGCCTTCTGCTGCGGGTTCTCGCCATAGCGCAGGTCGTCGACCTTTTCCAGCGAGATCTCGAGCTTGGCAGAGGTGTCCGCCACGTCGCTTGCCTGGGCGGCAAGCCAACGGGAGATAGCCGTGTCGTAGGCGGCGGTAGTCTGGTAGACCTTCACCTGCAGGCGACGACGGGTGGCAAGCGTGGTGCAGCCGCCAGTCTCGTGCATCTCGGCCAGGACGGCGTCGTAGTCAGCCGGGTCGGAGATAACGGTAACGCTCACGGCGTTCTTGGCGGCAGAGCGCAACATGGAGGGGCCACCGATGTCGATGTGCTCAATGGCATCCGCAAAGGTGACCTCGGGGTTGGCGACGGTCTTCTCGAACTCGTACAGGTTGACGACGACCAGGTCGATCAGCTTAATGCCGTGCTGGGCGGCCTCCTGCATGTGCTGCTCGGAATCGCGGCGGGCCAGCAGCGCGCCGTGAACCTTGGGGTGTAGGGTCTTAACGCGGCCGTCCATCATCTCGGGATAGCCCGTGAACTCCTCGATGGGGGTTACGGGAACGCCCGCGTCCTCGATGGCACGAGCCGTGCCGCCCGTAGAGATGATCTCGACGCCAAAGTCATCAACCAGCGTCCGTGCGAAATCGACGACACCCGTCTTATCGGTAACCGAGATCAACGCGCGTGCGATCTTCACATCAGATCCCATGCAGTCCTCCTGTCTGGTACGCCGCCGTGCTCTGTGAGTCGGTGATACGTCGATCTGCAGCGCTCGCGCAGCGGCATTGAAAATACTGATTCAATGTAGCGCATCGAGCGCATCGATGCACCCCGCAACGGGCGCATGTGCAGAAAAAGCTTGCGCGCGGAGGGGATGGGCACGGTGAGTTCATGGAACACAGGGGCACCATAATTAGATGCCAATAGCGTGGTAGAACTGTGCTCGATATGCATCCGCAAAAGAAAGAGGCACCATGGTCTCGCGGGTTCTCTACCGACCGTTTGATACCGAAGACTTCGACGCCATCGCGCTGATTCTGCAGCAGCTTTGGCATAACAATTCGGATAACGATGAGTACAACCGCCTTGAGGCCGCGTGCGACCTCGCCTATTGCCTTTCGTCATCGACGTTTTCGCAGGTTGCCGTAATCGACGGTCAGGCGCGTGGCATTTCGCTCGCGCGTGCGGGACAGAGCTCCGGCGCCACCGTTAAGGAACATTGGATGGATACCGAACGCGCGCTGCTATCGCAGATGCGCGAGCTGGAGCCCGATGTCTGCGCCGAGTATCTCTCGTTTGTGCGCGCAACCATCCGAACCAACAACCGCCTGCTCGAGAGCAGCCCGTTGCCGCACGACAACGAAGTCACGCTGCTCGCCGTCGATCCCGATGTCCACGGCCTGGGTGTAGGCTCAGTGTTGCTCGATGCCGCGGTCTCGTACCTGTCCTCGCGCGGGGCGACAAGGGCGCACCTGTACACCGACTCCAACTGCTCGTGGAAGTTCTACGAGTTGCACGGCTTTAAGCGCACGGCCACGCACCGCGCCAACCGCGAAGAGCGTCGTCACGACATGCCGCGCGAAAGCTTTCTCTACGAACTCGACCTAACAGCCTAGCCCAAGCAGCCACACCTAGTCATTTAAGAACGTCCCCAATGACTGATCCCCAACAACTAGCCATTTAAGTCTGTCCCCAATGAGTGGCCTAGGGGGTTTGTAGATAGCCGTGGTCAAAATACATCAAATATGAGTACTGTTACCTTTTTAGTAGCAGCGATTCGGGGCATTTTTGATGCTTATAGGCATGACGACCAGCTGCACGAGCTGACGTAACTCCCCAAATGTTCAATAAAATGGGCTCCTAACGAGGAGTACTCTCATTAGGAGCCCATTATTATGTGCAAACATATGTGACCAACGCAGCAACAGTACTCATATTTGGTATTTTTTGTCCACTGCCCCTTGTGCGAAGGTCCTCAGCGGAAAGTTTGACCCGTTTCGATGCACAAAAATGGGATGAATCTTCCCTGGCAACCGCCCAGAAAGATCCACCCCAAAGCAAGCGCTCGCTAGAACGTTCCGCCGCCGCCTCCGCCGACGCCGCCACCGCCGCCACCGGAAAAGCCGCCGCCGCTGCCGCCGCTCGAACTATCGGAACTCGAAGCCAGCTCGTGGATGGTCTCGTGGTACACATCGTTGAACGAATCGAGCGGGGACTCGTTGCCGTAGTGATGGTAATACCACCAGTAGCAGGGGTAGTTGTCGTAGAAATCGTCGCTGTTGCGCAGGTCCGCAGGCACGGCCTCGGCCAGCTGTCGCAGCACTTCTTTCGAAACGCCCAGGGCAACGCCCATCACCAGCAGTTTGTTCCACAAGATCAGGTCGCTGGGGACGGCCTCCTTCAGACGCGTAAAGTCCTCGAGCCAATG
>DBFVGT010000095.1:0-15159 GCA_048524725.1 Collinsella sp. | reverse complement strand
TGAGGTCGCTGCTCGGGAGTGAACGCTTGGCCCTTGTCACCGCAGGAAGGCTCGCAGCCCATGACCTTCCCTCTCTTGCCGGCGACGCGGCGGGCAAAACCCTCTCCGTCAACGCATTGGGCTATAGGATAACACATTCTGTGTGTGCATCGCCGCGTTCCGTTTTGTTCGCACTGGGTACAAGGCAGGTAGCTGTGCAAACTGGCCGCACGCCCACCCGTGGCGCTCGACCTGCGAGATCAAGGATATAGGTATGGGAAAGAAACTCGATAAGAAGGCCGAGCCCGCAGCGGGCAAGACATCCAAAGGCATGAAGGTCGATAAGGCCGTCAAAAAATTCCGCAAGCTCGAGGGCAAACTGTGGACCCGCGAGTACCTGCTCAAGATTGCCGAGTTCGATGGCGCGACCATTGCCCCCGCCAACGGCGCCGCGGCCCGCGCCGATGCCATGGGCACCCTTGCCGGCGAGCATCACAAGCTGCTGACCAGCGAAAAGTCTGTCGAACTTGTGCGCTCGCTGGCACGCGAGACCGTCTCCGGAGGCAAGATCGACGACCCGCAGCTGCTCGACGAGATCCGTGTGCTCGGCCGCGACCAGCGCGAGGCCAGTGCCATTCCCACCGAGGAGGCCGAGGCCTGGACCAGGCTCACCTGCGAGGCCGACGCCGTGTGGCACAAGGCCAAGACGGCCAATGACTGGGCGAGCTTTGAGCCCTATGTGGATAGAATCGTCGGCCAGCTTAAGCATCAGGCCGAGCTCATGGACCCCAAGCGCGACCCATACGATGTTTGGCTCGACCAGTACGAGCGTGGCCTTTCCGCCAAGAGCTTCGACGCGTTTTGCGATGAGGTCAAGGCCACGGTCGTTCCGCTCGTGCACGCCATCGGCGAGCGCGGCCAGCAGCCAGCTGCCGACTTTTTGCACGCCCGCGTGCCCGAGGCTGCCCAGCGCGCCATGAGCTTCGACCTTATGAAGCTCGTCGGCCTGGACCTGAACGACACCACGCTTGCCTTTACTGAGCACCCGTTTAGCGAGGGCTTTGCCGTGGGTGATGCGCGCATCGCGACGCACATCTACGAAGACGACTGCATCTCCAACGTCTACAGCATCATCCACGAGGCGGGACATGCCATGTACGAGCTGGGCGTCAATCCGGCTTATGCGCGCACGTGCCTGGAGGGCGGCACTTCCATGGGCATCCACGAGAGCCAGAGCCGCTTCTTTGAGAACACCGTGGGCCGCAGCCGCGCCTTTATGGGACCGCTGCTGCAGGTACTGCGCCGTCACGCGCCCGAGGTCTACGGCGACGTGGACGAGGACACGCTCTACTGCGCCGTGAACATTGCGCAGCCGTCGCTGATCCGCACCGAAGCCGACGAGCTCACCTACCCGCTGCATATTATGGTGCGCTACCAGATTGAGCGCATGCTGTTTGCCGGCGAGGCCACGGCCAAGGACATCCCCGCGCTTTGGAACCGCTTTATGGACGAGTACCTGGGCCTTCCCGTTCCCGACGACACGCGCGGTTGTCTGCAGGACACGCACTGGAGCGGCGGCTCGTTTGGCTACTTCCCCACCTATGCGCTGGGCAGCGCCTACGACGCCATGTTTGTGCCGGCCATGTGCCGCGACGGCGTCGACCTTACCGGTGCCTGCGCGAGTGGCGATCTGTCACCCGTTCGCGCGTGGCTGGGCGAGCACATTTGGCAGTGGGGTCGCGCCAAAGACGCGCCGGAGCTCATCAAGGGCGCCTGCGGCATGGCCTTTGACGCCCGCTACTACTGCAGCTACCTGCAGGACAAGTTCACCACGCTGTACGAGTTGTAAGGATTGACCAGCACGCCATCGCCAACGCCAACCATGTTGACGCCAATGTCTTGGCAACGTCAGCGAAAACGACCCTAAGCGAGCAAGGCGACGTGAAATGAAAGGGCGCTGACCTTCTGGTCGCGCCCTTGAAATTGAACGTCAGATTGCCGCTTAGGGGCGTTTGCAGCGTCGAGCAGTTACGCGGTTTGGTAAAACCGCGTAACTACAGAGCCTCGAGTGCGTTGGCGATGCGCTTCATGGCGGCATCGGCGGATGCTTGGTCGGGCGCCTCGGCCAGCACGCGGATAACCGACTCGGTTCCGCTCTTGCGCACGAGCACGCGGCCCTCGCCTGCCAGCGCAGCCTCGGCCTCGGCGATGGCGTTCTGCACGCCCATGTTCTCGAGCGCGGCGTCCTTGTCCGCCACGCGCACGGCCACCTGCGCCTGCGGCAGCAGCTTGCACGGAGCCGTGAGCTGCGAGAGCGTCTCGCGCTCGGCGCGGATCACTTCCATCACGCGCAGCGAGGTCATAATGCCGTCGCCCGTGCGCTCGATATCGCCAAAGATCGTATGGCCCGTCTGCTCGCCGCCCAGGCTGTAACCGCCCTCGCGCATCTTGGCATACACGTGACGGTCGCCCACACCGCTGGTCACGACACTTAGGCCGGCAAGCTCCAACGACTTGATCAGGCCAAAGTTGCTGGCAATCGTCGGAACCACGGTACCGCCCGAAAGGCGACCGTGCTTGTTCAGGTACACGCCGCACATGTACAGGATCTGGTCGCCATCGACCACGCGGCCGCGCTCGTCCACGGCCAGGCAGCGGTCGGCATCGCCGTCATAGGCAAAGCCCACGTCCAGGCCCTGCTCCACCACGTGGCGCTGCAGACGCTCCATATGCGTGGAGCCGCAGTCGACGTTGATGTTAAAACCATCAGGCGCGGCATTGATCACGCGCACGTCGGCGCCCAGCGCGTCGAACACCGGCTTGGCCACCGAGGACGCCGAGCCGTTGGCGCAGTCGATGCCGATCTTGACGCCCTGCAGCGAAAAGTTCGCGCTGGCGATGAGCGAGGCAATGTAGCGGTTGCGGCCCTGCATGTAGTCCACCGTGGCGCCGATGTGGTTGCCCGTGGCCAGCGGCACCTCGCTCTTGCCATCGACGTAGTCCTCGATGAGCTCCAGTACGTCCTCGTCCATCTTAAAACCGTCGCTATTGACGAGCTTAATGCCGTTATCGCAAAACGGGTTGTGGCTCGCGCTGATCATGATGCCGCAATCGAAGCAGCCTTCCACGGTCTGATGCGCTACGCCCGGCGTGGGGATCACGTGCAGCATATAGGCGTCCGCACCGCTCGCGACCAGGCCACTCACCAGCGCCGCCTCGAACATATAACTCGAGCGACGCGTGTCCTTACCCACGATGACACGCGCCTTGCGCTCGCGGTTGGCGCCGTAATACCAGCCCACAAAACGGCCAATCTTATAAGCGTGCTCTACCGTCAGTCCAACGTTAGCCTCACCGCGAAAGCCGTCGGTGCCAAAGTACTTCATGCGCTCTCCTTACAAAATAGGGGCGAACAGATTGTCTGTCCGCCCCAAAATGGTACTCGATTATCTGCGCTACCAGAAAAACCCTACGCCGACGCGCTGTCGCGAGCCGCCTGGCATGTAGGAGTCTGACGCAGCGTAAGCGGCTTGTCCCCCGCCTCGGCTGACGTGGTCAGCTTATATGTGATCGTCGTCGTCTCGCCAGCATGCAGGTCAACGGTGCCCGAATAGAAGGGGATTCCATGCCACGTAGCGGCGCCAAGACCAAACTGGGTGCCCTCGACGGTCAGATCAGTAATGTTGCCGCCCGTCGGGGCAAACAACGAGACATTCAGACGCTCGTCGTCGCGCGCGGCATCGGGCGCGCTCGCCGCGACGTAGTCGGGCAGCTTGCCGGCCTCCTCCTGCGTCATGATGTTCGTCAGGGTAACGGTGATGCGATACGAGCATGTGCCGTCACCGTTCTTGATGCCCTGGCCAATCTGCGTATCGGCATTCAGGTACCAGTCGAGCTTGGAGAAGCTCAGGTTGTTAAAGTAGACACCAGCAACGGGATCTTCACTCGGGTCATCCGGATCGGGCAGCGAGGCGTCGATGTTCATCTCCTTGATAGCGTTCTGCTCGTCATCGTTTTTCATCCACGCGATCAGGCGGCCCTCTTCGGCACCGCGCTCAACGGCGCTGACAAGCTTCGTAACATCGACATCGCCGATACCGCCAAGGATCTTGTCGAAGGCGGCGCTGGCAACAGCCGCAAAGATACCGTCCGACTCCTCGACCGGATAGTTCCAGTACACATCGTGCATGAGGACCCTTGCGGCGTTGGTGCCGTCGACAACCGTTCCGTCGGGCAGCGACACGTTACCGACCAGGCCCAGCAGATACTGCAGGAACACCGGGTCGATACCAATGACGCCATCGACGTCCTGGCCATATTGAGATTTCCACAGGGCTGCGACACGCTGCGAGTTGCGGGGCCAATCAGGCGAATAGGTATTGCCCGAGTTGTACAGGTTACTGTGGTTGCCGAACAGCGCCTCATCCTCTTCGTCGACGCTCTCGACTGCCTCATCCTCGCTGAGTCCAATGCGGGGAACAAACTCGCCAATCGACATCTGGCCGTCGGTGACCGAAATCAGGCCCTGCGAACCGCCAAAGCCGCCGCAGGCACGAATCTCGACGTTGTTCATGGCATACACAAGGTAGTTGCGCGTCTGGCCGTTGGCGCCGAGCATCTGGGGAAGGACGGGGGCGACCTTCTCCGCCGCGTCAACCGCGCCGTTGAGGGTGGCAAAGCCGTCCTTGGCCTTATCGACCAGCTCGGTCACCTGGGAAATATGAGTATCGCCAATGCCCTGGATCTTCTCGTTGGCGCTCTTGAACACCTTCGAGCTGCTGGAAAGCGAATCGGCGACCGCCTGCAGCGCGGACACGTTAATCATGCCGTCCTGAAACAGCTTGCCGGGCGTGGCCTGCGAAAGGTTATCGGCCATGGGAACCAGCGCATTGCTCGAGACATCGGACAGGGCGTCGATCATGGTGCGGGCCGCATTGATGTCGCTGCCATACACCGGGATAAACGAAGCCGCCGTCCACAGCGGGCTCGAGGTCTCCGCCTTCATGCTGTCGCAAAGCTCATCAATCTTCTTCGCGTCGTCAGGCAGCGTCGAAAAATCGCCCGACGTGACCTTGTCCTTAAGGCCACCGACAATCTCGACGGCCTCCTTCGCTTCACTCTTTACGGTCTTTGCCGAGTTAAGCAGCATAAAGCCGCTTGCGCCAAGCGCAACGAGAAGCACCGCGACTACAGCGGCAATAATGGCGCCGGTGTGACGCTTTTTGCGTTCGCCCTTGTGATGGCGATGACGGATCAGACCGTCAGAGGTCGAACTCGACGAAGCGTCGCTACCGTAGTTCAAGCCAAAATCGTAATAATCTTCCTTGGAACCCGAGCCCGCAAACTCGGCACCGCTATCATCCAGGCGGGCGAACGTGCCAGTCTCGGAGGCACCGGTGTAAATCGTGCCAAGGTTACCCGTAAGCCCCGCGCCACCGGCAGAGGGAGTATTGTTGGCGGCCTTGCCGGCATTAACGTTGCCGGCGGCATTTGCGGCGTTGGCAGCACCTACGTTGTTCGCAGGTACCGAAGGAGCCCCGCTCGGCTGCGACGCGGAGGTTGCACCGCCCGCAAAGACATTCCCTCTTGCACGGCCGGTCTTTTTTGCCTTTTGAGACTGCTCGTACAGAGCGGTAAACATCGCCGTCTCGCCCGGGGACACGCGCTTACTGGAACCGCCCTGTCCAGCGCCGCCCGGCGTGCCGGCCTTACCAGCCCCGTTCGGACGCGGCGGAACTGCAGGACGGCCGCTATCGCTGCCCTTAAAGTGATTACCAGCCATAAAGAAATCCTCGCAATTGAGTCGCAATGAAAAAATCCATAACGTTACTAGTTTATGGCATTTTGAGCATCGACAGCTAAACTCCAGACACGGACGTCAATTGGCGAAAATGCGGCACAACACCTTTTCTGTCTTGGCGGCGGCGCCAGCTACACCGTGAGGAACATCATCACGATGATCATGGCAAAGCCGATAAGGTCGGTCGGCAAAAACACCGTGCCCAGCATAACGGCGCTGGTGATGGTCGCCGAAACCGGCTCCACAGTTCCGATGAGGCTCGCACGCACCGAGCCGATGTCCTTAACGCCCTGCATATAGAGCATGTAAGCAAAAAACGAGCCGATAACCACGAATACCGCGAGCGCCTCGACGCCGGCAGCGTCGAGTGCCGGCATATGCGCCCAAGGCTGCACGAAGACGCACGAGACCACGCCCGCCGTGAGCATTGCCGAGCCCGTGACGATGGGGCTGCCGTATTCGGGCAGGATCTTGGCGGGAATCACCGCCATACACGTGGCGCTGACCGCACACATAAGGCCTGCGACCAGGCCAAGCGGCGATATGCTCAGACTGGTGGGGTCGCCGCCGGTGGCGATTAAAAAGGTTCCACCCAGAGCCAGGCCAATGCCGATGACTTCGCGAGTACGCGGCCTGCGGCGATCGGTCACGCAGGTGTAGCCCATGATGATAACGAGCTGCAGGCACTGGAGCACCGTCGCGGTTCCGGCGTTCGTCAGGCGCACGGCCGAAAGATAGCAAAACTGGTTGAACAGCAGACCAAAGGCGGTAAAGAGCAGCAGCTGCTTGCGATCGGCGGGTGTGGTCCAGAGCTTAATCAGGCGCTCGCGGTCGCGCGTAACAACCACGGCCATAAAGAGTAGACCGGCGAGAATCTGACGCACGCTCATAAGCCACAAGGTGTCGACGTGGTAGGTATCGAACAGAAAGCTCGCGCTGGTGCCCGAGAAGCCCCAAAACGAACCGCCCACCAGCGTAGCCAAGACGCCCGTGATCATCTTGCGCGTCGAAGCGCTGTTCAGGCGCTCGCGCCAAGCGCGGCGGGTGCTACGGCTGAGCTCATCGGTGCCCTCGGGCACATCAATGTTCGATATATCGGTCATCGGCACCGAAGCCCCTGCGCCTTCGACCTGCTCGACACGCTCTTTGCTCATTCCATTCCCTCGAAGCAGCCTGGAAACAATTCGGCTTACCTTACCACGGCGAAGGCACCAGCCGAAGGCTTGTCCGCTTATCGGTAGGACAATTCCGCAGACGTCTTTCCATAGCTCGATACCGCAATGGCCTTGCATTATGCGACAGTCAAATCGCGGCAGCAGGCTCTTTTGAAATGGATATGACAAAGCCCCCGAATTCCACAATGTAAGCGATTTTTAAAAATGTTCTTGCCACCGAGTTCAGGCTCCGTTATATTATCCCTTGCGCGCTTGCGCACCCTTGATCGGGCGTTTAGCTCAGGGGGAGAGCACTTCCCTGACACGGAAGAGGTCAGAAGTTCAAATCTTCTAACGCCCACCAAATGTTCGCAGCTCAGAGGCTATGTCCTCTGGGCTGTTTTGTTTTTTGTCGCTAAATCCGCTGGCAGTTCCAACCGTCATCGCAACGTAACAACAATTCACCTGACGAATGGCAGCCAAATATATTCAATACCCCAACATCAACAATGGCCAGGCACAAAACTGCGCCGCAAGCTGCTCCAACCGCCCAACTGGTCAAAAGCCGACCATCTACTTGCCAATTTATCTAACGGCGTAACCAAGCAGTCCGCGCCGCAACTTCTCAACAAAACGCCGCGATGTCTGCGCCCTGCGGTATCCTTGAGCCACTCGCACCTGCAGCACCAAGGAGCCGCCATGCGCACCGAGCTCGATGTCCCCTTTTCGCACAAAGAAGAAGCCAAAGCGCTGGGCGCCAAATGGGACCGGACCAAGAAGATCTGGTATGTACCCAGCGGCGTCAACCCCGAGCCCTTTGCCGAGTGGCTGCCCGGTGTTGACCGATCCGACCCCTCAGCGCCGTATATATATCTAGTACTGGGCAAGCGCGAGTGCTGGAAGTGTCACAAAGAGACCTCGGTCGCGGCCTTCGGCATTCCCTATCGAACCGATAACGACGAGAGCATCGCCATCGCGCACGCGCCCAACGAAGCCGGGCACATTGCCATCGACACGGCCAACGCCAACGCACTCGCCATCGTGCCCGCTCTTGGCTGCGTGCCGGGCGAGATCCGCAACTATCTTTCTAAGCGCTGTGGATACAAACCCGTAGGCGCACGAGCCTCCAAAGCCCCGTCGCTCGGCAACACGTGCACCATTTGCGACGCGCTGCAAGGCAGCCGCTATCTGTTCGAGGAGCCCTCGTCCCCGTTTGCCCTCACTGCCATCAACAAGCTGCCGGCACTGGAGTTTGTACGCGTCGAAGTTGCCGGCGTCTTTGGCGTCCCGGCCACGCGCACCGACTTTGACCAGGCGCTCTTTACCTGGGCACGCGACCATCACGCCAAGTTCCACAAGCAGCTCGGTGAGGGGATTTATTTATAGGGACAGAGATGCCTTCACAGCCAGCTCCTCCGCATCACCTATCCCTCGTCGCCGGCGTCGTACACGATATCGAGGCCACAAACAGGGCATTTCTCCTGATACACCGGCATATGAACGCCTGTCCGTTTTCTCACTTCGTCGCTAAGTCTGTCGCACGCATCGATGAACCGAATGTCGAGGCACGGTATTTGCGAGCCGCAGCAAGGACAGGCGACGACAAACGACCCGCAATCAACTTCTACGCTCGGAAACATTTTGTTGTCTATAAGGGCGCACGGCAGTTTTCCGTACTTCCCCATCGCAATATCGCCTCGCCAGCTCACGTTCGCTCCCCTCTCGCTATACAAATCAGGAAGAGCATGCACCGGCAGGCGTGCGCGAGATTGCATCGCCACGCGATCCGATCAAACAGCACGATCGTAAAAGACCGCCAAAACCAAATACGCTAATACGGCAGAAGCCCCGCCTTTTCACGCTTCTTTTCCGAGCGATCGAACTCAATGCGATGGGCCTCAAGAAACACCGTATTGGGTCGCCACTGACGCTCATTCGGCTGCCTTAGCGTCGCACCCGCAAAGGAAGCGTAGTCGGTCTTATCCAGCAGGTACGATCCGCACAGCCGATATTCGCCGCAAACAGGCTCAAACGAAATCAGGTGAGCATCAAATAGGGAATGAAGGTCGCGCCGAAGCAGAATGCCGTTGCTGGCAACCTGCGATTTGGGTCCCGAGTAATTCTCGATATGCGCAGCCTCCAGAGCTTCGCTGACGCCGCAGTCCGACACCGCGCAACGGCCGTCATAGGCGGCAACGAGCTGCTTGCGGAACCATTGTTGTCCCAATCGCTCGCGCCTTAACGCATAGCGAACCTTTTCGTCGTCGGTCGCACCCTGTCCGGCAAACTCAATATCGACGGGCATGCGCTTCAGATAACTCATGTCGGGCGCAAAACGAGGGTCCGGTCCGCCTTTATGAACAGGACCGTGCAGAACAAACCATCCGTTTTCGGGCTCGAACCGCTCAACAAACGCAAGGCCGAGCACCTTATAGCCCACCTCGGTTGCAAATATGACTCCGACTGGAACGCCACATTCCATGCAGTTGAGCATTTTACGGTTGTAATTCTGGTCTCGAAAACCAACGGTACCCGGCGCTTGAACCGAGTACTTAATGACCCACGTACCATCGTCCAAATAAAGCGGAGGCACATTGTTGATGCTCTCGGTTTGCCGCTGGCGCGCTTGTACCCCGCTACCCCACTCCCCTGTATACTGATGTAGCACGTGTTTCATCCGGGCTTGTTGGGCCGGATTGTTCATGGGAGGGTCTTATGGCTGCTTCGAATCCGCCTAAGGGGAGCGTTTCTTCTTCGTCCATCAAGCCGGTTACGCGCAAGGCCGTGCGTTGCCAGCGCGAGGTCGCCTGGCTTGTCACACAGGCGGCGGGCAAACTCGTGGCGAACACGGAAGACGTCAATGCGCCCACACCGAGCTTTGTGCTGGCAGCGGCGCTGGATCGAGTACGCCAGCTGGAACTCGCCGCACAAGAAGACGGCGGCCATCTTGGCTACCAAGACGCTATGGCGCCCGACCTGTTGACCTTTTGTCGCATGACCAAGTTGCCCGCCGCACCCAATGCGCTTTCGGACGCAGGCTACATGTTTACGCTTTCGGGCGCGGACCTTATCCGCGATATCTACGCATACTGCAGCGAGCTCGCCGAGCGCCACGTCTTTGGCACGGCTGAAGTCAAACCGGGAAATGTCATCAAGCTGGTTCTCAGGCTGTTCCTGATGGACGGGTTCGGGGCCATGCCGGCGTAAGCCGAGTCTTTAGCATCACCGTCGACTGAGCAACAACCGCTTTACCTTAGTGGGCGCCAATTGAGGGTCGATTATTGGGTTGCCTCGTCCACTAACGCATTTATTCCACGCGCTCTGACAGTCGATACTTGCGGTTGCGGCTCGTCGCCGGCGCCGTGGGCTCAAGCTCGCCTTGAGCAATGAGCGCGTTGACGCGCGACCTAACCTGGGAAATTGTAAGCCCCGTGCGTTCTGCCAGCTCACGCGTCCCCAGCTCGCCGTAGTGTTTGAGTGCCGTCACAATTAAGCCCCCGCCATGATCGACCGGCTCGATCTTTGAACGGTAAAGTACGACCTTGAACCGATCGAACCCCGGGCAGAACAGGGGCTCGGCCAGACCATGCGCGCGCATGGCATCGATCATCATCGGGATGCCCGAGCCATTGCCCTCAGCTGGCGAACCTGCGCCATCCGGAAGCGGGACAATCGACATGAGCTTCACGAGCGTCGCGTTACGGCATCGGGAGCTGCCGTCAAACAAGTTCTCGCGAGTCTTTCCCCCGTAAAGGCCGCCAGGATTCGTCACCTCGACACGATCGTCAAAGACGTCGACGGCAATCGATTGTCCACAGAACCGATCCCCGTATTCTCGATGGATTACGGCGTTGGCGATTGCCTCGCGCAGAACCTCCTCGGGAATCTCCAGCGAGTCGACACGCGAGACGCCTTGGACGGTCGAGATGCGGCGCAGGTTTTTGGCGACAGCTGCGACGGCATCCGAAATCATCTCGCCTAGGGTGCCCTCGCAGACTGTGCGGTCCATAAACCTTAGTGGCCCCGCAGCTCCCTTTTGAGTTCCCACGTGGACAGCCACATCAATGAAGAGCTTGGGATAGAACTGCTGAGGGTAAACGCCCGCGGCAAGGAGGCCGGCCTTGGTAACATTGCCCTGGAAGTCGAGGAAATTCAGACGCTCCATCTTTGTCTTCTTGTCCGCCGCACCGCGCATCGCTCGAGGCGTCAACGAATAGGCACGCTCTATCGTGCGGTCGACCAGCGACTCGTCGAGATCGCCCACACTCGTGCCGGGCACCGCATCGCGATCGCTAGGGCTCGTCCGTTCGTATGACGACAGCGCCAAAACCTCGGTCGACGAAAGTGGCACGTCTTTGTCATCGATGCGCTTGTAGCTGCCGCCTTGGGCACCCCGCTCTATGACATAGCAAGGCTTGCTCGACGGGTCGAGCTCCTCAATCGTGATGACCAGAACCACGGTGCCTTGAAGGCTCACGCGCTCGATGGTGTATTTGGGCGGATTGGCCAGTTTTCCGCGACCGCCGGCATCGCCCATGCCCGCCACGAATTGGTTGAGCACCTTCTCGGTCTCAAAGTTCTCAACCGGGACAAAGCCCGCGCGCTCGCTCACGCCGAGCACGATGATGCCGCCGGCGGTGTTCGCGAAAGCGCTGACCGTTTCCCATACGTCGCGGGAAAGCGTCATGGCGCTCTCCTTGACCTCAACGTTAAGATCGTCCGAGCCCATGCGCCTTAAAGACTCGAGCAGACCGGTCAGTTCGTTTTCGTTCATCTGCACGTCCTTTCGCTCGGCTCTGCGAAGAATGCCGCGAATAGATTTCCTTCGTCTCTCAGTTATCTCTCGTAATTATCTCTCATCTTTCTGTTATCTCTCATATTAGAGAGAAGTGAGAGATGAAAGATAAGATGTCTGTCATCTGTTTCATTTAAACATGTTTTCGCTGGTAAAACAATCTATATTGAAACAATACCATGGTTGCCTGTCTCTTTGCAGCATTGTTATCTCTCATATTTATCTCTCATCTTTCTGTTATCTCTCGTATTAGAGACGAATGAGATATGAGAGATGTGCGGGCGGCGGATGAGCGTGGATTTTGGACGGTCGGGAAATGAGGGTGGATATTTGGACGGTTTTTGGGCGTTTTGAGGCTGATTCCGTCCGAAAATCCACTCTCATTCGATAGGCGTCCAAGTTTCCACGCTCGTGCGGTGAACGCGCGGGACCTTTGTCCAATCCGCTGGCATCGTCTCCAGTTCGCCGCAGAGCCGCGGCCCCATATGGGTATACTCTCGGGGATTCGACTCGATTCGCCCCCGCTGGGGCGTCAAAGGAGGCTGCATATGCCCACCACCTCAACCGACCCGCGCGCCGCTGCCGCCGCGCTGCTAGGGCCCGGCACTACCTGCCACGGCTTTGCCGTCGAGCGCTGCGAGACCGTGCCCGAGCTCGACTCGGACGCCTATGTGCTGCGCCACACCGCCTCGGGCGCTCGCCTGCTGTACCTGGCATGCGATGACGAGAACAAGGCCTTTGCCATTGGCTTTAAGACGCCGCCGGCCGATTCCACCGGCGTGTTCCATATTCTTGAGCACTCGGTACTGTGCGGGTCGGCCAAGTTTCCCGTCAAGGAGCCGTTTGTCGACCTGATCAAGAGCTCCATGCAGACGTTTCTCAACGCCATGACCTACCCCGACAAGACCATCTACCCCGTTGCCACCACCAACGAGCAGGACCTGTACAACCTGATGGACGTGTACCTGGACGCGGTGTTCAACCCGGCCATCTATACCAAGCCCACCATTTTTGAGCAGGAGGGCTGGCACTACGAGCTGGACCTGCCGGAGAGCGCCGAGGGCGAAGGCGACAGCAGCTCCGCGAGCCTGCGCGAGGGCACGCTACGCTATAACGGCGTGGTGTTCAACGAGATGAAGGGTGCGCTGTCCGACCCCATGAGCGTGCTGGACGACGCCGTCAACGCCGCGCTCTATCCCGACACCGCCTATGCGCACGAAAGCGGCGGCGACCCGCGCGCGATTCCCGCGCTCACCTACGAGCAGTTCCTGGACACGCATGCGCGCCACTACAATCCTTCCAACTCCTACATCACGCTCTACGGCGACCTGGACGTGGACCGCGCACTGGCCTTTTTGGACGAGCGCTATCTGTCGCAGCCGAGTGCCGCAAGCCGCCGCATGGACGCAGCCGTTGCCGCCGGCGAGGACCCGTCCGCGCTGGCACCCAATCCGCTGGGCGTGCAGGCGCCCGTGACCTGCGAGTACAAGCACGTCGAGATGGCCACTACACCCGAGAACGCCCTGGTGGGCCTGGGCCTTGTGTTGGGCAGCGCGCTCGACCGCAAGCGCACGATCGCGGCGGATATCCTGTTTGAGGCACTGCTGGGCTCCAACGAAGCACCGGTTAAGAAGGCCATTCTGGCCGCCGGCCTGGGCGGCAACGTGGTGAGCTACACCGCGGCCGAGAGCCTGCAGCCCTACGAGCTCATCATGCTGCAAAACGCGCAGCCCGGCGTGGCGCGCGAGCTGCGTCGCATGTTCCAGAACGCCTGCCGCGACCTGTGCGAGCACGGCGTTCCGCGCGAGCGCCTGGAAGCCATCATCAGCAGCAACGAATACGATCTGCGCCAGCGCGACTACGGCATCGCCGACGGCGTGGCCATTGCGTGCGACGCGCTGAGCACCTGGCTCTACGATGACGACGCCGCGACGCTGGCACTCAAGTACGGCCCGGTGTACGAGGAGCTGCGTAGCGAGCTGGACGGCACCTACTTTGAGGACCTGCTGCGCGAGCTGGTGCTGGAGAACGACCACATGGCGCTCGTCGAGCTGGTGCCGGTGGACGCCGCCGAGGGTTCGGAGGGTGCCGAGGCCATCGAGCTGGCAGCCAAGCGCGACGCCATGACCGATTCCGAGCTGGCCGACGTGGTCGATCGCACGGCCGCGCTGCGTGCCGCGCAGGAAGCCGAGGACACGCCCGAGGACAAGGCCACGCTGCCGCGCCTGCGCGTGTCCGACATTGGCGAGGCGCGCCCCGAACCGCCGCTGGTCGTGGACACGACCGCGCCCATCGTCTGTCTGCGCCACGACATCCCTACCAACCGCCTGGCCTACGCCATGCAGTATTTCGACCTGAGCTGCGTCGCGTTTGAGGACCTGCCCTATGTGACGCTGCTCTGCCGCCTGCTTAAGCAGCTGCCCACGCGCGAGCATTCGGCCGAGGAACTCGACAACCTGCTCGCCGGCAAGCTGGGCTTTTTGAGCTTTACGACCGAGGTCATGACCCAGCCCGACGTGGACGGCGTGCGCCCCTATCTGCTGGTGAGCGCCGGAGCCCTATCCGAGAAGATCGATGCGCTGGCGAGCCTGCCGCGCGAGGTGTGGTCGAGCACGCTATTGCTCGACGCCGACGCCGACCGCGTGCGCGACGTGCTCACGCAGATTCGCATTGGACTTGAGCAGGGCTTTATCAACAACGGTCACTCGGCGGCGCTCGGTCGCGCGATGAGCTACAGCTCGCCTTCGGCCGTGGTGCGCGAGCAGCTTTCGGGCGTGGACTTCTATCTGTTCTTGCGCGATCTGCTCGACCACTTTGACGAGCGACTGGATGACCTGCGCGCCAAGCTCACCGAGCTGGCAGACCGCATCTTTGTGGCCGACGGCTGCCTGGCGAGCTTTACCGGCAGCGATGAGGACTTTAACGCGTACTGGGCCGCCGCGGGCGACCTGGGGCTGGACGCTGGCGATGGCGCCGGCCGCGACGCGCTCGTGGTGCCGGCGCCGTGCGACCGCCACGAGGCTTTCGTGATCCCCAGCGACATCTGCTTTGCCGCGCGTGCGTGCGATCCGCGTCGCTTGGGGCTCGACGTGACAGGCGCTTGGGCCGTGGCTGCCAACGCGCTCTCCTACGACTACCTGTGGAACGAGATCCGCGTGAAGGGCGGTGCGTACGGCTGCGGATTCCGCGCAGCCGGCGAGCGCCAGACGGCGTTCTACACCTACCGCGACCCGGCGATCGACCCCTCGATTGAGCGCGTGGAGCGCGCGGGTGCATGGCTTGGCAGCTATGAGCCCGACGAGGCCGCCTTTGAGGGCTTTATCGTGAGCTGCGTGAGCGGCATGGACGCGCCGGTGAAGCCGTACGCGCTCACCAAGCGCCGCAACACGACCTACCTGGCCGGGCTCGATCCGCATGCGCGCGAGGAGCGT
>DBFVGT010000094.1:0-19938 GCA_048524725.1 Collinsella sp. | reverse complement strand
TAACCTGCCTGACGACAAGATCGTCGTCATGTGCACTGGTTCGCAGGGCGAGCCGCTGTCGGCCCTGTCCCGCATGGCCAATGGCGAGCACAAGACGCTCTCCATCCACGAGGGCGATACCGTTATCCTCTCGGCAACTCCTGTTCCCGGCAATGAGAAAGCCGTCCAGCAGGTCGTCAACAGCCTGGCCAAGCTCGGCTGCGACGTGTGGGATAAGAACCGCGCTCTCGTCCACGTCTCCGGTCACGGTAGCCAGGAGGAGCTCAAGCTCCTGATGGCCATGGCCAAGCCCACGTACTTTATGCCGGTTCACGGTGAGGCCGTGCATCTACGCGCCCATGCCCAGCTGGCCCGTAAGATGGGTATTAAGGATGATCACATCTTTATCCTCGATAATGGCGACACGCTCGAGATGCGTGGCGGCATCGTCAAGCGCGGCACTCCGGTCGAGTCCGGCGTCGTCTACGTCGACGGCCTGCGCATCGGCGATACCGACCCCATCGTCCTGCGCGATCGTCAGAAGCTCGCCAACGACGGTATGGTTACGGCTGTCGCCATCGTCTCGCTTAAGCACAAGAAGATCGAGGCCATCGAGTTCTCGGGCCGCGGTGTTTCGTTTGCCATCGACGACCAGTTCTCCGAGGATGCCTCCGCGTCCATCATGAAGACGATCGAGAAGGGCAAGTTCAGCTTCACCAGCAGCGGTTCCGACGCCATTCGCAAGGCCGTGCGCGACTCGCTCTCCAACTTTATCTGGAGCCGTACGCGCACTCGCCCGATGATCATCCCGGTCGTCATGGAGGTTTAGTTTGGCGCGCGGATCTGCACAAAACGCCAAAGGCAATAAGGCCAATAACCAACCGGCATCTGCTAAGGGTGCCGGTTCCCATCTGCGTGCCAATAAGGGCCACGAGTCCGAGTTTGATGAGTTTGAGCCCTTGGTCGAGCCTTCGGCCAATCGCGATATCGCCGGTGTGGTCATCGCCGTTTTGGCGATCGCGTCCTTCATTGCCGTGATCTCTCCGGCAACAGCGCCCGTGACGGCTGCGGTTGCCGGTTTCTACCACCTGGGCTTTGGTCTGGGCGCCTACGTGCTGCCGATCGTCATCTTGCTGTTTGCCGCCACGCTCTTTTTGGGTGAGGACTCGCCGCTCAACGTGCGCTCTGTTGCGGGCGGCGCCTTGGTCTTTATCGCCGTCGTCTCCATTCTTTCGCTGATGGTGCCGGGCACGAGCGATTCGTGCGACCTTATGTTTACGCCGCAGAACCTTTCCATGTCGGGCGGCTACATTGGCGCCTTTATCGCAAGTGCCTTGCAAAACGCCCTGGGTAAACCTATCGCCATGGTTGTCTTGCTGGGGCTTGTCGTCGTTGGTTTGGTCATTATCGGCTTTTCGGTGGGTGGCGTTTTGCGCTCCGCACGCGATCGCGCTGCCGTTTTTGCCGAGCGCCGTCGTGCCGACGTCAACGCGAGTCCGTGGGGTGACGACGAAGCCCTGTCGGTGCCCGGCGTTGCTCGGCCGCACCTGAGCATTCTGCGCCAGAAGGGGACTGACGCCGCGGTGACCACGGTCATGGGTGGCGATGTCGACCCGGTTTTGGATGACGACGAGGACGATGACCCATTTGTCGACGTATCCGAGTCGGTTGAAGCCGAGCGCGCCAAGACCACGCTGCTGCCGCGCCGCCATGCCAAGAAGGGCAAGGCTGCGCCCAAGCTCAACACAAGCGAGCCCGACCCGTCTTGGTCCGATAGCGAGATTGAGCTCACCGAGGGTGACGACGAGGACGACGAGGCTCCGCTCGAGACCGCCAAGACAACCTTGCTGCCGCGTCGCCACGCCAAGCGCGGGCAGGTCACTGGACAGCTTTCGATGGAGGACGATCCGGACAAGGTTGACGAGTCCGAGCCGCCGTTTGCCGTGAACCCTGTTTCGGCCGCACCTCAGATTCCCGACTTCTTAAAGCATCCCAAGGTTGCCGATGCGCCTGCCACGAGTGCTGTCGAATCGGCTGCGGCTCGTGATGGGGGAGCGGACGGCGGCGCCGCAGATAACGAGGGCGAAGAAGAGGACGGCCTCAAGCTTCCGCCGCTCGAAATCCTACATGCCAACCCGCAGTCGGCTTCTGCCGCGTCTTCGGATAAGGAGCTGGAGCAGACCGCTGAGTCACTGCAATCCACCTTGCTTGAGTTTGGCCGCAGTGCCCGCGTGGTCGGCTGGATCGCCGGCCCCACGGTGACGACCTTTAAGCTGCAACCTGGCGAGGGCGAGCGCGTGAGCAAGATTTCGAGCCTCGAGGACGATATTGCGCTTTCGCTCGCCGCCCAGTCGGTTCGTATCTTTGCCCCGATCCCCGGCACCTCGCTCGTGGGCATCGAGATTCCCAACCGCAAGCGCCAGAACGTCAATCTGGGCGACGTGCTGCCCTATGTGAAGGGCGGTCCGCTCGAGCTTGCCATCGGCCGCGACGCCGAGGGCACGCCGGTCGTCGCCGACCTCGCCAAGATGCCTCACCTGTTGATCGCCGGTACGACCGGTTCTGGTAAGTCGGTGATGATCAATTCCATCATCACGACCTTGCTCATGCGCGCCCTTCCCGAGGACGTTCGCCTGATCATGGTCGACCCCAAGCGCGTCGAGCTTGCGGGCTATAACGGTCTGCCGCATCTCTATGTGCCCGTGGTGACCGAGCCTAAGCAGGCCGCGAGCGCTCTGCAATGGGCTGTGTCCGAGATGGAGCGTCGCCTGAAGGTCTTCGAGCGTCTCAACGTGCGTAAGATCTCGACCTACAACGAAAAGCAGGCTGCTGGCGAGTTTGAGCATTACGACAACCCGCCGCAAAAGATGCCCTACCTGGTCATTATCATTGACGAGCTCTCTGACCTGATGATGGTCGCCGGTAAGGATGTCGAGGCCTCGATCGTTCGTATTGCACAGCTGGGCCGTGCCGCCGGTATTCACCTTATCGTTGCCACGCAGCGCCCCAGCTCCAACGTGGTGACGGGCCTTATCAAGGCCAACATCACCAACCGCATCGCCTTTAACGTCGCCACGGGCATCGACTCGCGCGTCATCATCGACCAGATGGGTGCCGAGAAGCTCACCGGTTTGGGCGACATGCTGTTCTCCAAGGTCGACTGGGGCAAGCCCCGCCGTATCCAGGGCTGCTTTGTCTCGGACGACGAAATCAACGAGATTGTCGAGTTCGTCAAGTCGCAGAGCGAGCCCGACTACCACGAGGAGATTCTGTCCGCCGTGGCGCCCGCTTCCATGTCCATGGCTGGTGGCGGCGGCATTGTCCGCACCGGAGTCGCCGAGCCGCAAGACGATGATCCGCTCATTTGGGAAGCCGCCCATATTGTGGTGGAATCGCAGCTTGGCTCCACATCTGGCCTGCAACGTCGTCTGAAGGTTGGCTATGCGCGTGCCGGGCGTATTATGGACATGCTGGAAGAAAAGGGTGTCGTCGGCCCGCCCGACGGTTCCAAGCCGCGCGAGGTCCTGTTGGACGAGGAGGGGCTTGCCGCGCTGGAATCTGTCGACGCCGAGATGGCACGTGAAGATCGTGAGTTTGGAGGATTCTGATGGCTGCACGCTTTGGTGACATGCTGCTCGAGCAGCGTCGCCGAATGGGCCTTTCCATTCAGCAGGTCGCCAACACCATCAAAATCAGGCCGCAGATCATCGAGTTTTTCGAGACCGGTAACTTTGCTTCGATGCCGCCGCGCGGCTATGCGCAGGGCATGATTTCGAGCTATGCTCGTTTTTTGGGCCTCAATCCGCGCGAGGTCGTCAATGCCTACTTTGACGAACTGATGGCATACGAACGCGAGACGTCGCAGCAGGGCGGTCGTTTCCAGGACGCCGCCGGCTACGTCAATTCGCGTTCCTCTGTCGATAACGGGCGCTTCCTGATGGTTCAGGGCGGTCGTTCGACCCGCTATGGACAGCGTCCTCAGCAGGCCGGTTATATTACCGAGACGGGTTCGGGCGAGGAGATTCGCTCGCAGCGTGACCGGTTCCGCAGTACGCCGATGCCCGAGGACCGTGCGCTTCCCGCTGCCCGCGGCGTGGCGCGTGACCCTCGTGCCGGCTACGGCGACGGCGGCTATTCCGATCGCGGTCACCGTGGTATCTCCACCGGACGCTCTCGCAGTGGCTATGCGGACGCCGATACCACGCAGGTGACGCCGCGTCTTCGCTCTCAACCACAGCCGTATGGCCAGCGCTCTTCGGCTCCGCGTGCGGGCCAGCGTGGCTATCAAGGCCGCGGTGAACTTGTGCCCCGCTCGGGTCAGCGCAGCCTTCAGGGCCAAGGTGGCTATCGCGGCCGTTCCGATAGCAATCGTGGCCGTATGCCTCAGGGAGGCGGCCGCAGCAGTTCCAGTCGTGGACGTGGCGGTTCCCGTGCTCCTCAAAACAACGGGCTCGATCCGCGTATCGTCTACGCCGGTATCGGTGCCGTGGCGTTGCTGCTGATCGTGCTCATCGTGGTACTTCTGCGCGGCTGCGCATCTTCGACGCCCGAGACCACGCCCGAGACGCCCACTGCTACCAAGACGACGACCAAGAAGTCTTCTAAGAAGACCGAAACGGTCGACGAGGACGAAGACACCGATGAGCCGACTGACGAGTCGACTGATTCGGACGCCGCCAAGACGACGGCCAAGAAGGAAGAGAACGAGGTCACAAAGGTTAAGGTCTCCGTTGCCAAGGGAAAGACCGCGTGGATTGAGGTCAAGGTCGACGGAAAGTCGGTCTATGGCGCCCAGGCGACTGGCCCCTTTGAGCAGGAGTACACGCCCGAGTCCTCGATCGAGATCACCACGTCCAAGCCTTCCGATGTCACCGTTACCAAGAACGGCGAAAAGGTCCGTTACGATACCAAGACCTCGGGCGTGGCGCGTGTGACGATCACCGTTCCCAAGAAGGAGACGACTGATTCCGAGAATGGTGAAAGTTCTGATGGTGCCGACACCACCGACGGCACCGATGCCCAGTCCACGGATGGCGCCGATACCGCAACTGACGGCCAGACGCCCACCGATTCTACCGACTATTCGTACGATAGCTATTAAGCCGCTCGTACGCGAAAGGAAACATCATGGCTAAAGATTCCAGCTTCGACGTCGTGTCCGAGGTCAACATGCAAGAGGTCGACAACGCCTTCCAGCAAACCACGCGCGAGATTTCCCAGCGCTATGACCTGAAGGATTCCGGCGCCACGATCGAGCTTTCGAAGGGCGACAAGCTCTTTACGATCAACGCCCCGGCCGACTTTGTCTCCAAGCAGATTATCGACGTGCTGAGCTCCAAGCTCATCAAGCGCGGCATCGACCTCAAGGCTGTCTCGTGGGATGCTCCGCAGGCGGCATCGGGCGGCACCGTGCGCGTGCTCGGCCATATCGTCGAGGGCATCGACCAGGCGACCGCCAAGAAGATCAACAAGGACATCAAGGATCAAAAGCTCAAGGTCAAGGTGACCATCGAGGCCGACAAGCTTCGTGTTTCCTCCGCTTCGAAGGACGCGTTGCAGACCGTGATCCAGTTCCTGCGCGACCAGGACTACGGCCAGCCGCTGCAGTTCACCAACTACCGCTAATATCATTCGAAAGGACTGCTCTCCAACATGGATACACCGTTGGGCTCCGTGCTCTACATCACCCTCGGGTGCGCTAAGAACGAGGTTGACACCGACCGCATGCGTTCTCTTTTGACCGCCGCGGGCTACGAGGAGGCATTCGACCCACAGGATGCCGATATCGCCATCGTCAATACATGCTCGTTCCTCGCCTCCGCAACGTCCGAGAGCATCGAGACCACGCTCGAGCTCGCCAACGAGGTTCAGGACGGCGTTCGTTCTTGCCCCATCGTCATGTGCGGCTGTGTGCCGTCGCGCTATGGCGACGACCTGCCCGATGAGCTGCCCGAGGTCGCTGCCTTTGTGAAGGCCGACGAGGAGGACGGCATCGTGGCGGTCATCGATGGCGTGCTGGGTGTCGAGCGTGAGATCGCTGCCTATATTCCGCAAGTCAAGCGTACTGTCGAGGGCGCCGTTGCTTACGTCAAGATTTCCGATGGCTGCAACCGTTTCTGCAGCTTCTGCATGATCCCCTATATTCGCGGTCGCTATCATTCGCGCAATGCCGAGAGCATTATCTCCGAGGTACGCGACCTGGTTGCCGGCGGTGTGCGAGAGATCGTGCTGATCGGCCAGGACACGGGTATTTGGGGCACCGACTTTGCCGACGAAGACGTCACCGATGGCTCGCCGCGCAATCTGGCGCAGCTGCTGCGCGCCGTCGCCGAGGCCGTGCGTCCGCAGAACGTCTGGGTCCGTGTGCTCTACCTGCAGCCCGAGGGCATGACTGACGAGCTCATTGAGACCATTCGTGATACGCCCGAGGTGCTGCCCTATATCGATATCCCCGTGCAGCACTGCGACGCGCGCATCCTCAAGGCTATGCGCCGTTCTGGTTCGCGCCAGGAGCTCGAGGACCTGTTCCGCGATCTGCGTGAGCGCATCCCCGGCATCGTGATCCGTTCCACGGCCATGGTCGGCTTCCCGACCGAGACCGACGACGAGTTCCGCGACCTTATCGACTTTATGGACACCGTCGGCTTTGACTACACGAGCGTCTTTGCCTACTCGCAGGAGGAGGGCAGCCTGGCCGCCAAGATGGAGGGCCAGGTCGACGAAGAGGTCAAGCTCGAGCGCGCCCAGGAGGCCATGGACCTGGCCGAGTCGCTCGGTTTTGCTGCAACTGCCGCACATGTGGGCGAGCGCGCCCAGGTGATTGTCGACGGTATCGAAGAGACCGAGGACGGCGCCGAGCTGATCGGACATGCCTGGTTCCAGGCGCCTGATTCCGATGGCGCGGTGCATCTGGATGCCAGCGAGGCATCTGTGGGCGATATTCTGACGGTCGAGTTTACCGATAGCTTCTGCTATGAGCTTATCGGCCATGTTGTGGAGTAGGAGAGCGTCGTGGCAAACGAGAGCAATAAGGAACTGACGAGTGTTTGGACGCCCGCCAACATCGTGACGTGCGTTCGCATCGTCTTTATCCCGGTGTTCATGATTGTGTCGGCGCTTTCTCACACGAGTGTTGCCGGTACAGATTGGAGCACCTTCGACGGCCCGCTCGCCGCCGCTGCCTTCATTCTGTACGTCATCCTGTCGTGCACCGATAAGGTTGACGGCTACCTGGCGCGCTCGCGCAACGAGATTACCGACTTCGGTAAATTCTTGGACCCCATCGCCGACAAGCTGCTCGTATTCTCGGCCCTGCTGCTATTCTTGGACTTTGGTGCCGTGTCGGTTTGGTCCGTGTTCATCATCTTGTTCCGCGAGCTGCTGGTAAGCGCCCTGCGCATGGTTGCGAGTGCCGCCGGTGTGGTCGTTGCGGCCGATAAGCTCGGCAAGTACAAGACGGCGACCACGATGGTCTCCATCTGCGGTTACCTGTGCGTCTTTGCGATGGCCGGCTTGCACCTTGGCCCGCTGGCGCTGACGCTCGGCATCTACTCGGTGTCGCGTTTCCTGTACGCCGTTGCCGTTGTCCTGACCGTTATCTCGGGCGCCCAGTACTTCTGGAACTGCCGCAAGATCGTCTTTTCGGTCTAGGTCCTGGTGGGTATGACGGACTCTTTTGAGCAGATTTCCGCACATAACGAGGAGCTGGCGCGTCATATTGTCGAGCGCGTGAGCGCTCGGGGCGTGACGGTTTCGACGGCTGAGTCGCTGACGGCAGGTATGATCTCCTCGACGATTGCCGATATCCCGGGCGCCTCGGCGGTGCTGCGTGGCGGTGCGGTGACCTACTGCGATGAGATCAAGCATCGCGTTTTGGGCGTTGATCAGGAGACGCTCGACCGCTATACCGCGGTGTCGCATCAGACCGCGCGCGAGATGGCGGCGGGTTCGCTGGAGCTGTACCAGAGCGATATTGCAGTGAGCGCAACGGGTTATGCCGGCCCCGGCGGCGGCACTGAGGACGATCCGGCTGGCACTTTCTATATTGGCTGGGCGTATCGCGCGGCTGATGGGGAAGTGCCGGTCGTGGGCTCTGTGCGCTGCCACTATGAGGGCGACCGTTCGTGTGTTCGTGCCCATGCGGTCGCGGAGGCATTGGGACGCATTGTCCTTGTGCTTAACTCTATGGAATAGACGTGTTTTCAGGGGCCTTAGGGCCCCTTAATTGTGGAGATAGGGACCCCTGACGAATTTAGCGTTTGCGCTGGTCATAGGTGTATTTTTGCCTTTCTTGTTCTTATTTGCCCCTTTGTGGTCAAGCATTTGGTCAGTGTTTGGTCGGCGTTTGGTTGGGTTTTGGAAAGACTGCCTGCATATGATTGGCCTGAACGGTTGACCACGAACAGCCGTTCGTTTATTATCGATGCAGGTTGTTAAGAGGAGGGCTATTCATGGCCAAGAATTCAGGTCCCGTACGTACCGTTCATGCTCGCACGACGGGTAAAGAGCGCGATGAGATGATCGCCACCACCAAGGCCGAGATCGAGAAGAAGTTCGGTCAAGGCTCCATCATGAGGTATGGTGACGGCGGCCCCGAGCTTGAGGTTGAGGCCATCCCCACGGGCGCTCTGGCACTCGATGCCGCTCTGGGTATCGGCGGTGTGCCGCGCGGCCGTATCGTCGAGATTTACGGTCCTGAGTCCTCCGGTAAGACGACGCTTTCGCTCGAGATCCTGGCCGAAGCCCAGGCAATGGGTGGCGTGGTGGCATTTATCGATGCCGAGCACGCGCTCGATCCCACGTATGCCGCGCGCATTGGCGTGGATATCGACGAGGTACTGATTTCCCAGCCTGATACGGGTGAGCAGGCGCTCGAGATTGTTGACATGCTCGTGCGTTCCGGCGCCATCGATGCCATCGTCGTCGACTCCGTCGCCGCGCTGACCCCGCGTGCCGAGATCGAGGGAGAGATCGGCGATACCACGGTCGGATTGCAAGCTCGTCTGATGAGTCAGGCGCTCCGCAAGCTCGCCGGCTCGCTGTCCAAGTCCAACACGACATGCATCTTCATTAACCAGCTGCGAGAGAAGATCGGCGTCATGTTCGGCAACCCCGAGACCACGACGGGCGGCCGCGCCCTTAAGTTCTTCTCTTCGGTGCGTATCGACATTCGCCGCATCGACAGCATTAAGCTTAAGGATGAAGTTATCGGTAACCGCGTGCGCGCCAAGGTCGTTAAGAACAAGGTGGCAGCTCCGTTCCGTTCTGCTGAGTTCGACATCATGTACGGTACGGGCATCTCTAAGGAGGGCTCGATTCTGGACATGGCTGTCGAGTGCGGCATTTGCAAGAAGATGGGCTCCTGGTTTGCCTATGGCGAGGACAAGCTCGGCAACGGTCGCGAGGCCGCCAAGGCGTTCCTGCGCGAACACCCTGATTGCGCCGACGAGATTGAGCATAAGGTCCGCCTTGCCTGCGGGCTTGAGTTTGACGACGATGCTCCATCCGAGGTCGAGCTGACCGATCAGCCTGCGCCTGAGGAGTTTGACGAGCTTTACGCCATCGATGGTTCCGCCATGCTCGATGATGACGACGAGTAGCGGTTACGCTCATGTCGTATACGGTGACCGAGGCCACGGTCGTCTTTCCCGATAAGAAGGCGGCCTCCTCGTTCTCGAGCGGGTATGCGTCCAAAAAGCCTTGCGCACATATCGATTGTGAGCTTGAGGGCGGTTTTGAGCGGTCCATTTGGATTCCCGTGCGGGTCGCGCGCCTGTATGTCAAAAACCGCCCCGATCTTCCCTGTGATTGGGACAACTTTCGTGAGGCGGTGCAGCTCGTCGAGCGTAAATGTGCACTTACCATGGTGACCGAGATGTTATCGCGCCGCGACCATGCGACGGGCGAGGTCCGTGACAAGCTGGCTCGCTACGGCTTTCACCAGACCGCGATCGATTTCGCCGTCGAGCGCGCCACCGAGTATCGCTTTTTAGACGAGAACCGCTTTTGCTCGTACTTTATCGAGGAGCGCAAGCGGCGCGGTTGGGGACAGCGCAAAATCGAGACCGAGCTCAAGCGCCGTCATGTCGTGCTCGATGACATTCCCGGTTATCCCGAGGATTATTTTGCCGTCGAAGACGATTTGGCGCGTGCGTCAGCCCTGCTCGCCAAGCGGCGTGTTCCAGAGACGCGCGGATTCGAAAAACTGGTTCGGTTTTTGATGGGCAAGGGCTTCTCGTATCATATCGCCGCCGATGCCGTTAAGGCACGTCTCGATGCCGAACGCGAGGAATGTGCGGTTTAGGCGTATGCGTTTTGTGGCCCTGCCGCTCACCGTGTTTTAGCCGCCGTGTTGGGGGCATTTATTTGACAGTTGTTGTGGTTCAACGTACGATAAACAGCGTCATTTGCTTTGTGATATGTGCTCATCTGTGATGAGTTTGTTTATATGTTTATCTGTATCCGACCCGCATAAGCTGCGCCCATATTACTCAAATGTCGCGAGCCGTTCGTAAGGACGGTTCGCTTTGTTGTGTAACGAATCCATAAAAAGGAGTGAGCATGCCTATCATCGCAGCGCTCGTTGGCATCGTTTTGGGTGCCATCGCCGCCATTGCCTACATGCGCACCGCCAAGCAGGGTAGTCTTCACGAGGCCGACGAAAAAATCCAGTCGGCACACGCACAGGCTGAGTCCCTGATCGGTGATGCTAAGCGTCAGGCCGAGACCCTCAAAAAAGAGGCTCTGCTCGAGGCTAAAGAGGAGATCATTAAGAACAAGCAGGCCGCCGAGGCCGAGGACAGGCAGCGTAAGAACGAGATTCGTACGCTCGAGAACCGCGTGATGCAGCGCGAGGAATCCCTTGATCGCCGCAACGACGCTCTCGACAAGCGCGAGCATCAGCTGTCCAGCCAGGCCGGTCAGGTCGAGAAGCGCTCCCGTGAGCTTGAGGAGCTCTGCGCCAAGCAGACCTCGGAGCTCGAGCGTATCGCCGACCTTACCCGCGAGGACGCCCACAAGGAGCTCCTCGATAAGGTTCGCGGCGAGGTCACCCACGAGGCCGCCACGATCATTCGCGAGTCCGAGCAGCAGGTTCGCGCCGAGTGCCACAAGACCGCCCAGGAGATTCTGTCTCTGGCGATTCAGCGCTGCGCTGCCGACCACACTGCCGAGGTCACCGTTACCTCCGTGCACATTCCCTCTGATGACCTCAAGGGCCGTATCATCGGTCGCGAGGGTCGCAACATCCGGACCTTCGAGCAGGTTTCCGGCGTCAACCTCGTGATCGATGACACGCCTGAGACAGTCGTTCTTTCGAGCTTCGACCCGGTCCGTCGTGAGACCGCCCGTGTCGCCCTCGAGAACCTTATCGCCGACGGCCGCATTCACCCTGCCCGTATCGAGGAGATGTATCACAAGGCCGCCGACCTGGTTCAGCAGCGCGTGCGCGAGGCTGGCGAGCAGGCTGCCTTCGATACCGGCATCCACGATCTGCACCCCGAGATCGTCAAGACCCTTGGTGCCCTGCGCTACCGTACCTCGTTTGGTCAGAACGTGCTTCAGCATTCCCTCGAGGTCTCTGATCTGTGCGGCGTGATGGCTTCCGAGCTTGGCCTGGACGTTGTGACCGCCAAGCGCGCCGGCCTGCTTCATGACCTGGGCAAGGCAATCGACCACGACGTCGAGGGCCCGCATGCCGTCATCGGCGCCGAGCTTGCCCGCCGTTATGGCGAGAAGCCCGTTATCGTCCACGCTATTGAGGCTCACCATGCCGATGTCGACCCCAACACGGTACTCGATGTCCTGGTGCAGGCCGCTGATGCTGTCTCTGCCTCTCGCCCCGGTGCCCGTCGCGAGTCTGCCGAGAACTACATCAAGCGTCTTGAGAAGCTCGAGGAGATCGCCAACTCCCATGACGGCGTCGAACGTACCTATGCCATGCAGGCCGGTCGCGAGGTCCACGTCATGGTCCAGCCGGACAAGATTTCCGATGCCCAGTCCACGGTTCTGGCTCACGATATCGCCCATCAGATCGAGGAAGAGATGGAGTATCCCGGTCAGGTGCGCGTCGTCGTGATTCGCGAGAGCCGCGCTGTCGATATCGCTAAATAACATGAGCGACGCGAACGAGCTCATCTCATTTATCGCGTCGATGTCGGGGGAGGGCAACCTTCGCGTCGAGGAGAACCTTGGCGAGGGGTATGTCCGCCTCCGCGTTTCGGAGGCCGAGCGGCGCCAGGCTAAGCACGACATTCAGCATGTCGAGGACATCGTCATCGAAATGCTTCGTAATGCTCGCGATGCCGGCGCCGACAAGGTCTATCTCGCCACGACCAAGGAAGATGGCGTCCGCACGCTTGTCTTTCTGGATAACGGTTCTGGCGTTCCGCAGGATATGCAAGAGCGAATCTTTGATGCCCGCGTTACCTCCAAGCTCGAGAGCATGAAGATGGACCGTTGGGGCGTTCACGGTCGTGGCATGGCATTGTTTTCGATTAAGCAGAACGCCGACGAGGCCCGTGTGGTCACGTCCGGCGTCGATCTTGGTTCAGCCTTCAAGGTGAGCGTTGCGGCCGACCGCCTCAGTGAGCGTGCCGATCAGTCCAGCTGGCCCCAGGCCGTCAAGGATGAGGACGGACGTTATGTCTGCGCTCGCGGTCCACATAATATTATTCGCGCTGCTTGTGAGTTTGCGCTCGAGGAGTTGCGTGGTTGCGATGTCTATCTCGGTTCTCCGTCTGAGATTGCCGCGACCCTTTATGCTCAAGCGTCAAGTCGGCTCGATACGTCTCGTCTCCTGTTCATTGATGACGAGAGCGAGCTTCCGGTTGTCGATCGTTTAGGCCTTGCTTCTGATGCCGAGGACTTTATCCGTATTTGTTCGGGTTTGGGTCTTGAGATGTCCGAGCGCACGGCCCATCGCATTTTGGCAGGGCAGATTAAGCCCGTTCGCGGTGTGACCGCGCGTCTGCTGCGCGAGCGTGATTCGTCCTCGCATGCGCCGGCTCCTGTCGATCTCGCGAAGGATCGTCGCGGGCTACGTATTGCCAAGGATGACATGGCACAGTTTTCGCGTGCTGTGGAGCGCGACTTTAATGACCTTGCCGCCCGGTACTATCTCAACCTTTGCGGTGACCCAAAGATCCGTGTTTCGTGTGATCGAATCACCGTGACCTTTGATCTTGCCAAAGAGGAATAGTGCCTTTACCGAGTCCACTCGGTACGATACAGTTATTGCAGTTAAAACGTACTTTTAAATGCAGGAGTTTCTTCATGGATTGCCTGAAGGTATCAAGCAAATCATCGCCCGCGTCCGTTGCCGGCGCCATCGCCGGCATGGTCAAGGATGGTGTACCCGTCAACATCCAGTGTGTCGGCGCCGGTGCCGTCAACCAGGCCATTAAGGCCGTTGCTATCGCGCGCGGTTTTTTGATTCCAACCGGTTTTGATATTTCCTGCGCGCCCGTGTTCTCCGACATCCTCATTAACGGGGAGTCGCGCACGGCCATCCGCCTTTCTATCTATGTTCACCAGATCAATCGAGCTACTATGGATAACGTCGTCATGGATGATGTTAAGCCTGTGGCATAGCTTCTGCTTGCCTCGTTTCGCTCCCCATCGTTAGGACTTATGCACATGGACCAGCGTTCCGTACGCGATATTCTTGCCGGTAAAACCTACTTTATCCGCACCTTTGGCTGCCAGATGAATCAGCACGACTCCGAGCGTGTGAGCGGTCTGCTTGATTCATATGGCTGCCTCATGGCGCTCGATCCTGCGCATGCCGATATCGTTGTCTTCATGACGTGCTGCGTGCGCGAGGCCGCCGATACTCGCCTGTACGGTCAGTGCAATTCCTGCAAAAGCCTGCCGCCTTCGCCTTCGGGCAAGCGCGTGGTTGCCGTTGGCGGTTGCATCGCGCAGCGCGATGGCGAGGGCCTGCTCACCAACGTCGATAACGTCAACGTCATCTTCGGTACACATTCCATCGCGCATGTGGCCGAGCTCATTGCCGAGGCGTTCCTTGATGGTAAGCGTCATATCCGCACCAATGATCATGAGGATACGGATGCCATGAGCATGCCGTGGCATCGCGAGACTCAGTATCACGCCTGGGTGCCCATCATGACAGGCTGCAATAATTTCTGCACCTATTGCATCGTGCCGTACGTGCGTGGTCGCGAAAAGAGCCGCCCCTTCGAGGAGATTGTCGACGAGGTGACCGGTTTGGTACGCCAGGGCGTGCGTGAGATTACGCTGTTGGGCCAAAACGTTAACTCATATGGTCGCGATCTGTTTGGCAAGCCGCGTTTTGCCGATCTGCTGCGTGCCGTGGGCGATACGGGCGTGGAGCGCATCTTCTTTACGTCTTCGCATCCCAAGGACCTGCTGCCCGAGACCATCGACGCCATGGCCGAGACGCCTGCCGTTATGCCGCAGCTGCACTTGGCCGTCCAGTCCGGTTCGACGCGGATCCTCAAAGAGATGAATCGCCGTTATACACGCGAGGACTATCTGGGCCTTGTCGATCGCATTCGCAACCGCATGCCCGATATCGCGCTCTCGACCGACATTATCGTTGGCTTCCCGGGCGAGACTGAAGAAGACTTTGAGCAGACGCTCTCGCTTGCCGAGACGGTCCGCTATGCTCAGGCCTATACCTTCATCTATTCCAAGCGTGCCGGTACCCCGGCCGCCGAGATTGACGATCCTACGCCGCATGAGGTTATTCTCGAGCGTTTCAACCGCCTGGTTAAGGTTATCGAGACCACGGCACACGAGTATAACCAGGGTGCGCTTCATACTGTGGTTCCGGCGCTCATTGAGGGAACGAGTAAAAAGAACGACGCGGTCCTGCTGGGCAAGAGTCCCAAGAATCAGACTGTGCACGCGCCTATCCCCGAGGGTTACAGCATCGATCAGCTTGTTGGCAAGATCGTTGATGTTGACGTTGACGTTGCCAAGACCTGGTATTTTTCCGGCTCCGTTGTGGGCGAGCCTCGCTAATGGTTGCTCCCGGGGCAGGTCTTTCCGCCGTTGCAATCGTCGGTCCGACGGCGGTTGGTAAGAGCGATGTTGCCGACCGTTTGGCAGCTCGTCTTTCGTCCGAAGTGCTGTCGTGCGATGCGATGCAAATCTATCGCGGCATGGACATCGGTACCGCAAAGATGGCGCCCGATGAGTGCACGGCGCCGCTGCGTCTCGTCGACATTGTAGAGCCGGGTGTGGCATATTCTGCTGCGCTTTATCAGGCTGACGCTCGCGCGCATGTTGAACGTCTCCTTGGTTCGGGTTGCCTGCCGGTTTTTTGCGGAGGTACGGGGCTATATCTCAAGGCAGCCCTCGATGAGATGGACTTTCCCTCGGGTGAACTTGAGGACGATCGCCGTGTGGGCTATCAGGAGCTTGCCGAGCGTATTGGCGAGGAAGAACTGCATGCCCTGCTTGCCGAGCGCGATCCAGAATCGGCTGCTGTTATTCATCCCCATAACGTGCGCCGTGTGATTCGTGCGCTCGAGATGCATGATGATGGTATCTCCTATGCACAGCAAAAAAGTCAGTTTAGTGTTCCGCGCGAGCATTATCATGCCCTATGGTTTGGTCTGACGCGTAATCGCGAGGTGCTCTACGAGCGCATTAATCTGCGCGTCGATCTGATGTTTGAGCAGGGTCTTGTCGATGAGGTCCGCGGTCTTATGGCCCAGGGTCTGGGAGATGCCCTGACGTCGATGCAGGCAATTGGCTATAAAGAGATCATTGATGCTTTCAATGGCGTGATGAGCATGGATGAGGCTCGCGAACTCATTAAGATGCGTTCGCGTCGTTATGCCAAGCGTCAGCTTTCGTGGTTTAAGCGCGATGACCGTATCGTGTGGTTTGATATGGATGAATGTACGATCGATGAGGTCGTTGAGGATATCCTGCATCGTATTGAGGCTGCCTAATGGCCCGTTTCCCCCTTGTTCCCACGGCACCCGAGCCCGAGCGTGCCATTTTAGTTGGTGTTGAGTGGCGCGACAATGCATGGCCGCTCGATCGCTCGCTTGATGAGCTGGAGCGTCTTGCCCACACAGCTGGTGCTCAGTGCGTGGCACGCTTGTCGCAGCGTTTGGTAAAGCCGTATCCTAAATCGTTTATCGGTTCCGGCAAGGTAGAAGAGCTGTGCGGCCTGGTGCATCGCATGGATGCCGATGTCGTTATTTTTGACGACGACCTGACGCCCTCGCAGCAATCCTATTTGGAGAAAGCTGTGGGCGAGCCGGTAAAGATTATCGATCGTACAGCACTGATCCTGGATATCTTTGGCCTGCATGCTCAGACGCGTGAGGGACGCCTGCAGGTACAGCTGGCACAGCTTCAATATTTGTTGCCTCGCCTGCGTGGCATGTGGAGCCATCTCGCCAAGGAGCAGACGCGCGGCGGCATCGGCTCACGTTTTGGTCAGGGCGAAAGTCAGCTCGAGGTCGACCGTCGCCTTATTCGTAATAAGATCGCTGCGCTTCGTCGTGAGCTCAAGCAGGTTGAACAGCGTCGCGATGTTCAATCCAAGAGTCGCATTGAGTCACCGGCGTTTCGCGTCGCGTTGGCCGGTTATACCAATGCCGGTAAATCGACGTTGCTCAATCGTCTGACCGGCTCTACGGTACTTTCGCAGGACAAGCTGTTTGCTACGCTCGACCCGACGACGCGTTCGTATCGTCTGCCCGGCGGTCGCGGCATGACGATTACCGATACCGTCGGCTTTATTCAAAAGCTGCCGCATGGTCTGGTCGATGCCTTTAAATCGACGCTGTCCGAGGTTTTGGGTGCCGATCTAATTCTCAAAGTCGTAGATGCGTCTGACGAGGACTATGAGCGGCAGCTGGAGGCTGTCGACCGCGTGCTTGATGAGATCGGCGCCGGAGAGCGTTTAACGCTGACCGTATTCAATAAAATCGATCTTCTCGATAGCGTCGATCGATTGAGTTTCCGTCGTCGCTATCCGGAGGCCGTTCTGTTCTCGGCCCAAACGGGCGAGGGGCTCGACGATCTCGTCGACCGGATTGCTCGCGAGGCAGCTGCCACCGATGTGTTGCTCTCCGCTGATATCCCGTATCGCGAGGGCGCTCTCATCACGCTGGTGCATGAGCAGGGAACCCTTCTGCATGAGGAATATCTCGAGGACGGCGTTCGCATTGTGGCGAAGTTGCCGGCTCGTATTGCACCGCGGCTCGAGCGCTATCGTACGGAATAAACGATTTCTAGCACGCCTAGAATGACTGGCTGATGGAGCAGGTAGAACGGTAAGGCATGCCGACCCAGGACTGCGAGCGCCGGGATAGGATTGGCGTATGCCCATGCTGGCGCTTCGAGACTTGATGCTTGTGTTGCCTGGGCAGCAAAAAAGCCGGTAAGGTACATAAAGACAAACGGTATGAGCGGATAGTAATCTCCCGAAACAAAACCCGGGCCTGGGAATCCAAGCCATGCCAGGTAGGGGAGTGGGTAGACCGCCTTTGGAATGCCCCAGGTTAGGGCAAAAAGAACAAGGCACGCTGCGATGCCCCATGAGCCCGGTAATTTTTGGAGTAACGGACGGGTGAACGCAACCACCGCGGTGCACACCGCCATGCAATAAATGATGCCAAAGTTCACTGAATCGTCGACCGATACGAGCGTTGTTGCGATCCAGACGACCAAAGCTGCGGCAGCGTACTTAGCCGCTCGTTTGGCATTGTTGCGTGAGAGCGTGCACATCCAACCCGCGATAAACAAAAATACCCAGCTGATGCTGGCTCGCTAGACGTCTTGAAAGACAGTCTGGGTAAACCAAGGCATATCCCAGCCGTACAGGTAGGCGAGATCATAGCAAGCGTGAAAACCTGCCATAGAAATCATCGTAAACCCGCGGACGGTATCAAAGATGGTTATGCGTTTTTGCATTACGAGAACCGGCGCATCAAGCCGACGACTTTGCCCAGGATAACGGGATTCGTTGCATAGATAGGTTCCATAGTGTCGTTCTCGGGCTGCAAGCGCACACGCCCCTGCTCCTTGTAGAACGTCTTGACGGTCGCCGAACCATCAATCATGGCCACGACAATTTCGCCGTTCATGGCACTCTTTTGTTCACGGACGATGATGTAATCGCCATTGAAGATGCCGACATTGATCATTGAGCTCCCATGCACCTCAAGGATAAAGGAACCCTGATCAGTGGCGATTTCGGTCGGGATAGTAAACGTGTCTTCGATATTCTGCTCTGCCAGAATGGGAATCCCAGCCGCGACGCGACCAACGAGCGGTAGCGAGACCGTTCCGCGAGGTGCGGTGGGCTCGTCAGATTTGGAAATTGAGACAGAGGAACCATCCTCGTTAAAGAGTTCCAGGGCGCGCGGTTTGGTGGCATCGCGCTTGAGTAGCCCGCGCGCCTCCAGGGCAGAGAGATGGGCGTGCACGGTGCTGGGGGAGGAAAGGCCCACGGCAGAAGCCATCTCGCGCACGCTGGGCGGATAACCCTTCTCCTGCTGATATTCCTTGATGAAGTCGTAAATTTGCTGCTGACGCTTGGTAATTTTGCGAGCCATCAGGGCATCCTCTCTACCCATGTCAAACAAATGTTCGAATTATGCTTGACAGGAACAACTGTTCGAAGATAATAATAACCGAACATTCGTTCTCGCGCTAGACATTTTTGTCCGCGCGGCTTGATAAAACTGTTCTCAGCAAAACACGCGAGAGGAGAACATGATGAACGTAACGAATATGGTCCAGGGAAACCTCGCCCTTAAGCTCGAGACGCCTGCAGAACCCACTTTTACGGTTGTTCAGGGTGGCCGCTCCGGCTTTCAGCCTTTGACCGTAAAGCCTGCGCGCAATCAGCAGGCTGTAGTCGCGCCGGCCCGCGTTGCCCTGAAGGTTCCGACGATTGTCGCCGTCGCCGTTGCGCTTACGCTCTTCTTTGTCCTCGCTATGTCGGTCTTTAGCGCTCGTCACGCCGCGTATGCCGAGTCCGTTTCCAACATTACCTACGAGACCATTCGCGTTCAGCCTGGCGATTCTCTTTGGTCGCTTGCCGAAGAATATCCAATCGAAGGCCTTTCCACGCAAGAGACTTCCGACATGATCCGTAGCGTCAATCATCTGGAGCATGGTTCGCTCGCCGCCGGTGCGCATCTTAAGGTTCCTGCTCGTTCGTAATCATTATCGCGCTGCGCATGGTACCCTTGTTATCGTTTAAGAGGAGGTACCATGCGCTGTCCCAAATGCGGCAAGGCACATACCCGCGTCGTTGATTCCCGTATGCAGGAGTCAAATAACACCATTAAGCGCCGTCGCGAATGTTGCTCGTGTAACTACCGCTTTACAACGTTTGAGCGATGCGAGGACCCTATCGAGGTCATTAAGTCAGATGGAACTAAGCAGCGGTTCGATCGCAATAAGCTTCTTGTCGGCTTGATGCGCGCCACCATCAAGCGCGATATCGACACTAAGAAGCTCAATGAGATTATCGATGACATCGAGGTCGAGCTTCGCTCTCGCACGCTGACGGCCGTCACGTCCCATGAGTTGGGTGACATGGTGCTCAAGCGCTTGGCCAAGATCGACAAGGTTGCGTACATCCGTTTTGCCTCGGTCTACCGTGATTTCAAAGACGTCGATGAGTTTCTGCAAGAGCTCGACAAGCTAAGGTGATTCCATGTCCAACATTACCGTCAACATAAAGCGTCTCGACCCCACCGTCGAGCTTCCCAAATACGCCCATCCCACCGATGCCGGCTTGGATTTGCGCTCCAACGAGGACTGCGTCCTGAAGCCCTTCGAACGCCGTCTGGTCTCTACGGGGCTGGCCATCGCCCTGCCCGATGGCTACGCCGGCTTCGTCCAGCCCCGCAGCGGCTTGGCCATCAAGCAGGGCCTGTCTATAGTCAATACGCCGGGCCTCATCGACGCCCACTACCGAGGAGAACTCAAGGTTAT
>DBFVGT010000093.1:0-9679 GCA_048524725.1 Collinsella sp. | reverse complement strand
CTGGTGCGCGCGGGGGAGAGCGCGGCGGCGGTTGACTTACTTTTAGGCGTGGTTGCGGCGGTCAAGGTTGTCACTCCAATGTCGCATGAATAAGCGGGATTCAATCCCTGCAACTCTAACAGAATGTGTCAGGTGCCTGCCCCCTTTGTCGCAGGCTGCGCTTGCCTGTATAGTCGCAATACAGGCGAAGATGGTCTCAGGTACATCGCGGGCGACAGGAGATCCCATGGGTATGCACACGACAAAGGTTGCAGTGGGCGAGGGCAAGTTTGCGCTCGAGGCCCAGTTGACGGTGACGCCGCGCGGCATGGTGGTGTACGCCTGCTCGCCGGAGTACGCGCATCTGGGCGCCACGGCGCAGGCCATTCCGCGCCCTGAGCCCGGTCGCACGGCGACCGTGAGCATCCTGGCCGTTCCGTGCCATCGAGATGAGATCCCGGCGCACGATATCGCGGCGGCGCTGGCCACGCGCTTTGGCGTGCCGGTAGTTGCAAGCACGGGCTTTCATGTGGAGCATGCGACTGCGGACGATCTGCAGCGCGTGCTCGCTACCACCAAGGAGCTCATCGCCGCGCTCGAGGAGGCCGCCGCGCGCATCCTGCGCGCCGGCTGGGATGAGGGCGGTGCAGGCGCCGAGGTCGTGGCGGTCGATGCCGCGACCGGCGAGGCGCTTGGCCCTGTCGATCGCATCGAGGCACATGCCGGCGAGGGCATCCTGCATCAGGCATTTCTGACGCTTCTGGTCGAGGGCCAGGGCGAGGACGCGCGCCTGCTGCTCTGCCGCCGCAGTCCGCTCAAGCGCCTGTGGGGCGGGGTGCTGGCCGATAGCTGCGCCGGCCATCCGCTCCCCGGGGAAGACGTCGCGGCCGCCACGGCGCGTCGCATCAACGAAGAGCTTGGCATTGCGCGCGAGCCCGACCAGCTCAAGCACCTCGGTCACGTGGTGTATCGCGAGGATCACGGCGACGGCCGCTGCGAGTGCGAATGGTGCGAGGTGTTCGCAGCCCATGTTGAGCCGGGCGAGCTGCATATCAACCAAGAGGAGATCTCGGAGGTGCGTCGCGTGGCCCCGTCCGAGCTCAAAGGCTGCCTGCAGGGTCACCCCGAGCAGCTGGCCCCCTGGCTCCGCGAGGCACTCAGCGACCCATCCATCCGTACGGCCCTCGCTATGTAACAAAGGTACAGTCCCTTTGCCATATCCAAACCGTCACAACATTCGATGAAAATCTCGAAATCGAGGAAAAGCGTCGAAGATTGTGACGGTTTTTGCCCAGAGGATCGCTTCTCATCCAAAAATCCCGCTTGACTGTATTGCCACAACACAGCGCAACGTAAGGGGCGTCCGATAACGGGCGCCCCTTTTTAAGCGGCAACGTGGTTGCGAATCCGGAGCGCCCCCAACAAGAAAGGTGGGGAGATGGAAGCGGAAAAGAAGGCGTTTAAGATCACCAAGCGCGAAATTGGCTTTGTGCTGGGTATCGTTGTCTTTTTGCTGGTGAAGTTTCTTCCTTTGGCGGAGCTGAGCTCGACGGTCGAGCTCACGGTCGGCGGTCAGACCTGTCTGGCACTGACGCTCGCCACGGTGGTGTTCTGGGCATGTGGCGTGGCGCAGCCGGGCTTTGTGGGCCTGCTCTACTGCGCGCTGCTCGTTCTGTTCAAGGTGTGCGTGGACGACACGGGCGCCGCGAGCATCTCGGCGACAGTCGCCTCCACGTTTAGCTCGTGGACCAAAGCCACCATGTGGCTCGTCATTGGTGCCTACCTCATCGCCAGCGCGGTCAAGGAGTCGGGCCTGGGCGAGCGCATCGCCTATGCGTTTATGCTCAAGTTCGTGCGCGACGCCAAGTCGCTCATCATCTCGATCTTCGCTCTCACCTTTGTGCTGTCGCTGCTGATCCCGCATCCGTTCCCCCGCGCCTTCCTCATCCTCGCCGTCGTCTCGGTCATCGCCGAGTCCGCCGGCTACGGTGACGACGACAAGGGTAAGCTCGGCTTCCTCGTGTTTGCCGCTGCTGCCCCGGGCTCCATGTTCTTCCTGACGGGCGACTCCACACTCAACCCGCTCGTTGCGCAGTACAGCGCCGAGGCCGGCGGCATGAGCCCGTCCTTTGTCGACTGGTTCCTGTACATGAGCGTGCCTATGCTGGTCGCGCTGCTGTGCACCCTGTTCTTGGGCCTCTTCCTCTTTAAGCCCAGCAAGGAGCTCGTCTACGATCGCGAGCAGATCGTGGCCAAGCAGGCCGCGCTCGGCAAGCTCTCCGTCAAGGAGATCCGCACCATCGTGTGGCTTGTCATCGCCATCGCGCTGTGGCTCACCGTCTCGGGCGACTATATCGGCTGGGTCACCCTGGCCATTGGCGTCGCACTCGCCATGCCCATCATCGGCGAGGTCCTCACTCCTGCCAGCTGGAACGCTGTCGACATCAAGTCCCTCATGTTCCTGACGGCCGCCATGGCCGTGGGTTCCGTGGGCGGCGCCACCGGCATGAACGCCTGGATCGCCGACGTCGTGCTTCCCAGCTCCGTGCCCGAGAACATCTTCCTGTTCGCCCTGCTCGTCGCCGCGCTCTCCATGATCATCCACATGTTCATGGGCTCGGTCATGGCCGTGCTCGGTGTGTGCGTGCCGGCGTTCATCAGCTTCGCGGCCGGCTCCAGCGTAAGCCCGCTTGCCGTGGCGCTCATCGTCTTCACGTCCATCAACATCCACTACATCCTGCCGTTCCACAACCTGCCGATCCTTATCGGCGAGGGCAAGGACGCCGGCGGCTACACCTCCAAAGAGGCCATGCGCATGGGTATTCCCCTCACCGCGGTCGTCTTTATCGTCGTGCTGGTCGAGGCCGCCTGGTTCCACCTCTTTGGCCTGATGTAAGCGGTCGAGCGCTTGGGCTGTAAGCAGCCGAGTGCTCGAACTGCGAGTGGCCGAGCGTCCCATCTATGAGCGCCGCGGCCCCACTACGTTACCCAGCCCGGCGGCACTCCCGTCGCCGGGCACTCTCCCGAAAGGAGCACGCTATGTCCACTACCGATGCTTCCCAGATCCACGACCTGCGCTCCGCACTCGACTTTTTGCGCGAGATGCCGGGCCAGCTGCTCGAGACCGACACCCAGGTCGATCCGGACGCCGAGGTCTCGGGCGTCTATCGCCACGTCGGTGCCGGCGGCACCGTTATGCGTCCGACCAAAGAGGGCCCGGCGATGGTCTTCAACAACGTCAAGGGCTTTGACGATGCCAAGGTCTGCATCGGCATGCTTGCCAGCCGCAAGCGCGTTGCCGCCCTGCTCGACCTGGACGAGGAGCACCTGGGCCTCGAGATCGGCAAGCGCTTCGAGAACCTGATCGCGCCTGAGCAGATCGCCAAGGGTGCGCACGTCGACTGCCAGGAGGTCGTGTACAAGGCGACCGACGAGGGCTTTGACCTGCGCAAGATCGTCCCCGCTCCTACCAACACGCCTGTCGACGGCGGCCCCTACATCACCATGGGCCTCGCCTACGGCACGAGCCCCGACGGCTCCCAGTCCGATGTGACCATCCACCGCTTCTCCTGCGTCGACAAGGACAAGCTCGCCATGTGGATCACTCCGGGCAGCCGTCACCTGGGCGCGTTCTTTGACGAGTACTGCCAGCGCGGCGAGGACATGCCCATTTCCATCTCCATCGGCCTGGACCCCGCCGTGTACATGTGCTGCGGCTTCGAGGCTCCCACCACGCCGCTCGGCTTCAACGAGCTGCAGATCGCCGGCGCCCTGCGCGGCCATGCCGTCGAGCTTGCCGACTGCGTCACCGTTCCGCAGAAGTGCATTGCCAATGCCGAGTACGTGCTCGAGGGCTACCTCATGCACGACGAGACCATTAACGAGGACGTTAACGGCCACGGCTACGCCATGCCCGAGTTCCCCGGCTACACCGGCGGCGCCAAGGTCTGCCCGGTGATCAAGATCATCGCCGTCACCACGCGCGTCAATCCCATCATGGAGAGCTGCATCGGCCCTTCGCACGAGCACGTTTCCATGGCCGGCATCCCCACCGAGGCCTCCATCTACAAGATGGTCGAGACCGCTATTCCGGGCCGCCTGCTCAACGTTCACGCCGCCCCCTGCGGCGGCGGCAAGTTCGTTGCCATCATGCAGTTCAAGAAGTCGAGCAAAAATGACGAGGGCCGTCAGCGCAACGCCGCCATGCTCGCCTTCTCGGCGTTCTCCGAGCTCAAGCACGTGATCCTGGTTGACGAGGATGTCGACATCTTTGATATGAGCGACGTGATGTGGGCCATGACCACGCGCTTCCAGGCCGACGTGGACCTCATCACCATCCCTGGCTGCCACTGCCACGTGCTCGACCCGTCCAACGACCCCGCGTTCGACCCCACGATCCGCGAGCACGGCATCGCCTGCAAGGCCATCTTCGACTGCACGGTCCCGTTCAACCTTAAGAAGAACTTCATCCGCTCGCAGTTCATGGAGATCGACAAGGACAAATGGGCTGCAGAGCTCGCCTTCTAGTAAGTAGTCCTACCGAGTAACTAAGTAAGGAGTTGTCATGCCTGAGCCTTCTGTCCGTCCCCGTCGCATTGTTGTTGGCGTGTCTGGCGCCAGCGGTGCCGCGCTGGGTCTTGAGTGCCTCAAATGCCTGCGTCAGGCCGGTGCCGAGTCGGCGCTTGTCGTCACGCGTGGGGGAGAGATCACCATCGAGCAGGAACTCGGCATGACACTCGACGAGTTTGCGTGCTATGCCGATGTGGTCTACGACAATAAGAACATCGGCGCCGCTATCGCAAGCGGCACGTATCCGGTCGACGGCATGATTGTGGCGCCCTGCTCCATGAAGACGCTCGCCGGCATTGCGGGCGGCTACAGCGAAAACCTGCTGCTGCGCGCGGCCGACGTACAGATGAAAGAGCAACGCCGCCTGGTGCTCATGGTGCGCGAGACGCCCTTCAGTGCCATTCACGTTGACAACATGGCCCGCCTAGCGCGTGTGCCGGGCGTCATGCTCATGCCGCCCATGCTCACGTTCTACAACGGCCCCGCCACGCTCGACGACGCGGTGCATCACATCGCCGCCAAGGCGCTCGAGGCCGTCGGCGTGTCATGTGCAAACTATAAGCGCTGGTCGTAGGTGCCTTTAGGGTAGGATACGAGTAGTGTTTGAGCCCGCTGCCCCTGTGGGCGGCGGGCTTTGGTGTGTCGGGAGGACCTATGCAGACGGGCATGTATGCGATTAGCGAGATGGCGAGCCTGTTTAACGTTTCGCGCCAAACGCTCATCTACTACGACAAGATCGGCCTGTTTAAGCCCGCCGTGGTTAACGAAAAAGGCTACCGTTTCTATTCGCCCACGCAGATCCCGCTCATGCGTCTGATCTGCATGCTGCGCGACCTAGGGCTCGAACTCGACGAGATTGACCGCCTGACCTCGACGTTCGACATCGGAGAGATGACCGATCACCTGCGCTCGCGGGTGCAGGCGCTCGATGAGCAGATTGCCGGGCTCAAAGCCGAGCGTTCGAGCGTGCAGGAGCGGCTGAGTTTTTATGACGAGGCGGTTTATTGGCGCGAGCGCGAGGGCAAACCGGAACTCAAGCAATTCGAGCGCCGCTACGTGGTCTTTGAGGAGTTTCCGGGCGATATTGAGCGTGGCCGCTCGATGCTTCACCCCACGCTCATGCGGGCCATCCTGCGCATGCGTACGTTGACGGGCACGCGCCCCATGCGCGGCTGGGGTGCCATGCTGCGTCGCGAGGCGCTGCATTCCGACGACCCTATTGCCGGTGCCGGCTCCTTTGCCGTGCTGCCGCGCGGTGCCGAGGAGCTGCTGCCGAGCGACGCTGCCGAGCTGGCAGAGATCGGCATCGAAGTGCTGCCCGAGGGCACATACCTGTGCATGAGCCGCTGGGGCATGCCGTACGAGCCCGAAGGCATCCGCGCCATTGTGGCCTGCATGGACGAGCACGCGCTCCAGCCCGTTGGCAACGCCTTCGACTTTTGCTACCTCGATACCACGAGCTATGACGAGTCCCACCAAGAGGACTTCTGCTGCATCCAAATCCCCGTTACCCTCCAGATGTGACAAAGGGACAGTCCCTTTGTCACATTCGCGGCATGGCTGCCGCCCAAACCATCACAACATTCGATGAAAATCTCGAAAACGAGGAAAAGCGTCGAATGTTGTGACGCTTTTCCTGTCTGTGCCGGCGAGCTCCCGTGTCATCTGGGGGTATAAGGCTAGCAAGTGTTTATTTGCGAGGCTTAAGGGGCGCCCCGTATGGATATCGATAACTTTGAATGGTGGTATAGCGAGGGCGAGGCTCCGGACGAAGAGTGGGACGAGCCCGCGCCGTGTGACGTGTCGAGCGACGAGGACGAGTCCGGCAATGATGCCGGTGTCGAGCCTGAAGCCGCCTCCGATGCCGCCGAGCCCCTGACCTTCGAGCAGGCCTGGGCCCAGGCCGAGGCCGACGAGGCGAAGGCCGATGCCACGGCCACGCTGGGTGAGCCGGCGGACATGTCCATCTCGCCGGCAAAGACCCCGCAGCCGCGCCACACCATCGACCCCGACAGCACGGCATCCTTCAGCATACTCGACGTGCCCGCGCAGGGTGCCCAGGCGCCCGCCCCCACGCGTCGCCCCAACCTGGCTCGCGAGGAAGACGCGGCCCGCCGCTCACCGCTCGGCCCCATCCTCATCGCCTTCATGGCCGGCGTCATCGCTTGCTCGGCGATCGGAAATGTCTGGAGCCACGTGGAGCAACAGCGCAAAGACGCCGCCAAGGTCGAGATGTCTGTCGAGCAATCGCTCAGCCGCACGCGCTCGGTGCATGTGTCGGTCGAGGTCAAGGACGGCGCGACGTGGGACACCGCGCGCGGCGACAGCCAGATGCTCGTCCATATCGTGGGTCGCACGCTCAAGGGGCAAGCGATCGACGAGTACCAATACGTCAATTCCGAAGGTGACGGCATCGAGCTCAAGCCCGGCGACTACGAGCTCACGGTCGATGAGCCGCCCGTCGCCACCGACGGCACGCGTTACCGCGCCTCAAAGCGCATGGTTCCGGTGAGTTTTAATTCACAGGCGCCCGATACGGTCGATAGCACGCCGCAGGGCGGGTTTGACCTTTACGCTATTGCTCAATAACTGCACCTGTCGCTCAACCCCGCCGCCAAGAGTGGGACAATAGCCCTCGACACCGTTGTTTACTATTGGAGGAAGTAGCATGTCCACCGTCACTACCATCAAGCGCGGCGGCCTCACCGCGGCCATCGATTCCATGGGCGCCCAGCTCACGAGCCTTGCCCTCAACGGCAACGAGTATCTGTGGCAGGGCGACCCGGCCTTTTGGGGCAAGCATGCGCCTATCCTGTTCCCCGTCGTGGGATCGCTGCGCAACAACATGGCGACATCTGCGGCCGGCACCTGCGAGATGCCGCGCCACGGACTCGCTCGCATCGTCGAGCACAAGTTGGTCGAGGTTTCGGAGGACGGCTCCTCGGTAACGTACGAGATCACTGACACGCCCGAGTCGCTCAAGGCGTTCCCGTTCCACTTTAAGCTCAACATGACCTATGCCCTGACCGGCGACGCCACGCTCACGCAGACCTTTGCGGTCACCAACACCGGCGACGTGGCCCTGCCGTTCTCGGTGGGCGGTCATCCTGCATTCAACGTGCCCGCCCCCGGTGCCGAAGACGAGGCGTTCGAGGATTACGAGCTGGCGTTTACCGAGGCTTGGACCAACGAGGCTCCCATCATCACGCCCGACGGTCTTATGACGTTCGAGGGTAGCTACAAGGCCCCCGATAACTCGGACGTGCTGCCCATCACGCACCGCAGCTTCGATAACGATGCCATCATGTTCACCGATACTCCGGGCTCTACGCTCACACTGCGCGGCCGCAAGTCGGGCCACGGCGTCAAGATCGACTTTGAGGGCTTTAAGTACATCGGCGTGTGGTCTGCCGCCAACGATGCTCCGTTTGTGGCGCTCGAGCCCTGGACCGGTCATACCACCATGGACACCGAGGACGATGTCTTTGAGCACAAGGTCAACACCATCACGCTGGCGCCGGGCGAGACGGACGTCCGCAGCTTTAGCGCCACCTTGCTCTAGAGGTTCCGCCGTTCTGACGAACGGCGGACCGGTCGACGCTGCGCGCCGCCCAGAGCGACAATTTGTCATTCAAAAGGCAAGGCATGACCAGAAGGTCTATGCCTCGCCTTTTTCATGCTAACTTGTTCGCTCTGGGTGGCGCCTGCTGGCATTGCCAAAACATCGACGCTCCCAATGACTACCGTGTGTCTATTAATTTTTCGAGCTTGTGCTGCGCTGCTGGTCGCTGGCGTATATCCTGTTAAGTCGTCAGCATACGATTCAACAGGGAAGGCAGATTATGCATTCTCCCCATCAACGCGACGCGCATCCACAGCCGGTATGCAGCCGTCGCATCTTTTTGGGTAGCGCTCTCGCTGCGAGCGCTTCTGTCGTCGCCGGCGCACTTGCCGGCTGCCAGCGTCCCTCCACGCTGGAAGTAGTTCAGTCCACGACGGGCGGCGGTCGCGACGACCTGTCCGATTCTGTGATCGGCAAGGATAAGATCCGCATTGGCATGGAGGCGGCCTACGCCCCGTACAACTGGCAGGTTTCCGAGGCCAGCGAGTTCACGATCCCCATCGATAACGTGCAGGGAGCCTACGCCGATGGCTACGACGTGCAGATCGCCAAGATCGTCTGCAAGGCTCTCGGCGGCGAGCCCGTTGCCGTCAAGCAGAGCTTCTCGGGCCTTATCGACTCGCTCAACAACGGCCAGATTGACCTCATCATCGCCGGCATGAGCGCCACGCCCGAGCGCGAGGAGTCCGTCGGCTTTTCCGACCCGTACTTCATTGGCTACTTTGGCCTGTTCGTAAAAGAGGGCTCGCCCTACCAAAACGCCACCAAGCTCAGCGACTTCAGCGGTGCCACGGTGCTCGGCCAAAAGGACACCATGCTCGATACCGTCATCGACGAGATTCCGGGCGTTGTGCACAAGAACCCAGTCGATTCGGTCCCCACGGTGTTCTCGAATCTGCTGCAGGGCACGTGCGACGCCGTGACCTACAACACTGAGAACGAAAAGGGCTATATGGCCCAAAATCCCGGTATCGTCCCCATCCACTTTGCCGAGGGCGAGGGCTTTAAGCAGGAGGTCACGGCGAATGTCGGTTGCCGCAAGGGATCGGACAAACTGCTTAAGCTCATCGACAAGACACTCAAGGGCATTAGCCAAGAGGAGCGCGACCAAATGTGGGACGCGTGCCTCGACCGTCAGCCGGCATAGGGAGGCAGCATGAAAGGCATCAATCGTCTGGCCTCCTTTATCAAGGCCGACCACCGTTATGTGTACCTGGGCACGAGCGTTATCGCGGCGCTCGGCTTGGCATTTAGCCAGCGCAACCCCACGCCGCTGAGCTTTTTGGCGCCCACCGGCATCTTCCAAGATTGCCTTTGGGCGATTCTTTGGGCCTGGATCGTCGTGTCGGCGGCAGCGCTCGTCACCAAGGTTATGCACTGGAGCGACTATCGCGAAAAGTCACCGTTTGCATCCGAGCGTTTCCGTCGCGGCGCGCGCCTGGGCAGCTATGTCGTGGTCGTCATCGCGGCGATCTTCTTTGTCGACCGCTGCGTCATGTCGTTTATCGA
>DBFVGT010000092.1:0-3418 GCA_048524725.1 Collinsella sp. | reverse complement strand
CAAGGCGTTTGGCGCCGCCGGCACGCGTCTGGGCTATGTGATTGCGGCACCCGAGGTCGTCGACGTGTTCGCGGCGATTCGCCAGATCTATTCAGTTAACGTGCTGAGCCAGGCGGCAGCACTTGCCTGCGTGCGTGCCCGTGATGCCTACACGCCCGTGGTGGCACAGATCGCATCCGAGCGCGAGCGCGAGCTGTGCGCCCTGCGCGCAATGGCTGCCGATGGCATGCCCGTGGAGGCATGGCCGAGCGCGGCGAACTTTGTGCTCGTGCGCACGCCGCATGCCACGCGCGTGCGCGAGCGTCTGCGCGACGAGTATTCGATTTTGGTGCGCGACTTTAGCTACGCGCCGGGGCTTGCGGACTGTCTGCGCATCACTGTGGGTACGCCGCAGGAAAACGACGAGGTGCTGGCCGCGTTTGCCGCGCTGGTGAAGGAGGAGATGTAGATGGACCGCTATGCCGAGGTAACCCGCAAGACGGGCGAGACCGACATTGTCGTAAAGCTCGACCTGGACGGATCTGGCGTGTGCGATATCTCGACCGGTGTGCCGTTTTTCGACCACATGCTCAACGCTTTTGGCCGCCATGGCCTGTTCGATCTGACGGTGCATGCGGTGGGCGACGTCGAGGTCGACGCGCACCACACCGTTGAGGACACGGGCATTGTGCTGGGCGAGGCGTTTTGCCAGGCGCTGGGCGACAAGGCGGGTATTACGCGCTTTGCCGACGCGGCGATCGCCATGGACGAGACACTCGTGATGGCCGCCGTGGATATCTCGGGTCGCGGGCAGGCCTATTGCGAGCTGCCCGTGCCGACTGAGCGCGTGGGCAGCTTTGATACCGAGCTGGCCGTCGAGTTCTTCTATGCCTTTGCGCGCGATGCCAAGCTCACGCTGCACGTGCGCGAGCTGGCGGGCGGCAATTCGCACCACATTATCGAGGCCGCCTTTAAGGCCGTGGGCCGCACGATGCGCCGCGCCTGCGAACTCGATCCCCGCGTGCAGGGTATCCCCAGCACCAAGGGCTCGCTGTAACCGTCACAAGGGTAAAACCACCACGAAGATGCCTGTCCTCTTTGTGGTGGTTTTGGATGATGAGAAGTGGAGGGGTCGCGTGGGCGAACCGAAGATCGTGGTGGTCGACTACCACAAGGGCAACTTGTCGAGCGTCGTGCGCGGGCTTGCGCGCGCCGGTGCTGCCGCCTGCACGTCGGACGATCCGGAGCAGATCCGCAACGCCGACGGCCTGGTCATCCCGGGCGTGGGTGCGTTCTATGACGCGATCGCCTTTATGCGTCAGAGCGGCGAGGAGGTGGCCGTGCTCGATGCCGTTGCCGCCGGAACTCCGCTGCTCGGCATCTGCCTGGGCCTTCAGCTGTTTTTTGAGCGCGGCAACGAGGGCGTGCCTGCGAACGAGGACGCGGACGCGGACGACGATGCCTCCGAGCAGGCCGGTGGTCCCTGGGTCGATGGCCTGGGCATCATGCGTGGCTCGTGCACGCACCTGGAGTCGAGCCGTCTGAAGGTCCCGCACGTGGGCTGGGACCAGGTGCGCATGACGCCCGCCGGTGCGGCCGATCCGTTGCTTGCCGGTTTTGCCGAGGGCGCCAACATGTATTTCACCCACAGCTACGCGGTGGCCGACGACGCCGATGCCGCTGATGTTTTGGCGCGCACGCACTACACGCGGAGCTTCCCGTGCATCGCGCGTCACGGCAACGCGTGGGGCTGTCAGTTCCATCCCGAGAAATCCTCCGCGCTTGGTCAGCGCATCCTTAAGAACTTCGTCAACATCGTCGAGGAGGTTGGCCGATGATCCTGTTTCCTGCAATCGATTTGATCGGCGGCAAGGTCGTGCGCCTGGAGTGCGGCGACCGGAGCCGCTGCAAGGTATATTCCGACGACCCCGTGGCCGTCGCCCGCTCGTTTGCCGAGCAGGGCGCGAGCTGGGTGCATGTCGTCGACCTGTCCGCTGCCTTTGGCGAGGACGAGGACGCGTGCGCTGCCAACTCGGCGGCGATTAAGGCCATCTGCAGCGTCGATGGCCTGTCCGTGGACGTGGGCGGCGGCGTTCGCTCGCTCGCGCGCATCGACGAGCTGGCCGGCTACGGCGCGCGTCGCATCGCACTGGGCACCGTGCTGGTGACTGAGCCGGGTTTTGCCGAGGTGGCGGCCCAAGGCTTTGGCGAGTTACTGGTGGCAGACATTGCCGCCCGTGACGGCCAGGTCAAGGTGAATGGTTGGCGCGACGGCGCGGGTGTGGCGCTCGACGACGCCGTGGCGCAGCTCACCGAGCTGGGCTTTAAGCATCTGGTGTATACCGACATCGCGCGCGATGGCATGCAGACGGGCATCGACGTGGCGGCGTATCGCCATGTGGCCGAGGTCGCGGGCTTTCCCGTCGTGGCTTCGGGCGGCATCTCGACGCTCGACGATATCCGCGCACTGGCCGCGGTGGGCGAGGATGCCATCGAGGGTGCCATTACCGGTCGTGCGCTCTACGAGGGCAACTTTACGCTGGCCCAGGCGTTGGCCGCCGCCCGAGGGAAGGAGTAGCCCATGCTTGCCAAACGCGTGATTCCCTGTCTGGATGTTAAGGACGGCCGCGTGGTCAAGGGCGTCAACTTTGTGAGCCTGCGCGATGCTGGCGACCCGGTGGAGCTGGCGCGCGCCTACGACCGCGAGGGTGCAGACGAGGTCGTCTTCCTGGACATTACCGCGACGAGCGACAACCGCGCGACGACCATCGAGATGGCGGCGCACGCGGCCGAGGAGCTCGCTATTCCCTATACCGTGGGCGGCGGTTTCCGCGACTTGGCGGGCATGCGAACCATGGTTGCCGCCGGTGCCGACAAGGTGTCGCTTAACTCTGCCGCCGTGCGCGATCCGTCGTTGATCAGCCAGGCCGCCGCGGCGTTTGGCAGCCAGGCCGTGGTCGTGGCGATTGATGCCAAGCGCGTGGGCCTGCCCGGTCAGCCGGATGCCGACAAGTGGGAGGTCTTCACGGCGGGCGGTCGCAACGCCACGGGTATCGATGCGGTGGCGTGGGCCGAGGAAGCGGCTCGTCGCGGCGCCGGTGAGATCTTGCTCACCAGCATGGATCGCGACGGCACCAAGGCTGGCTTCGACCTGGCACTCACCCGCGCCGTGGCGCGCGCGGTGCCGATCCCGGTGATCGCAAGCGGCGGCGTGGGCACGCTCGAGCATTTTGCCGAGGGCGTGATCGAGGGCGAAGCCGACGCCGTACTGGCGGCCAGCGTCTTTCACTTTGGAACTTTCAGCATTCGCCAGGTGAAGGAGTATATGGCCAGCCAAGGCATCCCTGTGAGGCTGGACTTCTAGTGCTGCGGCTTGCCCAGGCACCGCATCTTGCCGCTCAAACCGTCGCTCGCGTACCAAAGTACGCGTCGCTCCTCT
>DBFVGT010000091.1:0-3373 GCA_048524725.1 Collinsella sp. | reverse complement strand
TCCTTGCTGTTGAGGGCGAAGAGCAGGTAGGTGGTGGCAACGTCGGCAGCAGGGGAGCCCTGGGTGGCGTGTGCCCAGTCGCACACATAGAGCTGGCCGTCGTCGCCGACGATGACGTTGGAGGGGTTGAAGTCGCCGTGGCAGACCTTGAACTCCTTGGTCATGCCGTCCAGACGCTCCTGAAGGTTGTAGCGCGTGGTGGCATTGAGCTGATCAAGGCTGTCGATCATGCGGGCGAACTTGTCGCGCTGACGGTTGAGCAGCGGGGAGGTGTAGCCGTGGATCTCGATTTGGAGGTCGACGAACATCTCGAGATACTCACCAAAGCGCTGGGGCTCGGCAGTCATCTTCTCGGCAAGGGTGGTGCCCGGAACCTTCTCGGTCACGAGCGCCCAGCCGTTGGCGTTCTCGAGCTGGGAAACCTCGAGAGCCTTGGGGCTGCGGATGCCGCACTCATTGATGCGGGCAAGATTCAAAGCCTCGTTGAACACGTCGGAGACAGGCTTGGTCTCGTTAAAGACCTTGACAATCTTGTCGCCCAGGTCGTAAACGACCTTGTTGCCACGGCGGACGAGCTCGGTCTTGGAATCGGGTAGCAGCATGGTTGCATCCTTTCAACGATGCGATAGAAGCGACGGCGGGGGTGTGTGAAACACCCGTGCACCCCCGCCGTTAAAAACCGTGCTAAAACTAGCAGACGGCGTAGTCCTGAGGCTCGCGGCCGTAGTAGGCGTCCAGGTAGAGCTCCTTGATCTCGCTCATGAGCGGGTAGCGCGGGTTAGCGCCGGTGCACTGGTCGTTGAATGCCTGCTCGGTCATCTCGTCGAGGGTGTCGAGGAAGTACTGCTCGTCAACACCGTAGTCGGCGATGGTCTTCTTGACACCGATGAAGTCCTTGAGCTCCTCGAGCTTCGTGATGAAGTTCTCGAAGACCTCCTTGTCGTCCTTGCCCTCGATGCCGCAGTACTTGGCCATCTCGGCGTAGTTGTGCAGCGCGTTGGGGTAAGGATACTGGGAGAACGTGCCCATCTTGACGGGAGCCTCGGCGGCGTTGTAGCGCATAACGCGGGTCAGGATGACGGCGTTGGCGAGGCCGTGAGGCAGGTGATGGAAGGCGCCGAGCTTGTGAGCCATGGAGTGGTTGAGGCCCAGGAAGGCGTTGGCGAAGGCCATACCGGCCATGCAAGAGGCGTTGTGCATCTCCTCGCGGGCATGCGGGTCCTTGGCGCCGTTCGTGAAGCTGGAGGGCAGGTTCTCGAAGACGAGCTTAGCAGCGCGCTCGGAGAGGCCCTTGGTGTAGTCGGAAGCCATGATGGAGACGTAGGACTCGATGGCGTGGGTCATGACGTCGATGCCGGAGGCAGCGGTCAGGCCGCGCGGGGCGGTCATGCAGTTGTCGGCGTCGACGATAGCCATGTTGGGAAGCAGCGCGTAGTCGGCGAGCGGCCACTTGATGCCGGTCTCCTTGTCGGTGATGATGGCGAACGGCGTGCACTCGGAGCCGGTACCCGAAGAGGTCGGGACGGCGACGAAGTAGGCCTTCTTGCCCATCTCGGGGAAAGTGAAGATACGCTTGCGGATGTCCATGAAGTCCATGGCCATGTCCTCAAACTTGCACTCGGGGTGCTCGTACATCATCCACATGATCTTGCCGGCGTCCATAGCGGAGCCACCGCCGACGGCGATGATGACGTCCGGCTCAAAGAGAGCCATCTGCTTGGCGCCGCGACGTGCGCACTGCAGCGACGGATCGGGCTCGACATCGTAGAAGCAGTCGTGGGCGATGCCCATCTCGTCGAGCTTGGCCTCGATGGCGCGGGTGTTGCCATTCTTGAAGAGGAACTGGTCGGTGACGATGAAGGCGCGCTTCTTGCCCATGACGGTACCGAGCTCGTCGAGGGCGACGGGCGTGGAACCCTTCTTGAAGTAGACCTTCTCGGGAGCGCGGAACCACAGCATGTTCTCACGGCGCTCGGCCACAGTCTTAACGTTGATCAAGTGCTTCACCCCAACGTTCTCGGAGACGGAGTTGCCGCCCCAGGAGCCGCAGCCCAGGGTCAGAGACGGCTTCATGCCAAAGTTGTACAGATCACCGATGCCGCCGTGCGAGGACGGGGTGTTGATGACGATACGGCAGGCCTTCATGACGTGCTCGAACAGACTGATCTTCTCGGCCTGGGCGGGGTGCACGTACAGAGAGGCGGTGTGGCCCGGGCCACCGGCGAGCACCAGGTGCTCGGCCTTGTCGACGGCCTCCTGGAAGTCCTTGGCGTGATACATGGCCAGGACCGGGGAGAGCTTCTCGTGGGAGAACTCTTCCTTGGCGGGGTCGGTGGAGGTGACCTCGGCGATCAGGATCTTGGTCTTGGCGGGAACCTCGATGCCGGCGAGCTCGGCGATCTTGGCGGCAGCCATGCCGGGAATGCGGTGATCGAGAGCGCCGTTCTTGAACATGGCGGCACGCAGGGCCTCCATCTCGGCACCCTGCTTGACGAAGTAGCAGCCGCGCTTCTGGAACTCGGCTTTGACCTGGTCATAGATGGTGTCGATGACGGTCACGGACTGCTCGGAAGCGCAGATCATGCCGTTGTCGAAGGTCTTGGAGTGGATGATGGAGTTGACGGCGAGCAGCACGTCGGCGGTGTCGTCGATGATGACCGGGGTGTTACCGGCGCCAACGCCCAGGGCGGGCTTGCCCGAGGAGTAGGCGGCCTTGACCATGCCCGGGCCACCGGTGGCGAGGATGATGTCGACGTCGCGCATGACCATGTTGGTCAGCTCGATGGAGGGGACATCGACCCAGCCGATGATGCCCTCGGGGGCGCCGGCCTTGACGGCGGCGTCAAGCACGAGCTTGGCGGCGGCGATGGTGCACTTGGCGGCTGCCGGGTGCGGGGAGATGATGATGCCGTTGCGGGTCTTCAGGCTGATCAGCGTCTTGAAGATCGCGGTGGAGGTGGGGTTGGTCGTCGGGATGACGGCGCCCACGATGCCGATGGGCTCGGCGATCTTGGTGATGCCGTAAGCCTCGTCGCGCTCCAGAACGCCACAGGTCTTGGTGTTCTTGTAAGCGTTGTAGATGTACTCTGCGGCGTAGTGGTTCTTGATGACCTTGTCCTCAAGAACTCCGCGGCCGGTCTCCTCGATGGCCATCTTCGCCAACGGGATACGAGCCTTGTTGGCGGCCATGGCGGCCTCATAGAAGATCTTGTCGACCTGCTCCTGCGTGTACGTAGCAAAAAGCGCCTGGGCCTCTCGCATCTGAGCGAGCTTAGCCTCAAGCGCCTCTACGTTGTCCACAATTGCGGGAGTAGTGTTTTCCGGTGACTTTTTCACCATTTGTGTCTCCTTGCGATCGGAGATTTACCCTACG
>DBFVGT010000090.1:0-2725 GCA_048524725.1 Collinsella sp. | reverse complement strand
GAGCATGTTGATGCCCTTGAGGCAGGCAAGCGCGGGAACCGGGCTCTTAACAAACTCATGCCAGTCGAGGATGGTGCCGAACGAGTAGATGCAGACCATGTAGAAGCCGCCGGCGGCCAGCAGGGCCAGGGAGATGATCTTACCGAACTTGTTCCAGTTGAGGCCCTCGGCTGCTTCCTCAGCCTGCTGAGGAATGGTGTCGAAGCCGGCGTAGAAGAACGGGGTCAGAACCAGGACCGAAACGATACCGGCGAACAGGCTGGTGCCCTCGGTAGCAGGCTTGCCGCCGCCAGCACCGGTGACCTGGGAGAACACGGGCATGGCGTTGTCAGGCGAGCCGGTGAACAGCGAGACGCCCATGGCGAGCAGCATGCCGCAGAGCAGGGCCTTGGTCAGGAAGGCCTGCAGCTTGGCGGCCGAGCTGGCACCGCGGAAGTTGAGGAAGATGACGTAGGTTGCAAAGCCGAGCGCGATCAGCGTCGGGAACAGGTAAACGTCGGCGCCCAGGATGGTGTAGAGCTTGACGGCGCGCAGCCACTCAAGGCCGGGCAGGCTGCCGAACATCTCGGACACGAGGGTCGAGATGGCGATGGCCTCCCACGGGCACAGGATGCCGTTGCCCAGGGCCAGGAGCCAGCCGGTGATGTAGCTCATCGTACGGCCAAAGCTACGATCGACATACTCGACGATGCCGCCCGAGATGGGGATAGCAGCCGTGAGCTCACCGAAAACAGCTCCGACGGGCACGAGAAAGATTGCACCCAAGAGGAATGCGATCATAGCGGGAACGGGACCGCCGCCCACGACCATCCAGTCGCCGACCTGCAGAACCCAACCGGTACCGATGATGGCACCGAAACCGATGGTGAAGAAGTTCCAGAGCGAGAGCGTTTTCTTCATGCCACCGTTACCTTCGACTGCAACTTCTGCGTTCTTGTCCGCCATTGTTCCCCTCCTTTCCTTATTGACGCCTCTTTGACGTCACCCCTTGCACGGTCTGTTTTGCCGCGCGCTTTTATTTCGTGGCTTTACAATACGGCCTTGGCGCAGCAGCGCCGCTCGCAGCTCGACCGAAGGCAGAACTGCAAAACGAGCGGCACCGTTTTTGGGACGAACGGCGGGAGACGTCATTCGTCTTGGACGCTTTCATCTTGCCTGCTTTTGAATACCTGTTGCCGTGACGCTTGACGCGCGGCGCGGCAACGTTCATACCATTTGTCAGGCTTTTGGCGCACATACCCATGTGTCGTGCATCTTTTTATGTAGGATAGACAAGTTACACATGAGGCAAGGTGATTCGAATGGCATACGGATACAATGACGGCGACCAACGGCCACAAAGCGTGCGCCTTGCCGGCCGCACCACGCCAACGCCCAGAAGCACCTCCGACAACGGCAACCCGCAGCGCCCCCAAGAGCAACTCGGGGCTTCTTCGCGGCAACAAAGCCGTACCGTGCAGCAGTCAGACCGCGTGAGCACGAGCGCACGCCAACGCCAGATCGACACATCGCAGCCGCGCCGCTACGATTGCCGTACGACCGACCACTACGTTAAGCGCTCCTTTTCGCCACCTCAACGCAATCGCGGCAATTCCGCCCCTCGCCCCGCGTCGCACACCACAAGCCACGCACTTCCGGCCCGCCGCCTACGCCTTGCGCTTTGCTCCATTGCCGCCTGCCTCGTCTTTGTGTTTTTGGGATCCTGTATCTTGCACGGATCAGCCGGTCTTGAGCCCACTGCCGAGGACAAGCTGCTTAAAGCTCCCGTCGCGCCCGGTTACTCCTTTGCGTTCTCGACCCCACGCTCGCAATGGCAGGCCGGCACCATGCCCCACATCTACCAAATTGACCCCGCATGGTCGGAGCTGCCCTATGCCGGTGGCACTATTCGCGAAAACGCTTGCGGCCCCACTTGCCTCACCATGGTCTATATCTTTAAGACCGGCCACACCGATAAGACGCCGGTCGATATATGCACACTGGCCGAAGCCGGCAACTACGCCCCCACTGGTGCCACCGAGTGGTCGTTTATGACAGGCGGTGCGTGGCAGCTGGGACTCAACGGAACACAGCTCTATAACGATCGTGAATCGATTACCCAAGCACTTCGCGCGGGTGCGCCCGTTATCGCCGCAGTGCGCCCCGGTACGTTTACCAACGTAGGCCACTACATCGTGCTCTACGGCATCGACGATGCCAACCAGATTGGCGTCTACGACCCCAACTCGGCCAGCCGCAGCGCCCGTCGCTGGGGCGTCGTAGAGGTCCTTAACGAAGTCGAAGCCATGTGGGCCTACTACTAGTCATTGGGCACTCATTGGGGACAGACTTAAATGAGTGGTCTCTGGATGCCCGGAACTGCTGGCACGGAAAGCGCACCCCGCTTTGAAGTTCGATAGCGGGATGCGCTTTCCGTTAGCGGCCTGTTTGGGAAACTGGGGGCCATTTTTCGGGCAAATTCCGGGATGTATTTTCCGGTTGAGGGCCCCGGGGAAACTGTGCCCCATTTTGGACGCTCATTGTGAGATGCACTTTCCGCAGTTGATTGGTGCTACTCATTTAAGTCTGTCCCCAATGACTACCGATAGCAAAAGCCCCGCAGTCGGAGCGGACTGCGGGGCTCATGAAGAGAGGCTAGTTTGTGGGCGTCTTGCCTGGCGCCCACGGGAGAGGCAACGGAGTAGGGGCTACTCGTGGATGCGGGTGCCGGAGAGGCCGGCCATGG
>DBFVGT010000089.1:0-5951 GCA_048524725.1 Collinsella sp. | reverse complement strand
GCCTCGGCCTCAGCAGCCTTGGCGGCCTTGGCAGCCTTGGCCTCCTCAGCCTTCTTGAGCTGGGCGGCAGCGGCGCCACCGAACTTGTCGGCGAAGCGCTGGACGCGTCCACCGGTGTCGACGAACTTCTGCTGGCCGGTGTAGAACGGGTGGCACTCGTTGCAAAGCTCGACCTTCATCTCGGACACGGTAGCGTGCGTCTTGAAGGTGTTGCCGCAGGAGCACGTCACCGTGCACTCGACATACTGGGGATGGATACCCTGCTTCATGGTAGGACTCCTTATTGGTCAGGCGCTGGTTACCGATCAGCGCATAAGGCGTCTTGGTTTCCGACCAAGACAACAAACTTGGCTATGGTACCACGGCGCCGCGTGTCCCACAAAAGGTTCACGGTCTTTTCGGAACGACACGAATCTGACCCATCGAAACACATCTCAACCGTTCCTTCAACTGGGAAAATGCCGTCCCCGGGGCCTGAGAAGGGCCCCGGGGACGTTCGACTGACTGCGGGAACGGCCTTTCCGCTCAATGTGTTCGGCTGAGATCGGAAATCAACCAAACTGAACTAGGTTCAGTTGACATGGTTAAAAACGAGGGGCGACGCTTTTGCGTCACCCCTCGTCCCGGCCGGTTGCTTTAGTTGTACACACGGTAGTTACACTTGAACTGGGTTATGTGTCCATAGTTGGAGCGGTACCAACCCGACGTATAGCTGATTGCCTCTGCGCCTAGATAGTCGTAGCCCTTGTTGTAGCGAAGCTGACGGTAGGTCGTGTCGTACTCTGCTACGTAAAACGTGTCTCCAGAGAAGGCTTTGTACCGGTCCTTAACCGTCGAAGCCATGTACGCGGGTTCGACATCGCCTTTCTCCCCGTTGAGCGCATAGACGGGTGCCGCGATTCCGCATAAAGCCGTTGCCACGAGGATGGCGTAGACAGCCATGCGCGACGCATTGGACTTCAGCTGTTCAAATAGTTTCATGTCATTCACCTCGCTCGTATGTATCGAGGTATTCCTGCTTGAGCGTCTGCGAGGACGACTTGATCTTTTCCACGAGCGTGCCGGCCTCGATGAAGTAGAACGAGTTGGTGAGGTCTGCCAGGTCGTCGAGCAGATGGCTTGAAATGAGCACGCTTCGTCCCCGCGCCACCTCGCTGCGCATTGCGTCGCAGGAGGTTTTCCGCTTTCCCGGATCGAGGCCGTTCAGCGGTTCATCGAGGATGAGGTACGGGCAATCGGTCGATATCGCCATGGCAAGCTTTACCTGCTGCTTCATTCCTGTCGAGAGTTTACGGGTCGGCTTGTCGAGATATGGGGAGATTCCGAGGGAGCTGCAGAGCGAGTCGATGTCGGTGGCCGATTTCCACGCCTCCCTAACGAAAGCAAGGTGCTCGAGGGCTGATAGCGTGGGGTAGAGATCCGTGCCGCCTGAAGAGCTCAGGTAGACGAGTTCTGCAAATTCGGCTGATTGACGTTGGCTGATTCCGTCTGCCGCCAGGCTTCCCGAGTGGATACGGGTGGGAAATTGGCCCGACAGCGCTTCAAGAAGGGTGGTTTTCCCCGAGCCGTTGGGAGCAATGAGGCCCGCCGCCGTTCCCGGGCTCAGGAAAAGCGATCCGATTGAAAGTATCGTCGTGCTTCCGTATCCCACGCTCGCGTCCAGAAGCTCGAGCCCATGGTGCTTTTTCGCGGGTCCAGGCTGTTTGGGCGAACGTGTCGCAACGGCGCCGACCGCAAAAAAGACCGCGACGTATATCAGGGCCACGGCAAGCATCGATGCACCGCTTGAACCGGAGCCAATGAATTCTGTTGGGAAGCATCCTACGTAACCCGTTGCCTCGATAGGCGAGAATACGGCCAGCGGCAGGAGATTGAGCGCGGCGTTATGCTCCAGTGCCGAATCGGACAGTAACGGGAATACCGGGGCCGCGACAAGCAGCGCGGAGGTAAGGGGGCCTGCGAGGACGCGCCTCGTTGCGGTCGATAGGACGGCGGAGCAAACGGATATTAAGGTTCCGCCCGCAAGAAGCGCGATAAGCAGGGCTGTGAAGACGTTTCCCGCGGTCGTGGTGGTAAGCGCGCCGTCGTGGAAGAAGGCGATCGGGTACCCAATTTGCCCGAAGCCGTTTAGGGCCAAGGCGTAAATGCCCCCGGGTGCGAGGCCGGCGAGGAGCATCGCGGTCCCCGCGGCGATTATCGAAAACACAATCTGGATAAGGCGCCGGAATTTGGACACGGGCGCCTTCGCCGCCAGGGTCCCGGGCCTTGTGGCCCCGAGCAGGAGTATCGACGAGAGAAGGAAGGGGATGAAGGGAAGGAAAGACGGCGCCGTGGCAATGGCGTAAGGCAGGAAGGAAAGGAATGGCAGGTCGTTTGCGGAGGCCGGGATATCCGTGATGCCGGAGCTGCTCAGGGCACGGCAATATGCGAGCGCTGCGTCATTGGTCTCTTGGTCTCCCACGATGGACCCGGATTGGAAGCCTTCGCCCATGAGCGCGTAGTAGCTCTCGGCAGAATCGAGAAAGGCGGCGTCGGTTTGAGCGGCAAGGGCGGCGTTCGCGTATCTTGCAAGCTCCGCGTCATTTTGCTGCTCTGGAGATAGGTCTGTGCCGCTGGCCTGGGGCGCGCGCGTATTGAATGCGTCGACAAAGCTCTGCATGCCCTGTTTCATAAAGAAGGGCCCGTAGATGGGTGAATTGAACGCAATGGGGACGGAAAAGGCTGCAGCGAGAACGAGCGTACAAATCCATACGGCCTTGTCTCTTAGGATTAGTTTGAGAAGAAGTCGACAGTACATTTAGAAGCACCTACGTTCCTCAAAGAATTGTTAGATTAAAAGTAACAGACCGGATGAAGATACGTGCGACGGGGGCGAGGCGAATGGCTGAGCGGTATCGATATGCGGGTTCAACGGTATCACATTGGCCACATAGATTTTTAACTTGCATTTCTACCCGCCCTTTTCGTAGAGTCGCCGATACGTGCTTAGCGCACCCTCGGCGCGTCCGGCAGGCTTTGCGAAATGGGATCCAGGAGACTTCGGCGCAGCATCATCTTGCGGAATGCTTCTAATGAGCCTCCCATCCTTCAAAAACAGAATCTCATCGCACAGCCTATCGACCGAATCCAAGATGTGGGATGACATGATGATGCACGTACCAGAATCGGCCAGCTTCCTGAGAATCTCGGAATGCAAGTCCACCCTGCTGGGGTCGAGCGCGTTCATGGGCTCATCTAATAGAAGGTACCGCGCGCCCGTCGCATACGCAATCGCCAGGGTAAGCTGCTGCTTCATGCCCTGGCTCAGAGTGCGGATCCTCATCTTCGCGAACTCGCCTATCTGCGTTTGTTCCACTATCTCTTCGATATCGCGAGCATGCGGCCACATATCGCAAACCATCTTGAGGTGATCTTCCGCACGCAATCCGGGATACAGCAGCGTCCCCTCACCAGGTGCATAGAAGATCATAGAACGGACCTCTCTCGCACCCGTACCCTGCACCTCATCCAGAACGATGCTCCCGTCCACGCGAGGACCCGGCAAACCTGCCATCGCACGCAGCAACGTCGTCTTTCCATGCCCGTTCGGAGCGACGAGACCGTAGACCGTACCCGGGGCAAACTCAGCGTTCACCGAATCTACGAGCACCTTCTTTCCATAAGAGATCGTCAGCGTTTGAAGGTCAATCATCGAGATCATCCCCTTTCGATCTTTGGAACACTCAGGCGCACCATCAACGGAGATACGGCGCCCAAGACCACCAGCAGAGCGCCCGATGCGCCGACGACCTCTCCAAAAGGCATCGCGTTCGTCCCTCGCCCAAGGAACCCAATCGTCCCCACCTGGGAAGCGGGATCAAACGAGGCGAATGGAGCCAGCAGCGCGACGCCCATGCCCACGCTTTCAACATGAGCGCTCAACGAACCCAACACCAAGAGAACCGCGCAAACCATTCCGGTGACAACGGGGTTGCGGCTAATCGCTGCTGTCAACGCAGCGACGACGGAAATCACGCCGTATGCCATGACCAGCAACGGAATACTGCACAACACCGCCTCCCCCACCATGGACGTTGTCGAAGCTCCCGCCCGAATGAGAGCGACGGGATACTCCGATCCACCCGCACCGTTCTTAATCACGGACACAACGACAGCGGGAACCATCGACACCAAAAGCAGCACCAAGCCAAGCAGGAGAGCCAGCGCAACAGCCGTCAGAAAACGCACATGCGCTGTTGCGGGGATCTGGAGAACCAGAAGGGAACGACACTGCAGGTGGGTGCACGCGAGCGATGTGACAACCACGGGCAACAGCAAAAATAAGGAGGGAAGCGCTGCCTGGAGATACGAAAGGAGGATTAATGGGGGCATCTTCGTACTTAACTCGTAAACCTTGGGGTCCGGCAAGCTCGCGATCGACTCAAGCAGAAGGGCGCGCGCCTCCGCACGAGAAGGAGTCTCCGGCTCGATTCCGATCGATTGCAGGAGAGTCGCATCTGCCGCGCCCAGCTCACCTCGAGCGCGCTCGTACGTCGCAAGGCTTCGAAACCCCTCCGCAGGCATAGGCGCGTACACGAAACCCGAAAGAGCATCCCGCATGTCTTCCAGGGCCGCTTTGCCCTCGACGTCCATATTCGCAGCGTTCTGCTCTAGATACCGATCTATTGAACGGAGCTCCCCATCCCTATACCGAACAGCGGAAACGTTATCAGCGTCAGGAAACATCTCGACCAGAGCCGGGGCCAGCATCGTCGCCGACATTGCAATCGCGCATACGGCGAGGGTAGGAGAACGCAGGAGCAGTTTCCCCATCGTTCTTACGTATGCAACGGCGGAGGCACAAGCGCTCGAACGAGTTGCCGTTCTCGATGCAGCGAAGGAACCTCTCTCAAGACAAATCGGGGATATCGGGCGCGCGCAGCCGCTCTTTCCAGCAACGCAAAGCAGGCTAATTGCCAGCACCTCGATCCCGATTGCGCATACGAGGGCAATCGCGCCACGCTCGAAGCAAAGTCCAGGCAGATTCACTATCTGCGTTGTCGGGTACGGGCTATAGGCGCCGACGGTCAACTCAGTGTTCGCATACGTAAGGGGATTCAACAGGGCGAACTCACGTAAAGCGATGGATCTTCCGTAATACCCGGGAACCATCGTCACCCCCATCAGGGCACATACGAACACGATTCCAAGCGTAGGGTTATTGGCAATCTTCACGGCAAGGTGAACGACAAGCGAGATGAACGCTGCCACCAAGAATTGCAAGATGGCCGTCTGCGCGAACACCAGCCAAGCCGGTTTGATAACCGGAGTCGCATATTGAATGTAGCCTATCGGATAGAACGGCGAGCCCGGGCCATTCTTCACAAGCGCGGCGATTATCCCTGGAAGATTGATGGCGAGGACGGCAAGCATTGCAAAAACACTCGCCCATACGCTCGATGCAACAAGTCTACCCAGCTCGCCCATCGGTGCCTGGATGATGAGCTTTTCACGTTTGTTAAGACGCGCGGCAAGGAACGAGACGGCAACGGCCGTTGCGACCCATAGCAAGTACTCCTTCGATCCGTCATAATAGGTGTACTCTCCATCCGATATCTGCAGAAACGGAAGTAGGGGAGAGAGCGGTGCCAAGATAAGACGTCCCGCGGCAAGAGGGTACAGAAGCGCGGGCATGCTTGATGAAGAGGTACAGACACCGTCCTCCCCCGCATTCACAAGCGCATCCGCATAGGATGCTGACAATTCCTGCTCAACACGGGTTATTCCCGACTCGAGGTATTCGACCCGTCCGTCGATGCCAGCCGCGCTCCTGAAGACGGGCAGAGCACAAAGAACCATCAACGCAACAACGACAACACAGAGCGACCTGGAGGAGAGAAGCGACCTAAAGATCGCCTTCGAGATTTTGAGCATATTCATCGCCAACCTTAACCTCATCCAGTCGGAACAGA
>DBFVGT010000088.1:0-8994 GCA_048524725.1 Collinsella sp. | reverse complement strand
GGGCCCAATCCTTTGAACCTGTCAGTTAATGCTGGCGTAGGGAGCATGCCGCCTTTACAGGGGCGCTGTCTATGCACAGCGCCCCTTTTCTATGCCAAGGAGGCATGTGCAGTGATTGATTCGGAACAGCTTAAGCAACATATGGTCAAGGCCGTAGAGGAGATTCGAGCCACCAATCCGATGGCCGGCTCTATCACCAACACGGTGACGATCGACTTTGTCGCCAACGCGCAGCTCGCCGTGGGCGGTTCGGCCGCCATGGTCTATCTGCCCGACGAGGGCGAGGCGCTCGTTGCCGGCGGCGGCGCCATCTATCTCAACATGGGCACGCTCTTCCCCATCTACGAGCAAACGATTCCCCGCGCGGCCAAGGCGGCACACGACGCCGGCAAGCCCTGGGTGCTCGATCCGGTGGGTCTGGGCATCGGTAGCCTGCGCACCAAACTGGTAAGCGTGCTCAAGCAGTACAAGCCCACCATCGTGCGCGGCAACGCCTCCGAGATCATCGCGCTCGCCGGCCTGTGGGGTCTTGAGGGCGAGGCGGCCGATCTGAGCCGCGTACGTGGTGTCGATACCACCGACACGGTCGACGCCGCCCGCGATGCCGCCGTGGCGCTCGCTCGCTACACCGGCGGCGCCGTTGTGGTCTCGGGCGAAGTCGACCTGATTACCGACGGCACGACCGTGGCCAAATCCCACGGCGGCAGCCCGCTCATGTCCAAGATCACCGGCTGCGGTTGCTCGCAGGGCGGCGTGCTGGCCGTGTACGCCTGTGCTACCGATCCGTTTACGGCAGCAGTCTGCGGCACCGCCGTCTACAACGTTGCCGGCACGCGTGCCGCCGCCGTCGCCGATGCCCCGGCAAGCTTTAAGGTCGCCTTTATCGACGAGCTCTACCGCGCAACCGCCCAAGATATTGCCGACAACCGACTCGAGCTCGAGGAGGCATAAGCCATGTCCGAACCCGCAACCAATGCCGGCATGAACACGCTCGTCGCCGTGGCCATCGCCCCATGCGGCACCGGCGACGAGCTGTCCGCCGAGGTCGCCGAGGTCGTGCGCGTCATTCGCGAGAGCGGCCTTCCCAACCGCACCACCTCGATGTTCACCGAGATCGAGGGCGACTGGGACGAGGTCATGCAGGTCGTGCGCGACGCGACCTTTGTGTTGGCGAGCAAGGGCATCCGCACCGAAGTCGTGCTCAAAGCCGATATTCGACCCGGATTTACCGACACCATGACCGGCAAACTCGAGCGCATGGAAGCGCAGATCAAAAAGCAGGAGGAAGCACGATGAGCATCCGCGACAACCTTGATATCTCGGCCTATCTGGTGCTCGGCCCCGAAAACACCCTCGGACGCCCCGTGGGCGATGTGGTGGCCCAGGCGCTCGACGCCGGCTTTACCTGCATTCAGGTGCGCTCCAAGGTGGCAAGCGCCCGCGAGATCATTGCGCTGACCGGCGACGCCGCGCAGGCAATCGCACAGGCCGGCAAGACCGGTCAGGTCGCCTTGCTGATCGATGACCGTCTGGACTGTGTGCTTGCCGCGCGCGAGCAGGGCATTGCCGTCGATGGCGTGCACGTAGGCCAGAGCGACATTCCCGTCGAGGTCTGCCGCAAGCTGCTGGGCCCCGATGCCATTGTGGGCCTTTCGGCCCGTTGCGAGGAGATGCTCGAGTACGTCAAGACCGCCGACATGAGCCTGGTCGACTACCTGGGCATCGGCCCGCTCCACGAGACCGAGACCAAGCGCGACTGCGGACGCGCAGCCGATGGCTCCATCATCACCAAGAGCTTTGAGGACCTGGCCGCACTCCACGCGGCAAGCCCCGTGCCCATCGTGGTGGGCGGCGGCGTTAAGACGGCCGACTTGCCGCAGCTTAAGGCAACCGGCGTCGACGGCTTCTTTGTGGTGAGCGCCGTCTGCAGCGCCGACGATCCCTACGCCGCGGCCAAGGAGCTTGTCGACACCTGGCAGCAGGCATAGGCATAGGCCGAGCAGCTGATTCGCAACCTCATATCTTCAATAGTGGAAAGCGCATCCCGGTTCGAACGTCCATTCCGGGATGCGCTTTCCGTATGCGACCCTTACCCCGCCAGATACGTTTCCAGCGCGGACAAAGACGCCTCCGCATCGTGGCGGCCGACCTGGTAGATGCGCTCGAGCTCATCCGGTTCGCGGCACAGCGACGGCACCTTCACCGATTCGCTCGGCCGCACCACAAAGATTTCCCCGGCAGCCTCTCGACGTGCCAGGTCATCGAGCGTGGCATTGTAGACCTCATGCCGATGCTCAAGCGCTGCAACAAACTCCGGATAGCGACGGAACACGCGCCGCAGCATGGGCATCACGCTGTTGGGCTGCTTCACAAAGCCCGCCGGCTGCGTGAGTACCACGATATTGCGGTCATACCCCTGCGCAAACAACCATGCGCTGGGAATAGAATCAGCCACGCCACCATCCAGATACTTATGCCCGTCAATAGCAACGGGACGCGTCGCCACAGGAATGGCAGACGACGCCCGGATCCACTCGATATCGCGCTCGTCGCCATACGGTAGATCGTGGTAGACGGCCTTGCCCGTCTCGATATCGGTACACACGCACGTAAATCGCATGGGGCAGGCGCGATACGCCTCCAAGTCGATGGGATCGCGCTCGATAGGCACCTCGTGATAGGCAAAATCGGCATTGAACATATCGCCGGTTCGCAGCCAGCTGGTCACGCTCGCATAGCGCTTGTCGGCGCAATAAGCCTTGTTGTAACGAATGGCACGGCCGATCTGGCGCGATTTAAAGTTGTAGCCAAACGCCGCGCCCGCCGAGACACCCACCATATGGTCGCAGGTCAAACCGCGCTCCATCCAAACGTCGAGCACGCCCGCCGTATACATACCGCGGTAGCCGCCTCCCTCGAGCGCAAGCCCCACCGTGCGCGTCGTATCCGGCTGTGCCATGTGACCATCTCCGTTCCTGCGTTTTAAAACGGGACAAGTATACCCGTCAACATATATCGACTCAGTCGCATTTTTCATGCGCACCCAGGCGTTGCCGTTTGGCGAATAATAGCCGCCCACAGCATGTGCGCCCATATATAATTGTGCACTGTTGTCTATACTACTCAGCTGTTATCAACAGCGAACATTAGCCGGCAAAGTAACTCAACAACGCAGCAAGGCGGGGGCCTGGATACACGCAAGGCGCCGAGCAACGACGCGTGTACACTACGAGCTCGCCCGACGCCATCCGCCCCGACCTCAGAAAGCCGCTTACAACATGGACACCGCCAGCAATTACACCGAAACGCTCGAAAAGACCGTCCGTGACCTTCTCGAGCGTCAGGATGATCTGATTAGGACGGCCTTTACCGACCAGCTCACCGGACTTGGCAACCGCGGCGGCTTTGCCCATTCCCTAGAGGAAATCTGGGAGCAGGAACTGCCCGTGACCATGGCGTTTATCGACATCGATAACCTTAAGCACTGCAACGACGTCTTTGGGCATGACGAGGGCAACCGCTATATCTTGCAGGTAAGTCTCTATCTCAAGCTGTATATGAAAGTGGACGAGGCGGCGTTTCGCATAGGCGGCGACGAGTTTGCCATCCTGTCTACGATTGCGACCGAGGACGACCTCGCCGAGCGCCTGGAACACTGCCGAACGGTCCTACTCAAAAACAACGATTCCGAGATGCCTCACTCGTTTAGCTACGGAGTGTCGCACGCCGACCCCGCCCTGGGTGAAGTCTCCAATCGCATGACACTCGATGCCGACCATCGCATGTACGACTACAAGCTACGCCATGCCATGCATCTTGATCGACGCAATATCGCGCAAGTCCACACCGACGACTTCGAAATAAGCGATCGCGTTTTTGACGCCTTTTCGATGCTCAACGAAGGCCGTTATTGCTTTATCGAGAACTTGGACAAACATCGCACCCTATGGTCACAAGGCGCCCTGCGCGATCTCGGTCTTCCTTCTGAGCATGTAGACAACTGCCACGATTACTGGAAAACGCGCGTCCACCCCGATGACCTTGAGGCCTACATCAACGACATCGACCAAATCTATAATGGCTCCAAACACCGCCGCGTCATGCAGTACCGCATGCGCAATGCCGCGGGCGACTACGTCCTCTGCCGCGCTCGCGGGTTTCGCATCGACGGCGACGGAAATACCCCCTCGCTCTATGTCGGCGAACTTGTTAACCACTCACTCGCCGAGACCGTCGACGCCGCCACGGGCCTCGGAACGCAGCGTATGCTGATCAACGCTATCGATGCCTGCCGTCGCGACCGTTGCGAGACGGGGCTTATAGCGGTCCGCGTTTGTGGCACGGCAAAGTTCAACGAGCTCTACGGGGCCGAGGCTGTCGACAACATGCTCGCCGAATACGCAGGCCGCATGCTATCGATCACCCGCGGCAGAAGTCGCGTCTTCCGCTCGCGAAACGCCCAGTTCGTCGTGCTCAGCAACGATCTGGACCACGAGGCATTCGAGCAACTGACCCATCATCTTAAAGAGGCCGTTTTCGCTCCTGTTCGAATCGCGAACGACACCATTACCCCCGTCTGTCTTGTCGTCCCGGCCTTTTACGAACGCTTAATCAATCAAGCGACCGCTGTTTTAGGCGAACTCGACCGTCGTCTTCGCGCCGCCGGCGGGCTTGCACCCAACGACAGCCTCCCCATACCCGAGATTGAGCGTAAAAGCGCCGTCGCCGAACGCATCGATACGCTCACGGGCCTCTATCGACCCAGCGAGTTTATGCGGCGTGCCAACGCATTTCTTAAGACAAGGCGCGACGCCGCTTGGTGTATCGCCACCGTCGACATGGGTCATATGCGACTGTTCAACGAATGGCACGGACAGGCCGAGGGCGACCGCGTGCTCGCCGATGTGGGCACGGTCCTCAAAGACATCGAGAATGCCGAGATGGGCGTCGCAGGATACTGGGGCCAAGACGACTTTTGCATTCTCATCCCCTTTGAGCACAACACCGTCCATCAAATCTATAACCGCGTTCGCGCCGCCGTGGCCAAGCATGATGACGGCGTGGGTTTCTGGCCGTCCATGGGCGTTTGCCCCATCGACCCCAACGAGGAAATCACCATCGACGCGCAGGCCAAGGCCATGTTTACCAATCGGCGCGCCAAAAACGATTTTAAGGATCGCATCGCCGTCTTTCGCCCCGAGGAATACAAGCGCGAGGTGGCGTTTCACCGCACCCTCACCGAGTTCCAGTATGCGCTCTCAAACGACCGCATCACCTACTACCTGCAGCCCCAGGTTGATATGGAAACCGGCGAGATCATTGGCGCCGAAGCACTCACCCGCTGGACTGACAAGGACGGCTCTCTCATTTCGCCCGCAACGTTTATCCCCGCACTCGAGGAAAGCGGCTTTGTGGTGACGCTCGACAAGTACATTTGGCAGGGTGCCGCCTCGTGGCTGCGCGGGCGCATCGATCGAGGACTTCGCGTGGTTCCGGTCTCGCTTAATGTGTCGCGCGTGGATATCCTTGCCTGCGACGTTGCCGAACATATGGGGGCGCTCGCCGCCCAATACAACCTACCGCCCGAGCTCATGCGTATCGAGATCACCGAGACGGCTTATACGGGGGAGTCCGAGGCCGTGGACAAACTGACAGCCGACCTGCACACCCGCGGCTTCTCGACCTATATGGACGATTTTGGCACCGGCCAGTCCACGCTCGCGATGCTCAAGAACGTCAACGTCGACGTCATCAAGCTCGACCGCACCTTTGTGCCCACCGACCGCGATCAAGGCCGCAGCGCGCAGATCGTGTCATCGATGCTCGAGATGGCGCAGTCGCTCCATCTGCCCGTCGTGGTCGAAGGCGTCGAGACAAATGAGCAGGCAAACATACTACGCCACATGGGCGCCCGCTACGCTCAGGGCTTCCTCTACTACCGCCCCATGCCGGCGAATGATTTTGAGGCATTGCTCGATGGTGGCAAAAACAACTGATACGCTCGCGCGCAAAACACCACCGCCGAAGGGGACATTTGTCTCCATTAGCTAACTTATATCCCCAATTCAAACCGAATTGGGGATATGATACAAACCGTTGTTCTGCCCAAGGAGGTTATTCATCATGAACGAGTCATATCGCTTGGGCGAGCAATCGATTATTGCCTATCTTCAGCGACTTGCGAATGGTGTCTCGACCGCCGAACTCGATGTTTCCGTGCTGCCTGCTGAGCTACGCGCCGTTGGTGAGCAACTGCAAAAGACGCATGCCATCCTGCAACAAGAGCGCCAGCTGCTTGAGTGCAACGCCTATATCGATCCGCTCACCAACTTGGACAACCGTGGCGGACTCGACCGTCACGTCGAGCAGCTCTGGCGCAAAGGCGACCCCTTCACCTGCGCCTATATTGACATCGACCATCTCAAGCATTGCAATGATAGGTTTGGCCACGCCGAAGGCAATCGCTATATTCTGAGCATCTGTCGCACGCTCTCCGAAACCATGGAGCACGATGAGATGCTGTTCCGTATCGGTGGAGACGAGTTTGTGCTTATCTCGCTCTCTGCAAACGAGACTGAACTCGAGCAGCGCTTGGAGCAGGTACGTGCCGGGCTGATCGAGGCGAGCTCAGGTGGCAAGGCGCCCATGATCGCTAGCTTTAGCTTTGGCTGCTCGCGCGTCAATCCACTTGCCGGCGACACGCGTCGCCAGATGACGATGGATGCCGATCGCAAGATGTATCGCTATAAGCTTATGCATCGTGTGCAGCAACCGAAAGACAATGACGCGCCGCCACACCCAATTGCCGAGCAGCTTCCGTGCAACGACCGCGTATTCCAAGCGATCTCTATGAGCTCCGAGACGCGCTATCCGTTTATCCTCAATCTCGATACGGGCGAATCACAATGGTCGGTTAATGCCGTACGCGATTTTGACCTGCCCTCCCAGCATCCCTACAACTCACTCGACTTGTGGCTTGCCCGCGTTCACCCCGAGGACCGCGACAACGTACGCGCCGAGCTCGACATGGTGATAAACGGTACGTGGCACTTCCACTACATGCAGTATCGCGTGATGGATGCCACCGAAGCATACGTGCTTTGCGACTGCACGGGCTACCGCTTGGACGGCACCGATACCGAGCCCAACATGTACGTGGGCATGATTATCAACCGCAGCTTGGCAGATACGACCGATTCCGTGACCGGCCTGGGCGACATCCACGCCCTGGTCAACGCCATTGGCGAAATGCGTCGCGTCGCGCGCAAGGCGGGCTTGGTCGCCATTAAAATCGACGATATCGCTCAGGTCAATGCCCGCTTTGGCTTTGATGCAGGCGACCGCGTTTTGGCGGAGAGCGCCGCCTGCCTCATGGATTGTTCGCGCGGTAAGGGTCGTCTGTTCCGCTCGACCGGACCGATGTTCGTGGCACTTTTCGACGAATTCGATCCCGAAGAGACCGACGCGATCGCAAAGGAAATCGAGCGGTTCCTGGGCTCTCCCGTGCTCTTTGGCTCGTTTGAATATCAGCCGCCCCTTCGCGTGGCCACGCTTCATCTGGATACCGTCGACCGACAGCCCGTTTCCATTTTGAACGAGCTCAAAGTGTTGCTCGGGAAAGCCGTGCAGGTGCCAGGTACCAAACTGGATTAGCACCACGCCCGCACCGCCTCCCCCATCGTGCGATAATCCTCTGCAGAAGTCACCAACAGCAGAGGGAGTTTGTGATGAAGGTTCTTTTGGTCAATGGCAGCCCCAAGGCAAACGGCAACACCGCTCGCGCGCTCGCCGAAGTCGCCGAGCAACTTAAAGCCGAGGGCATCGACAGCGAGGTATTCCAACTGGGCGCCAAGCCCATCCGCGACTGCATCGGCTGCGGTCAGTGCGGCAAGCTTGGCGGTCGCTGCACCTTTGACGACGACGTGGTGAACGAGCTCATCGCTGCCGCCGAGCAGGCAGATGGCTTTGTCTTTGGCTCCCCCGTCTACTATGCGCATCCCAGCGGACGCATCCTCTCGGCTCTCGACCGCGCATTCTATGCTGGCAGCAAGGCCTTTGTGCACAAGCCGGGTGCCGCGGTCGCCGTCGCCCGTCGCGGCGGCACGTCGACCACCTTCGATGTACTCAACAAATACTTCACTATCAACCAGATGCCCGTGGTGGCCTCCACATACTGGAACAACGTCTTTGGTGCCATGCCGGGCGAGGCCGCCCAGGACGCCGAGGGCCTGGCCACCATGCGCAACATCGGCAAGAACATGGCTTGGCTCCTGCATTGTATCGAGGCAGGACAGGCTGCCGGCATCGAAGCCCCCGAAGCCGATCGCGAGCGCACCAACTTCATTCGTTAGAACGGCGGAACATGAATATCCAGATTTTTGGCACCAAGAAGTCCTTCGATACCAAGAAGGCCCAGCGCTATTTTAAGGAGCGCCGCATCAAGGTGCAGTTTATCGACCTTAAGGAAAAGGAGATGAGCAAAGGCGAGCTCACGAGCGTGATGCAGGCGGTCGGCGGCATCGACAAGCTGCTCAACCCCAAGGCCAAGGACGAGGAGACGCTCGCGCTCATCCAGCACCTCACCCCTAGCCAGCGCTTCGACAAGTTGCTCGAGAACCAGCAGGTTCTAGCCGAGCCCATCGTGCGCAACGGCAAAAAGGCCACCGTCGGTTATTGCCCCGATGTATGGGGAGCCTGGGAGTAGCCTGTGTTATTTGCCGGCGCGTGGGTATAAGAGCAGGCGTTTGGCATAAGATTCAACTGTAAGCCATGTCTAACAAAGGAGGGCACATGCCCAACAAACCCGTGAAGATCATCATGCTTACCGGATACCTCGGTGCCGGCAAGACCACACTGCTCAACCACATCCTCGCTAACGACGGCGGCATCCGCGCCGCCGTGATCGTCAACGATATCGGCGAGATCAACGTCGACGCCAGCCTCATCGCCGACGGCGGCCTTTCCGAGACCGACGACCTCATCCCGCTCACCAAC
>DBFVGT010000087.1:0-4754 GCA_048524725.1 Collinsella sp. | reverse complement strand
CCGGTATAGAGCAGCAGCTTCTCGGTAAGCGTGGTCTTACCGGCGTCCGGGTGGCTGATGATCGCGAATGTGCGGCGCGACGAGATTTCATCCGACAGGCTTGCCATGCGGATCCTTTCTTGCATTGAGTGCATTACGTCGATGTAACCGCACTATTGTAGCCGCGAAATCACGCTCTAGGGCGCCTATCAGGACAAATTCATCAGTTGGGGCCTGGGTAGCCGGCCCAATCCGAATTTGTCTCTTGCGTAACTGTGCATAGTGTATATATACTGTGCTTACCGGTTATATACACGTGTAGCCCAACAGCTAAGGAGCCGCTGTGGACATCATCCTATCCAATTCGAGCGACAAGCCCATCTACGAGCAGATAACCTCGCAGGTCAAAGCTCAGATCCTTTCAGGCGCACTCGCTGCAGGAGCCAAACTCCCCAGCATCCGCGCGCTCGCGAGCGACCTCGGTGTGAGTGTCATCACCACCAAGCGCGCCTATGCCGACCTGGAACAAATTGGCTTTATCTGTACCGTGCAGGGCAAGGGCTGCTTTGTCGCCGAGGGCAACCAGGAACTCTTGCGCGAAAACCAGCTTTGCCATATCGAAGAGTTGCTTGCGCAAGCCGCTACGCAGGCCGAAACCCTGGGCGTCACGCGCGACAAATTGCACGAGATGCTCGACCTTGTAGCCCCCGAAACCATGCAGTAGCCATCTGCAAGAAAGGCTATACCATGCAAAACTTGCTAGAACTCAAAGGCGTCTCACGCCGCGTAAGCGACCGCTTTTCCCTACGCGATGTCACACTCACCGTGGAGCCCGGCCAGATCGTCGGCTTTGTGGGCGCAAACGGCGCCGGCAAAACAACGACGATTCGCGCCGCGCTCGGGCTTATAAAGCTCGATGCCGGCGAGGTGCACCTGTTTGGGCAGCGCTGCGACGCCAACGTGCCCGACGAGACGCAGCGCCATCTGCGCTCCCGCGTCGGCCTTGTCCTGGACACGTGCCCCTTCCCCTCCACGCTCAAGGTGGGCGAGATCGAGAAACTCGTAGGCCCGGCATTCCCCACGTGGAGTCGCGAAACATTCGCCGGATTCATCGACCGATTTGGCCTTGACCCCAAAACCAAGGTCAAAGACCTCTCCCGCGGCATGGGCATGAAGCTACAGCTCGCCTGCGCGCTCAGCCACAATGCCAAGCTGCTCGTTTTGGACGAAGCCACCGCGGGCCTCGATCCCATGGCACGCGAGGAGCTGCTCGATGAGCTGCTCGCCTTTGTTTCCGACGGCCAGCGCAGCGTAGTGCTCTCGAGCCATATTACGTCCGACCTCGATCGCGCTGCCGACCGCGTCATCTGCATCGATAACGGCTCGATTGCGTTTGACCTGCCGCGCGAGGACATTACCGACCGAGCCGGCATCGCCCACTGCGCCCAAGCACAAGCCGCCGAGCTTATGGCTTGCGTCGAAGGCGCCCGTGCCGCCCACCACGCCTACAGCGTGGACGTGCTCGTGCCCAACCGTCGCGAAACGCTCGAGGCCTTCCCCGAGATTCCCTGCGATCGGGCAACCATCGATGACTATCTGCGCCTCATGTTGAAAGGGGCTTCGAAATGAAACGCGCCTTTATGTCCGAGCTCGCCATCGTTCGCACGCTCGTCCCGAGCATCGCGGGCGTCGGCCTGTTCATATTTGTCGTGCTGACCCTCGCCAACGCATCGGATGGCGATTCCGGCATGAGCGCCGGTGCCTGCGCGGTCAGCGCCATGTCGCCCATCATGATCATGAGCTCGCTGGCCGGCTTCGACAATCAAAACGGATGGGAGCGCTATCGGGCAACGCTGCCCATCTCGCGCAAAGATATCATCTGCGCACGTTACCTATGCATTGTTGCCTTCTCGGCCATCATGGCGTGCGCGGCTGTGCTGTTGAGCATCGTCACCCTCCCGCTCTTCAGCAGCGCGGGGATTCCCTCGATGGGACAGGCCGTCTTTGAGATCGCAATCGCCTCGGCAGCCTCGATGCTCATCTCCCTCATGATGGTGTTTTTGGCGCAACCGTTGTTCTTTCGATTTGGACACATGGAGGCACTACGCCTGTCCGTTGGTCTGTTTGCCTTGCTCGGATGCCTTGCCATGGCCACGCTGAGCTCCTCCAACCCCATCAGCAACCGGCTCATGTCGATTGCCGGAGCGAATCCCGACCCTGCCGTTCTGGGCTGTCTGTGTGCAGGCATCGCCGCACTTGCCCTCGCGCTATGTGCAATCAGCTGCACCGTCAGCACCAAGGTTTATCGAGCACGCGATCTGTAAGCATGCGAGTCTCGATCCACGAAGGGAGTGATCGCCCCCCTCCCCGCAAATCCGTGGCAAACGGCATGTCCCCGGCGTGCGCCACCGCGCTACTTGCGCAGCGGCTTGGGCAGCGGAATGCCTGCCGCAATGACTGCGGCGATGATCATGCAGACGATGCCCTTGAGCGGGAAGCACATGAGCAGCAGGCCCACGACCATGACGGGTTGGCGCATGACGGCGCCCATCGTCGAGGCGGTACAGACGGCGACGCAAAAGACTGGATCGGCACCCGTAAGGATGGCAAGACCGTAGCCCAGGCTCACACCCGAGAAAATGACGGGGAAGAAGTGGCCGCCGCGCCAGCCCATGTTGATGAGGGCGGGCGTCAGCATGGCCTTGACAAGACCGGTTGCAATAAGCACGCCAGCGGGAATGGTCATATAGGTCTTCATAAGCACATCGGCCTGCGTCTCGCCGGCAAACATGGTGTAGGGCAGGACCGTGCCGCAGATGGCGAGCGCCAAACCGGCCAGCATGGCCTTGACGACAGGGCGCTCCCCTATGGTGTGGGCCAATGCCTCGCTCGCGTGCTCCGAAACAAAGTACAGCCAGCCACAGGCCGTGCCGACGAGCGCCAGGGGAATAAGCCAGGCAAGCTCGAGGTTGCCCACCTGCGCGGCCTCGAACCTCGGCATGCCCATACCGCCGCCCATAAGCTGGCCGAGCAGCAGATAGGTGCCCAGGCCGCCGGCAATCGCGATGCCGTAGACCGCGGTCTTTTGCGCCTTGGGCAGCTTGATCGTGATCTCATCGGACGCGGACTCATCGTCATTAGCGCCCTGGCCGTCGGCGCTACCGGCGAGCGGCGCCACAAAGCCAAACACGGGCGCGGTGAAGAGCGCTGTCAGGGCAGCCTGGGTACCCAGCAGCGTGAGCTCCCTAAACTCGGCGCCAAAGCGGCGCATGCGGTCGCCGACCCAGCTGCACAGGCCCGCGATAACGCCGGTCAGGCCGGCCTCCGGTCCAATACTTCCGCCAAACAGCAGCGGCAGCAATGCCGCGAGCGAAAGCTTGCCCAGGTTGTCGTACGGGTAGCACCCGTCTTGCTTAACCTTAGCCATCACCTGGTTGAGGTCATCGGTCTTGGTGCTCGTAAGCTTTTCGTACAGACCGATCAGCAGGCCGCCCAGGAGGCAGACGAAAAACGGGTACGGCAGAAAGCCAAACGGGCCGCTTGCGAGCTCGGGCGAAGCGACGCCCAGCACATGCGGGATCTCGGTCCATAGATAGTCGATACCGTGCTCCATCGCAAAAAAGAACAGCCAGACCGCGGCGCCTGCAAACGCACCGGTCACGGCAACGCTCACTAAAAACAACGCACGATTTTTGGGTTTTGCAAGGTTATCCATCGGGGCCTCCCGTGGTCAAAATCGACAAGGATACGTTTTATTGTAAGACGGGCACAGCGCGGACGTGCCGACCATTCACGCCGCGAACGGCGCCATTGGGCGCCGCACGTGCGATAGGCCTACGGCTTAGCTGCCGATAATCGATGCGATCTCGCGCAGGTCATCGGCAAAGTAGATGCCCTGCTGGCGCTGTAGGCTCGATAGGCCCTTATCAATCATGTGCTCGAGCAGCGCCTTGAGGTCGTTGTAGTAACCGTTCAGGTTGTACAGAATGCACGGCGTGCTCAGATGCCCCAACGATACAGCCGACATGACCTCGGCGATCTCCTCGAGTGTGCCCGTGCCGCCCGGAAAGGCGATAAACGCATTACCAAGCTCAATCATCTTGGCTTTGCGCCCAGCCATATCGCTCGTCACGATAAGGTCGTCAATACCTTCGTGTTGAAACTCTGCCTCGATAAAAAAGCTCGGCTCAACGCCCGTCACATGCCCGCCAGCATCGAGCACGCTATCGGCAAGTGCGCCCATCAGGCCCGATTTGGACCCGCCGTATACCAGCGCGTGCCCGTTGGAGCCAATCCAGTTGCCCAGCTCTTGCACCGCAGGCAGAAACGCCGGGTCATTGCCGACGCTGGCGCCCAGATACACGGTGATATTCATATTTTGTCCCCCTTATCGTGACGCGCGGCGCCCGCCCTAGCGTTGGCGTCGGCGATATTCGCGCACGCGGCGCGACAGGTCAGCGAGCTCGTCACGATCGAGCTCTTCCAAATGCTCAAGATCATCCATAAAGCGCGCCATGGTGTCCTTTTGGCGCAGTTTAATGAGCGTATTGCAGTAGTTCACCGCCACACCCGTGAGCATGGCGATGTAGAAGATGCTGATGACGCTCAAAACGACGGTGATAGCGCGGGCAACGGGCGTTTCGGCCGGGATATCGCCAAAGCCGATCGTCGATACGGTCTCAAAGCTAAACCAGAGGCCATCGCCAAACGTAAGGGTCGCAGGGTCGGACAGCCAGACGGCCGTCGAGCACAGCAGGTAGAAGATAAGGAACAGG
>DBFVGT010000086.1:0-4717 GCA_048524725.1 Collinsella sp. | reverse complement strand
ACCAAGTCTATCGAAGCCGCGGGCTATCGCATTGTCCACAGCCCGCTTAAGCTCGACGACCAAGGCGTGTGGCGTATGGACTTTGAGGACATGGAGCGCAAGCTCGCCCAAAACCACATCCATGCCGCGGTGTTCTGCTCGCCGCACAATCCCTGCGGCCGAGTATGGGAGCGCGACGAGGTCGAACGTGCCATGGACATCTATCGCCAGCACGATTGCGTGGTGATCTCGGATGAGATTTGGTCCGATATCATCCTGCCGGGTCACAAGCATATCCCGACGCAGTCGGTGAGCGAGGATGCCCGCATGCGCACGGTTGCCCTCTATGCGCCCAGTAAGACGTTCAACCTGGCGGGCCTGGTCGGCAGCTACCACATTATCTATAACGAGACGCTGCGCGACCGCGTGTGCGCCGTGTCCAACAAGACTCACTACAACGAGATGAACGTCCTTTCCATGCATGCGCTTATCGGCGCCTACCAGCCGCAGGGCTGCGAGTGGGTTGACGAGCTCAACCAGGTGCTTGCCGGCAACATCGACTACTTCTGCGATTACGTGGACGAGCATTTTGAGGGCGTGTCCTATTCACGTCCGCAGGGAACCTATATGGTGTTTCTGGACTGCACCGAGTGGTGCCGCGAGCATGGCTGCGATATTCAGTGGCTGCTCGACGAGGGGGCGCGCGTGGGCGTGGGGTATCAGGATGGCCGTCCGTTCCACGGGCCCTGCCACATTCGCGTGAATCTGGCACTGCCCCTTTCGCGGGTAAAGGAGGCGTGTGAGCGCCTGGACCGCTACGTTTTTGGGGTATAGGGGGCGCTCGATTCGGGTGCTGCCCCATGCGCCCACGCCGTCAAAATGCGTGGGCGCATGGGGCGCAGAGGGTAGCGAGCGCGTTTTCCGCATTCGCTACTTTTCATGAATCTGCTTGCCGCAAAGATGCTCAATTGAAATCTCGTAGAGTTGGACGCCCTTGATGTCTTTGGCGATTTCTTCCTCGACTTCTTCGGCAGAAGGGTAGTACTTAAGCGCGAGCTGGCGGACTTTGTCCTCGATAAACGCAGGCGCTTCATCTACCAGGCGGCAACGGCCAAAGACCACGGTGCTCATGACGTAAGGAGCCCAGTCGCCGTCCTTGTACCACTCGTTGCCGTAAACGGTAAAGCAGACTTTATCGTCACGCCTGAGCGAATCGACCTTGTGGCCGGCCTTGGCGCCATGGAAATAAATCTTGTCGTGCTCGGCGTCAAAGAAGTAGTTGACGGGAATGGCATAGGGGTAGCCATCATCGCCGTTGACGGCAAAGACACCGCGCTTACAGGTGGCGAGCAACTCGCGCGCTTCCTCGTCAGTGATGGCGCGTTTCTTTCGACGTAAGGGCCTAAACATCGTTGGCTTCCTTTCTGGCTGTGCATGGTGGTTAAACGCAAACTATAGCGAAACAGTTCCGTTTTTCTTGATGCGGGCGAGTATGTTTTTGAGCTTGTTAAAGTCGAGCGGTTTGGGCAGATGGGCGTTCATACCGGCATCGTGTGCCGCCTTGGCGTCTTCGGCAAAGGCGTTGGCGGTGAGCGCGATGATGGGGATGTCGGCTGCATCGGCCTTTTCGCTCAGACGAATCGCGCGGGTTGCCTCGTAGCCATCCATGCCCGGCATCATGATGTCCATCAGGATCGCATCGAAGCTGCCGGCGGGACGACTAACGTATAGGTCGACTGCTTTGTTGCCGTCGGCGGCGCGCGTTACGACGATGCCTTCGCTTTCGAGTAGAGCCTGGGCAATTTCGGCATTGAGCTCGTTGTCTTCTGCCAAAAGGACGTTCATGCCGGCAAGCGAGCAACTGTATGCCTGCTTGGACGCACGTTCTTTTGCCTGAGGGTTCTTGTCGATATCGAGCGGTATCTGGACGTTGAACGTGCTTCCCGCGCCAACCTCACTCGAAATCTCAATCGTGCCGCCCATCATATCGATGAGCGATTTGACGATAGACATGCCAATGCCGGTTCCTTGGAACTTGCTGCGCGCATCGTCGCCTTCCTGGGCAAACGGCTCGTAAATGTGCGTCAAAAACTCGGGCGTCATACCAATGCCGGTATCCGAGACGCTAAAGCAAAACACGGCGTGCTCGTCGTCGACCGGTTTGATGGTCGATGAGAACGTGACGGTGCCTCCGTGCTTGTTGTACTTGATGCTGTTGTCGAGCAGGTTGACAAGGATCTGCCGAATATGGGTGGGGCTGCCGATCATATATTGGTCGACAGCGTAGGGCTCGCTGGTGTCGAGCATGGTTATGCCGCGGTCCGATGCGCGGAGCTTGCACAGTACGAGCGCATTGTCGCACAGCTCTTTAAGGTTGAATGATTCGTGCTCGAGCGTCACTTTGCGCTCCTCGATCCTGCCCATCTCGAGGATGTCGTTAATCAGTGACAGCAGGTGATTGGCGGCAACGCGCGCCTTGGCGCGGCTTTCGCGGGCGACCTGCATGTCGCCTTCTCTCAATTCCTCAATTTCGGTAAGGCCCAGGATGCCGTTGAGCGGCGTGCGGATGTCGTGGCTCATGCGCGTGAGGAAAGCGGTTTTGGCGGCGTTGGCGGCATCAGCTTTCTGCCGTTCCTCCTGTGCGCGGTAAAGCGACCAGACAAGGATGGCGATGCTGGTGAGCAAGATGCAGATGATAACAGCCGCAATGGCGGTGCGGTTACGATAGAAAAACTGGAACGTGTCCGATTCTTGCGCCGAGTACGATGTGGGGAAATAGCTGTTTGCAGAGAGCGATTCACCTGCATTGACGATGCCCTTATTGATGATTCCCAGCAGCTCGGGCTTGCCGCGCGAAATTAAACACGATAGCTGCGCCGTGTTGGTGAGTTCCTGTGTTTCGAAATCCTCGATGTCGTAGGTGTCGCGGAGAGTTTCCAGGCGCGTGCTGGGGACAATGATGCAACGTGCCTTCCCCTCATTGAGGGCTTTGAGCACCTCGCCGTCATTCGAATACTCGGTTACCGTTGCGTTCGGAAAGAGACTTTCGAGCTCAAAACGGTTAACGATTGTGCTCTTTGTACAAGCGATGTTCTTAAGGTCGCTGTTCAGGTTTTTGCCACTGTGAATGGCGGTCAGCGAAACCGTTCCCATCGAGTTTGACTGGATGACCCCTGTCTGCTCGGCGAGCCAGTAGTCGCGAAACAACGGCAGGGCGACATCGATGGTTCCGTTGGAAAGGGCTTTGATCATTTGCTTGTTGTTCGAGAGTGCGATTGTATTGACCGTAATGCCAAACTTGTCGTGCAACGTCGTTGCAAGCGAGGCGAGCGACCCTTCCATTTCGCCGTCGTCATTTTGCGTACAGTAGGGAAGTTGGTTTTTAAGATAGCCGAGCGTGATGGTATTGCCGTTTTCTTTGAGCCAGGTGGTCTCGGTGCCGGTGAGCGATGACGAGCCACTGTTTTGGGTCGAGTAACTCGATTTGACTTCCTCGTTATAGCGCGGGTTATCGCGGGCGATGGTCGCCATGGCGGCGTTGATGTCGTTCATCAGGTCAGGGCGGCTTTTGGGAACGGCAAAATAGTAGTCGCTCGAGCCTACGTAGAACATGGGTGACGCATCGGGCGACGAAATGGTGTCGTTCATGATGACGGCGTCGACCTCGCCGTCTGCAAGCGCCTCAAAGAGGGCACTGCCGGTGTCGATTTCTTTATAGGTGCAGGTAACGCCTTCGTCGGCGAGCCACTGCTGGCCGACGATAGTTTGCATAACGCCGGCGTTGCAGCCGATGGTAAGGCCTTGGAGCGCCTGGGGGTCGCCTTTGGCAAGGTCGTCGCGATCGGGCCTGGCGTAGATGTAGTAGCGCTCAGTGCCCTCGGGGTTCGAGGAAAAGAGCAGCTTCTGCTCGCGCTCTGCCGAATACGAGATGTTGGGCATGAGGTCGATTTCGCCCGCCTCGAGCATGTCCATAAGCTCGGAGAAGGTGCCGCTAACGTATTCGTATTGCCAGCCCTTTGTGTAATACGAGAGGGTCTGGAGGTACTCGTAGCCCCATCCCGAGAGGCGCTCGCCCGGCGTGCCTTCCTGGAAGCCTTTGTTGTTGACGAGCCAGCCAACGCGGACCGTCTTGACCTGCTGGTCGGAGTCGGCGGCAAAGGCAGGGGCGGGCATGGCGGCGCTCAGTACGGCGAGTGCGGTAAGCGCGACGGCCAGGGTGCGATATAGAGTCAAACGAAGGACGGTGGAAGGTTTCACATGAAATCCTATCGAGTTGAGATAATACCGCATAAGGATACCAGCTCAGCTGCCCAGCTGCCGGACGCGCCGCTAAGTGGTCGCGCCCGGCAGTAGTCATTGGGGACGTTCTTAAACGACTAGTCGCTGGGGACACTCTTTGCCGGAGTTGGCACTTGGGGAGTTGGCACTTGGGGAGTTGGCACTTAGGGACGTTCCTTATGTGCCGGCAGTTGGGGACAGTCCCAATCTGTCCGGCATAAAAGGAGCGTCCCCAAGTGCCGGGTGTGGGACAATAACGAGCGAATGTGATTGGGCGTCTGGAAAAGGGGTCGCGATGAATAAGTTGAGGACGCTTGCTGACGTGTTGCGCCAGGCTGGCTTTGCGCGCATCACCGGCCTGTTCCTTATCTTCTACCTGCTGTGCTCGACGGCCGTCTGGCTGTCCGACCCTGCGACCCTTACGTTTGGCGATGGCCTCTGGTTTAGCTTTGAGACCGTA
>DBFVGT010000085.1:0-4339 GCA_048524725.1 Collinsella sp. | reverse complement strand
CGGGCCCTCTACGGGGCAGGGGCAGACGGCCATCCGGAGGCGCCCGATCGGCGGCCCCTCGGGGCTTGCCCGTATCGTAGGCAATGCGCCGAATGCTCGCCATCGAAATTTATCGATGGCCTATTTCAGACTGTAATGGGGACTCCGTTTCCGGTACCGATGAAGGCAGTTTCACGCCGCAGCTGACGGGTGTTGTGCCGATCACCAAGAGGCTCGTGAGATCCAATGAGGCGGCGACGACGGGCAGGGCGACATGGGAGACGAAGGTCGCGCTGAAGGCGATCGTCAATGCGGTCCATCCAGGCGAGGTGACGGTGAAGGACACGTTTCAGTCGGCATGGTCGCAGAAACTTGGTGTCGACGAAAACTCCATTACCATTAAAATCGGCGATACCGTGCTGGAACGGGGTGCCGACTGGAATCCAACGGCTAGCTTTCAGGGTAATGAAACAAAGGAAAACTACGACCTCAAAATCATCGTTACCAACAAAGTGAAAGACGCCCTCGAGAAAGAGGACTACGCTGTTATCACCTACGACACCACATCAGAAGCGCTGTCGGGCTGGTACTCAAACTTTGCGTCGGTCAGCGCGCCGGGCCTGAAATTACGGTGGCCGTTCACCGAACCCGTCAAGTACGTTGTCAACCAAGAAAGGAAGCCCGCGGTCGAGAAGCCGGAAGCGGAGTCGAAGGTGTCTTGGGTTGAGAACTTCGATTGGCATACCGTTGACGGCTCGGATGAGAAGGGCGCCTGGATCGTCGACTGGACGGTGTATGCAAACCGCCAAAAGGGTAATAAGGGCGCAAATGGCGAGTTCGAATACTTTGGAGCTGGAAAGCTGGGCGGGAAACCGCTGAATATCGTCGACACCCTTCCGAACGGTATGAGCTATGTCGCGAATTCCGCAAAGTTCACGCTCGTGCAGAATCCCTACGAAGAGCATACGGGGCTTGGTCGCGGAAGTGAGGCCAAGACGGTCGTTGATAATCAACAGCTTGCCACCGACAACGTCAGCAGCGCCGGTAATACGGTCACTTTCTCCATCCCCACAACTGGGCTTGGCAACTATGCCGGCTATGCGAAGCTCACATACGAAACGGCGGTCAAGCGCAGCGAACTCGATGTCTCTAAGAATGAGGTGAAATTCACCAACTCGGCATGCGCCGAGTCGGGGGATAAGAAGTTCGACTCCGGCAGCGGCACCGTCACCATCAAGAACAACGTCATCAAAAAGACCGGTGAGCAGGTCAGTAGTAGCAATCGAATAAAGTACACCATTCTTGTTAACGAGTCTGCCGTTACCCTTAAAAATGGCACCGACTTCCTTGAGCTCGTCGATACCATGGATGCCAAGTGCACGCTGGTGCCGTCGACGCTTAAGGTCTATGAGCGGGTGAATGGTGCCTGGTCACCGCTGGCTGATGAGGACTATTCGTCGAAGATGGAGCAAGCCAAGGATGAATCTGGCTCGCGTACGAAGTTGACTCTTGAGGTGCCCGACGAGAAATACCTCAAGGTCGAGTATGAGGTTATCCCGACCGGAAACCCCGGTGAAGAGGTGTCTCTTTCCAATACCGCCGAGCTTACGGGTGTGACGGAAGGCTCGGCGATCGACGAGCAAAAATGGAAGATTCAAAATGCGTCCGCCAGCGCGGGCGGCAACGGTTACGGCATCACGATGACCAAGTACGACGCCCAGCAGGTCGGTGCGACGCTCAAAGGGGCGGAGTTCACGCTCTACAGCGTGAATATGGATCAGGTTGCAACGGCGGGTATCGAGAATGCAAGGACTGAGTTTGAAACCGCCACGACCGACGACAACGGTAGGATCTCGTTTGGCGAAGAAAAGAAGGCGATGACCAATTGCGAGCTCTACCAGCTTGTGGAGTCGAAGGCGCCTGTTGGCTACGCCAAGGCCGAGTCCACGTGGATCATGCTCAGGGGCAGCGCGAGCAACGAGGATTATCAAACTGCGCTAACTGAGGCGAAGGCCATCGTCCGCGGCGCGGAGATCATCGGTGATGACAAAAAGGACGAGATTTGGGTCTATGACAATCGTCTAAGGGGATCCGCGACAATCCGGGCTAGAAAAGTGCTTGAAGGCGGAACCTTCAAGAAAGGACAGTTCTCGTTCGAACTCAAGGATGGCGACGACAAGGTGCTCCAGACGGTGACCAACGACGCCGAGGGCAACGTCTCCTTCAACGTCGACTACAACAAGGCGGGAATCTATACCTACACCATTTCCGAGGTCGAGCCCAAGGGGGCCGTCGACCATGTTAAAGATCACATCACCTATGACACGACCCCGCGAAAAGTCACGGTTGAGGTGACGAATGGCGCGGACCAGCTCAACGCCGTAGTTACCTACAACGATAGCTCTCAGGATCCGCCGACCTTTACCAACAGGTATTCGACCACGCTTCCTGAGGCGGGCGGGGCTGGCTTGACTATGACGTATCTGGCTGGTGCATCGCTGCTGTGTTTTGCTGCGACATGGATGCATGCTCGTCGCCATCGCGATCAAGGTCGAGGTGGTCGCCGTGAGTAGGCTTAATCGCCGCTTGTTGGCTGCCGCGACGATAATCATGGTCGCTATTCTGTCTTTCGCGATTGCCCCTGGGACGGCTCATGCTGCCGATACCGGTGCCATTACGGTGGACGGTGCGGTTGCGACGCGGTATGACGCGTACCAGCTCTTTTCGGCGACCGTTGCCGACGATGACGATGCTGACCAAAAAATTGCAACTGACGTAACGTGGGCGAATGATGCCGTTCGCCAGGCCGTTCTTCCCGTGCTTCATGATGCGGGGCTTGACAGCACGGCCTCGACGGCGCAAGAGGCTGCCGAATGGATGAATGCCGACGGACACATGACGACGGCGCTGACGGCAAAACTTGCCCGCGCAATAGTCAAAGCAGGCGCTGTGTCCGTGGCCCTTAACGCGGGCACGGAGGCCGAGCTGCCCTGCGGCTACTGGCTTATCGTCGCCGACGACGACGCCATCGCCCAGGGCGAGGCCGGCACCGCGCCGATCATGGTTCTGGTGGGCGGCAGCGTCGTCACCGTTAAGACCAAGGCCGCCACTCCCAAGGTGGCCAAGCATGTGCTGGAGGACAGCACCGCCGCCTGGCAGAAGGCCGCCGACGCCACGGTCGCCGACGACCTGTACTGGCGCCTCTCTGCCACGGTCCCGGCGGGGCTCACCGCCTACGACACCTACACGGTGCAGTTCGTCGACACCATGAGCGCGGGACTCGACCCCTCCAAGGTGGCCGCGAGCATGCGCGTGTACGTGGCGGCGGGCGCGGACGGCGGCTTTGGTGCGGTCCAGACCGACAAGGACGGCCTCGCCGGCACCGAGCCCGCGAAGGGCTGGACCGACATCACGGCCCAGTGCGCCACCAAGGTAGCGGCCGACGGCAAGACCTTCACCGTGCGCACCGGCGACCTGGTCGCCGCGCTCGGCGGGGCCGACGCCTTCACCGCGGGCGCCCGCGTGGTCGCCGTGTACAACGCGCCGCTCAACAGCGCATGCAACCACGGCATCGCGAAGGGCAACCCCAACGAGGTCTACCTGCGCTACCCGCGCTCTCCCTTTGCCGACCAGTCCGGCGACGCCGGCTTCACCCGCACGCCGAGCGATGATGCGTGCGCCTACACCTGGGGACTCAGTCTGATCAAGCGCTCAAGCTCGGACGATAAGCCGCTCGCGGGCGCCAAGCTGCGCATCATCGATGACCGCGGGCGCATCCTAACGACTGACGGCTCGTGGTCGACGGATGCCGACGCGTGCGTCACCACGGGCGCGGACGGCCATGTGGAATTGACCGGCGTGGACGCGGGCGTCTATACCGTCGAGGAAATCGCGGCACCCAAGGGCTACACCGCCTTTGAGGGCAAACGTATGGTGACGGTTACGGCCGAGGGCCCGGACGTTAAGCAGGTAGCAGTTGCGAAGCCCAAAGTGACCGTGTCGGCCGAAAGCCCCCTGCGGGTTGATACCGCCGATGCCGGGACGGGTTCGATTGAGCTGTCGGTGCTCAACGCCCCTAGTAAAGAAGCAAGTCGAGGCTTTATGCCCTCGACGGGAGATAGAACGTTGGTGCTGGTGGTGGTTTTGGCTGCCATTGGAGTGGCGGCTATTGTTGCCGCGCTCGTCATCAAGCGGGGAGGAGGTCGCCGTGAAAAATAATTGCCCATTACAGTCTGAAATAGGCCATCGATAAATTTCGATGGCGAGCATTCGGCGCATTGCCTACGATACGGGCAAGCCCCGAGGGGCCGCCGATCGGGCGCCTCCGGATGGCCGTCTGCCCCTGCCCCGTAGAGGGCCC
>DBFVGT010000084.1:0-31480 GCA_048524725.1 Collinsella sp. | reverse complement strand
CCCTTTTCTTCTTTCCGGACATGCCGTCCTCCGATCTCCCGGGGCCGGCCAATCCGGCCCTCAGGGTATCGGGTTCCCACATTCATCCGTACATGTACGGATGAATGTGGGAGGTGTTCGGATAAAGTCGATAATCAAGGTGTCGATGGAAACCTTCTCTGTATAGGCGCTGTTCCATCGGATGGTCCGCCTTGTCTCGGAATGCAGGTTGCTTCGTGTTGATGCTGCTGTGATGACTGGCGTCTTGAGGACGTCGACTACAAAGGGCGATTGGGACAGAGCTCGCCAGCCGTCATCGGAGCTTGGTAGGCGCGGGTAGAGATCGCGCACCTGCGGTGGGCAGCGCCAGTAGCGGAATGCGGTGTTTGCACAGACGATTTCGTCCATTTGCGTCTCCCCTGGTTTCGGCCGCGGGCCGCGCGGATTGCGGACATCGCCGATTATCTACTGGGGCATCATGCGGGTAAGTACCGGAAGCTGACCAAACGCTGGCCAATAGCTTGACGAGTTCTGCCAAATATCCCTCGTGTGATAGAAATCCGCTGGAAGGAGCTCTGGGCGTGTGGTCCCTGTCTCCACATTTGCGCTCGTATCATATGAGTAATTCAATGAAATTACGCATGCGTTTTATAGAAAACGTGCAATGGCGTCAGCAAAAAGGGTGCGATATAAAATGACGCCTTAGACGACTACGATTAATTTTTTGGTGTCAGTTTTGGTGTCAAGCTTGGTGTCAAAAAGAAAAAGGCCAGAGGCTTAACACCTCTGGCCTGTACTTTAGATGGTGGGCGATACAAGATTCGAACTTGTGACCCCATCCGTGTGAAGGATATGCTCTACCCCTGAGCCAATCGCCCGTCGCCTTTCGGCAAAAGAGATACTATCATAGCAGCGCGTGGTTTACCAAGAACTTTTTGCCCCCGATTTTAAATTCGTGGGCGTAGACCGCGCAACCGCAATCAGGGTAGCCGACAAACCAGCAGCTAAACCACCCTTTATCGCTTGATCCACGAGGTCTCGGGGCGGCAGCACAGGGTGCTGGGGATTTCCATGCGGTGTCCAATCCATTCAATTACCGGCGTGCGTATGCTTTGATTCTATACGTGCGACGGGTCGCCCGCGCCCGCAACGCAACCGCGGCGCAGCTCTACGGTTAGCTCGCTGTTCGTGCGGCGACTGGAAACGAGGTCCTGGATCCAAGCGTAGTATTGGTTGTCTTTGGGCTCGGGGCTGTCGATTAGCTCGACCGGAGTGCCGGCGAACCTTAAGACGGACAACGCAAAGACAAGGCTGGTGCGTTTGTTGCCGTCCTCAAAGATGTGGTCCTTGACCATGTGCTCGGCCACGTAGGTGACCTGGTCAAAGATGTCTGCGAAGCGATCGGCCGGCGATTGGCCGAATATCGTACAGAATGCGCCCGTAAGCACGGACTCGACGCGTCCAAACTCAAGCGCGGCCCGGTTTCCTGTGGCGTCGGTCGTATAGCAGCGCCCGACCGTCATCAGCGTGCTGTGCAGGCGCATCACGGCCGCGGCCATAGCTTCGAGCGAACCGGTATCATCGAGCACGAGCGGCGCGAACGGATGAGCGCTCCGCTGCATAGCCGCCATCATGAGTTCTCCAAGAGCCTGAGCGCGTTGGGCATGTTCGAAATGGTCAGCCGAATAGCTTCGTCGATTGACGTGGCGCCGTCGAGCAAAATCGGTGATGCTGAATTTGCCACGTGCGCAGCTGAATGATCTTCTTGAGCAACGCAATCAGCGCCGTCATCTTGTTGAACATAGCTCCAAGGCATGTCTGACTCCTCTATAGCTTTACAGACGAAATAGCCTGCGAGTCGTATCCAGGGCAACCGGCTGCCAGATGAGGTCTTCGATTTCGCAGCTTAGGCTTTTTGCAAGCGCCAATGCTGATGAGACCGAGGCGCGACGTAGGTCGAGCTGGTTCTGCTCGTAGAGTTGTATGGCGCGAAGCTTAACCCCCGATTGGGCGGCGAGCTGTTTTTGCGTTAGGCCGGCCGCCTTTCGTGCCGCTTTGAGGCCCTTTTTGTCTGCCTGCGCGTTGTTCCATTTTTCGATAATAATCTGGGCGAATTTATCTTCGGAGGCCTCGTGAAGCGGATGGTACGAGCCGATGATCCAATCGAGCGGGGCGACTTCGAGTAGCTCATTAAAGCCCAAGTTGCACATCCATTGCGCATAGGCCAAAACCCAGCCCGCCCAATACTGAGGCGAACGGTCGAATGGATAGGTCTCCCTGCATTCGACGGGGGCCAGTCCCGCATGGGCAATAATATCGCGCGCGAGCTCGTCGCCCGCCATGCCGCAGACGACGCGAGGCATACCGCGCTCAAACTGTTTCATCTCAAGAGCGTTCGACAGGATCGCCGTCAACTCGGCTGGATTCAGCCCTTGGTCACAGAGGGCGAAATCGACCGCCTCGCCCAGCGTTCTCATGGCATCCTCGAGATACATCTCACTGTAGGCGTGGGTCATCGCCCGTCATCCCCTCTCGAATGATATCGACGATACGGATTCCCTCAAACGGATTTTCGGCAAGTAGCTCCCGATGCTGCGCCCTTGCCACTTCATCTCGCTTCTTGGTCAATGGGCCATACAGAGTTTGCTGTGCACGTTCAAATCCAGCAAAACGAATGCTCTTAAACGCACGCTCGCTTTTGAGCACAATCTGCTCTCCCAGGTTACCGAGCCTCATAGATCGACCAAGCTGATCGACGGTAATCGTATTGTTCACAAAAGCCCTGGCATAGCTAAAGTACGAGTCGTCCGCGCGCCATCCCCTTATTACGTCGCAAGCGCTCGTGTCAGGTAGAAAATGATCGTGGAGATATTTACACGCCCCCGCGGCAATGGCGGTATCTTTGCGAAATGAACGATGCTCAACGAGCAGCGCCATCCAATGCAGCACGCAATACTGCGGCGATAGCAAGTCGAGAATTTTAAGATCGGCTGTATCGAGTTCATAGTGATTCGCAAAGCCATCGGTATCACGCGAGCATGCCCATTCCCTTGCAAGTTCGAGGCTGTCTGTGCAATAGAATCCCTGTCCATAGTCGTTATGGACTTTCCCCAGGCCAAGCTGGGGAGTCTTAATGATTTTCTGAGAACCACGCCACAGTTCCACGCGAGCCTCCTAATAGGTATCGCTCTAGCGATATTATAACAAACTATCGCTAGAGCGATACCTGTATTCAAAGAGCAAGAGGGTGCATGAAACCGAGTTTGAGTTCAATACTGGCTTCCAAGACTCTCCGAGTCCGGAAGAATGCGACAAAATTCTGACTTGTTGCCCACACTGGAGCGCACCAACGCCTCTACCTGCAGTCTCTTTGCGAGAATAGGGCAGTGTGCTCGGCTGGTTCTGATTTTCCCCACACTTCCGGAAAACGGGAGCATCAGCAGCGGTGTGCAGCTTTGAGAGCTGCTGTTCCCAGTACGAACAGCAATGCGGACACGGCGATCCAATGGCTGTCGGCGGTCTTGGGAAGTGATGAGGAAGTCGCGGTTGCGGTCTTGGGGTTTGAGGTCTTGGCGACCGTGGTCACCGCCGTCGCGGTTGTCGTCTTTGTCGCGATTGCGGGCTTCACCGTGGGGTGCGTCGCCTGTTCCATAGCGGCCCCTCTATTAGCAGGGTCAACATCGGCAGTGGACCCGCCATCCCCCGGCACCTCGCCGCCAGATGTGTCGGTCTCCCCTGTCGGGACGGTAGCGCCCTCGGGCTCTACAACAACGTGCGTTGCCGTCATTGAGCCTGCGTCTACCATGCTGTCGGCCCCAAAAGCCCTGTCCTGTCAAACGACATTCAAGCCATGGCAGTAAATGGGACGTGATCGCGTCTATCGAGCATTGGTTTTAAGAGCTGCTTAGGTACAGTGCGTTGTGAATTGGATTAATTTAATCGATTTGAACCCATTAATAAATGCGTTAAAGAACGTAAACCTATTTGACGAAAAAATCGTCAGATACTATTCTTCTGATAACTACCAGGTTTATGTGAGGTAGCTGATCACCTAGGAGACGCCATGCTTATCAGATTTTCATTTAAGAACTTTAGGTCTGTAGGCGAAGAACCGATAACACTGGACATGGTCTCGACTTCTAAAATCCAGCGCTTTAAAGATCATATTTGCGCAACTTCGCATAACGCGCGCATTTTAAGGAATGCCGTTATCTATGGAGGTAACGCTTCCGGTAAGAGTACGATTTTTACCGCGCTTCTCTTTATGAGGCATGTTGTTTTAAATGGCGCGCTTCCTCAGGGGGCGCAGGTTGAGTATTGCAAGTGTGGCGCTGGTCTTAAAGATCAGGACTCGGTTTTCGATATTCAGCTCTATATAAATGGACGCGCGTTCGATTATGGGTTCAGCTGCAACTTAACTCAACTAAAAGTTATTTCAGAATGGCTTTACGAGCTCGGTGACAAGCCTGAGAAATTATTTGAGAGAACCGGTTCGGATTCCGTTGATTGCCAGGGTCTCGAGCAAAACTCATCCGAAGTTGACCAAACGAGGCTTGGTGTATATCGCGACGATTTCCTCCATCGTGCACGCGAAGGCATGGGATCGGAGCTCTTTTTGTCGGCGCTGGCAAATGGCAGAAATTATTTAGACGGCTCTGCTTTAGCGTCATTGGCAGATGTCTATTCTTGGTTCAACTCCAATTTCTCGCCCATCGGTGCGGGTCAAAGCCCTATGTCTTCTGAGTTTTATGGACACGGCGCCAATTTGGATAAGGTCGCCGAGGTGCTGGCCTCCTTTGATACGGGCATCAATAGCCTTCACAAGCAAGAAATTGGGATGGATGAGCTCGAAAAGTATATTCCTGCTGAAGCCCTGCTTTCCATTAAGCGTATCGTCAGTGAAAATATCCCTTCTGGCCCTCAGACAGAGTCGACTGTTACGTTTCGCAGCGACGACGTGTTTCTAAGCATTGAAAGCAAGGGTGTGTCCGAGCCGCACGCCACGGTGCTTAAACTACGCCATGAGGGCTCTGTTCTCGACTTCGATTTTGGAGAAGAGTCGGACGGAACCAAGCGATTGTTCGATTTTATGGACATCTTATTTACTAAGAGCAAAGACAAGCTGTTCCTGATTGATGAGCTTAATCGCAGCTTTCACCCCATGCTTACCCAGCAGCTTGTCTCGCTGTTTAACCGTGTCCACGCGCAGGACGACTGCCAGCTGGTATTCACAACTCATGAAAATGCAATCATGAGTTTTGAATATTTTAGGCGTGATGAAATCTGGTTTGTCGAGCGTAACGGTCAGGGTCATTCGGTCCTGTTCCCACTCGATAAGTTTGCAGACAACAGAGCAAGATCCGATGCCCGTGTTAATAAGCAATATCTAGAGGGTCGTTATGGTGGCATACCGGTTTTATCAACAGGAAGAGCACTCAGTGCGCTAGGAGTGATTGGGGAATCCGATGCCTCCGCTTAACTCTCTTGACACCTGGTCTAGCAGAAATGAATGGAAAGTCGAAAAGCCAAAATCCAAGTGTTTTCTTATCGGCGAAGGAGCAAATACGGAATACTGGTACTTTGACTCTCTTGCAACGCGACTAGCCAAAGAAGGAAAGCCGGAACTAATCGAGCTAAAGCCTGTTGAAAGAACTGAGCGTGAGAAAAACCAGTCCTCACCCAGAAAATTATTGGAGCACGCTGTTGCCGTTATCAATGGTCGGGCTAATGGGGGCGAGTTCATAAAAGATACTGATCGCGTTGTAGTTGTTTTCGACGTTGACGTCTTTAAGGACGACCCTGATGGATATGCGACGTTGCTAGCCGACTTTCGAGCTGCACGGATTGAGGTGGCCGTGACATATCCGAGTTTTGAGCTTTACTTGATGTTGCATAAGCGTGGTGCCCTCGAGGCCACTATTTTGCCGCATAGACAGGAGATAGAAGAAAATGGTCACGCTCCAGGCAGTCGGCGTCGGTTTATTGAAAAGCTTGCTAGTGATGAACTTGGAATGAATCCGAAAACCAACCATCACATTGGTGACCTTGCTGCAAATTTCGAAATAGCACTAGTCGCCGAGACAAAGCTCAATCAGAACCCCGATCTTGCCGTTGGGCGCTTGACCTCTAATGTCGCAAAGACTATTAAGGGCGTAATTGAAGATGGGGCCATCGATTTGTAAGGCGATGCAAAAGCCTTGGTTGCAGGGCCAATCGATTTGGTTGCAGGGCCAATCGAATACGTTCATGGACGAAGTCGCCAACACTATTTTTCGCCAACCTGCCGGGGATAACGCATGTGAGGCTAGCGAGAGCTTTCACTGGTAACAACTTGGGCAACGAGGTCCGTGCAGGCCCCGGTGCCCAAGCGTGATATTGAGGGTTCTGATTCGCCGTATTTAGTAGAGAACAAATGGGTTAACGCCCAAGACCACAACATATTTTGAGTACAGGCAAATTAGCATCGATGCGCTGCACTGAGAAGTGCCGTCCCTAGCAGGAAAAGTACCGGGGATATTGCGATCCAATGGCTGTCGGCGGTCTTGGGAAGTGATGAGGAAGTCGCGGTTGCGGACTTGGTGTTTGAGGCCTTGGCGACCGCGGTCTTGGTCACCGCCGTCGTGGTTGTCGTCTTTGTCGCGATTGCGGGTTTCACCGCAGGATCCGTCGCAGGTCCCGTACCGAGTTGCCCCGCAGCAGGGTCGGCGCCACCAGAAGGCTCGCCCGTGCCATCCCCCGGCACCTCGCCGCCGGGTGTTACGGTCTCCCCTGCCGGGCCAACGGCGTCATCGGGCTCGATCACCACGTGCGGTGCCACGGACCCGTCAGCATCCACCACACTGGCAGCACCAAAGGCCCCGCCCGCGGGCGTCGCAAAGTGCGCGGCCACGAGCGATCCGCGATTGCAGACAACGCCGGCATCCGTACCGGTTGCATCGAGCCAGGACGTATCCACGACAAGCGTCTCGCTCGCAACGTCAGCCCCAAACCCCTCGTCGAGCAAGCGCACGCCATAAAAGCGCAAGCCCGTATCGGAACCCGCGCCCGAAGCAGCAAGGTGCCCGCCGGCGCGTACGGTCAAGCTACCCGCGGCAATGCCGGCCACAGTCTGGTCAACAACGGCTGCCCCGTCGGCCCTAGCATCTACCGTGCAGCCGTCCACCACCAGCGCCTGGGACACATGAATCCCGCATTGCAAGCCCGTCGCCGTGAGCGAGCCCGAGCCGCGAAGCGTAAGGTTTCCCCACACCTCCATGCCGCTCATGGAAATGTCAGCATCGGGCGCATGCGTCTCGACCACGGAGTTCTGCCCCGCAAGCGTCACTACCAGGTCGCCGTCAGCGCCGATGGCCTCGCCCGTGTAGCCGTTAAGCTCCAGATGGTCGGCATCAGTCCAGGCCCACCCGGGACCCGACGCGCCCGGCTCGTAGTATGTGGCGCCCGCAATGAACAGGCTCTCCGCGCCCGCGGCATAAGAAGGCCCGCCCAGCAAAACGCATAGGCAGGCCATGACGGTAAACAGGATGTAGTGTCGGCTAGTGTGGAACGCGGTGGCAAACATAACCGCTCCGATCTTCGCAAGAGCCAATGGAAACTGAACCAGAAAACTACCTGGTAACAGCAGTTATTAGTGTAGCGAGATCAAGCAAGGGGCGATAAAGAAACCAGGGATCGAACCCCGAAATTAGGTGTAAATCGTTTTGCCAGTCGGTGAAAGGAGGTGCCTCCATAAGTTATTTTGTCGTCCGTAAAACCCAAGCCCTTATCGAAGAGGTCAACGAACCTCTGGGCAGAGACGAGTTAAGGTTATTCGTCACCCGTATTCACACGCAGTGCTTTTTCCGTTTCGATCATCTTACGAACGACAAACTTCATTTTCTCATTCCTAGAAATAATAATTTCCAGACAATCTTTGAGCTCATCGTCATTGTGAACAACAATGAGATTATTTTTCTTCGAAATTTGAATTTCCTCGGCGTATAAATCCCAGGTTTGGCAGAAGATGTCGTCATCCAAGATTAAATCAATTGGATAGACGGCGCCTAATCTCATTGTCAACACTCTAAATTTATACTCGCTCGTAAAAAGATCAAAAGCATAATCAGATGGTGAATAGGAGTCGTTCGCATCCGTACGGTCCAAGGCAGTTTCCTCAACTTTTACTAGTTTTGGACCTGTAAACTGCCGCTTTATTTCTTGAGACGTCCACATGTTGGTGGTTTTCTTGGTGGTAAAGGCAAGTTTAACAAAGCGAGCATCAATCAAATCACGAGATGCAGACCTCACATCTTCACACTGCCCCTGCATGATCGATTCAACGTTCTCGGCGGATTTTTCCAAGGGCTGATCAATAATGTCCGTCCAGAAATTTTTGTTACACACTATGACACTTCCCCATTTCCATAGTTACCAATAGTGGTAAATGGTCACTGTACTTTGAGCACGGCCTTGAATTAACAACAAGTTTAGTATCACCAATTTGGCGAAGATAGCTGCAGTCTGTAATGCAGTCCGCCAACTGCCAATCTACAACGATTTGATCGAGCGAATGCCAATAATAGGTGCGGTCACCGGAACCCAAATAAAATGATCCCAGATTAGAATTGGACTCTGATAGAAATTCAAGAGCGGGGTTATACATCACTGGATACGACGACCCATCGCTCTCTCTTTCTTTCAATCTCTTTGCAACCTCTTTGAAAAAGGTCGAATTTAAGGAATCGAGTTTTACCATTTCAGGGTCAAATGGATTGCAATTGAAATCGCCTATCAGCATATTGAAACTGCCAGGGCACGACCTCTTTGTAGTATTTAGCTCACTAACGAGTTTTCTTATTTTCCTTACGCGACGATCACCTTGAGGATCATTGCGCTTGTCTGGTAGATGAACAACTGAGGTGTTCACGGGGACGCCATCAAGAATTAATGTACACGTCAGGTTTTTTACTACCTCAAAGGCATGCAGAGAGCAAATTGAAGACTTGACGAGCAACTTCGTTTTCGTCCTGCCATCAATTGTTTCCACTGTTCGATATCGGCCGCCAAGCAGTTCGGTCAATCGCTGAAAGTCAGTTTGATCAGCCTCCGCAAAAGCCGCTACATCAACGTCATACAGTTGAACGGCAATTTGAACAAGATCCGCAAGACTCTTGCGAGCTAAATTCCAAAAGAATAATCGCAAAACCTCACCTAGCTGTCCTCATGAGCTCAAACCTTATCAGCTTTAATATACCCTTCGCTTCCGTGTTCTCCATTGACTAATTCATTGTGGTTTAACTGACTTCGTTTGAGCGTCTATGCTGTCATAAAATAAATCAGCAAGTGAGTCACAAAGTTCATCAAACCGCGCGGCGTTCATTAATGGATACAACCTATCAGACATATACCAATTGAATGGTCTTTCATTGGGATTCGCGCCTCTTGCGATATCAACAAATAGTCCAATTGAATGATTATCGTCTATTAGATCTAATAAATTAAAAACCTCGGTTGTCTGTTCTCGGCACAGCGCGCAAAAGGTATCCAGAAATGCTAGACCCTCAACGGCTACATAGTCAGAAACAGTCTGATAGAAGGATGCAAAAGACAGGAAGGGCATCTTTCCTTGTTGATATCGCTCTTGGCAGAATAAATCTAACCAGTCGAGCATGGTTCTTCCATCTTGATTAATTGAAGTGCGACGAAACATCGATATGTTGTTCCTGTCACTAACAATTCCAGATTCAAGGTTAATCGCAAGTCCAAATGTTTGATATTGTGAGGAATAGTTGACGGGACTTATGTAGCCATCGTTATGTTCGCTTGCATTGCGTATTGCCGAAAGCAGAACTACAAATGGCTCAGCTTCGAGGAACTCTTTTAGCTTAACCCAATCAGATGAATGGACCTCATTAGCCAGAGTGCTGCTCAGTCTGCTAATACTGGCGGTGCATTCTTTTACCACCGCTGAAAAACGAAGGGCTTTGGATATAAAGCCGTGGGCGTAGTAAACACAGACGCGCATATAATCAGTGCAGCTGGCGTTATATCTCACTTTAATGGCCTCATCGTGTGATAAATCGCATCTCATTAAGAGATCCGTGCGTGCGGTCGCATAATCTGACCAGCATGCGGCAATGCGTTCAAATGACCCCTGCATACGTCCTAATGAAATCAGACATTCAATTGTTGACGAGTCAAGAGAATCTCTGATTTTGCTGACGGGAAATCTGCAGTCGGTATTCGGCATATAAGAAACTAGGCTGCAGTTCGAAAAAGAAAACTTCGGTACTTCATTCCAGCGCCAGGAAGGAGCAACGTACACTGGGCTTGAAATTATCTCGCTCGAATGATCCATGAAAGCGCTCCTTAATATCCATGTTTTAGTTAGCTCTATATACTAAGTAAAACTTGTCGTTCAGCTTCAGGAAAAGCGTGAGGGTTCAATCATTTATGCCAAACTAAACCTGTCGCCGTAGATGATGAGGCCATCGTATTGCCCGTATAACTTAAGCTTTGCATTCACGCGCTTCATGACGCATTGGATGGAACTCGCGCGGAACTTGTCGGAGTTTGACTTCATCGTCAGGCGGTAGACGCCCACGGCCGGCTTCAACTTGCCGTCGTACACGCGGTCCCAGACCATCTGCGGCACCTCGTCGGCGACGAAGTCTTTGCGGGTGCGGATGGCCTCCAAAATGACTTCAAAAACCCAGTGTTCTGATTAGAGACTTCTGCAAGCGGCATAGAATAGTTTGAGAATGGTATAGCGCGTATTAATCGATACCATTCTGCCATTCATGCCCTATAGTCAATCTATCTACAGCAAAGAGGAATCGGGGCAGCTTTGGATATTACGACAATCGAGTATCTAACGAGCGGAGTGCCCCGAGATATTTGCTGTGGCATTGCTGTCATATGCTTTATGATTATCGCTGGGATAGTGAAGAAAAGCGATTTTAGCGACTACTATAAATTGGCATTCTCAGTTATAGCAATCTTGATTACCGCAACGGTCTGTTTTGCGGTGCTCGGTTTTATCTTGCTATTCGGCCTATGTTTATTTGCGTCTTCGTTAGCAATAGCTTTTACATTTGTGATGTATTGCGACATTAACGAGCGACTTGAAGCAGCTGTTCAATATATCGATCAGCGCAACTTCTATGCAGACCCACTGAAAGCTCTGAAAGCCATCAAGGCTATTAATATCGATTGTCTGCTTGGAAAGCAAGTCGAACGTTATTGGCGTTATTTCATTAATATCCAAGTTGCCCTTGGTAACAACCGCATGGCAAAGGATTTTCTTGAGGAAAAATCAAATTTTGATAAGGTAACTCATGCATATAGACATTTTATGTTGCACCTAATTGAGCACCAGAATGGCAATCTAGCTGAATCATATGAACATATCCATAAGGCCATGGCTTTTAAAGACTCTAAGGAAACCGATATCATGACTGTCCTTCAGCTAGAGCATAATAGGGCAATGGTTCATGTAGACAATGGACAGTATCTCCTCGCTGACGAAGAGCTAGACTCAATTAGACGCACAATAAATGAAAAGCACATCAGGAATCGAGATTTCCTGAATGTGCTGTACGAAAACATATCATTAAATAAAACGAGGCTTAAACTGCCTGATAACGGTTGGGAATCCGGTATCAAAGCGATCAATGAATACGAAAACATTCTTGATGCAGATAACAACAATGATTCTAGAGATGTATTTCGAATGCGTCTGTTGTTCTTTCGTCAACTGAGCGTTGGTGTCGAAGAACTGAGTGCATTAATCGAAGGTCGCCTCTTCCATATTGCGAACTCACGAAGAATCAGCGCGTCCCAGAAGCTCATTGAACTCATAAGCTTGCTAAACGACGCTTGGGTCGATCAGGTCAACCCAATAAAAAATCTTGACCGAATCGCATCGTTAATCCGAGAGGCGAATAGTCTTCCTCCTGCTGGAAGATATTCATACGTTAGCCTGCTATTCGAATTCTTCCAGTATGTGAATCCGGATAAAATAAAGCTGAATCCTTCGCTCGACTATCTTAATAATTATGTAAACGATTATATTGCATCACAGGCTTGTTCTGATTTAGATGCCGCATTGGCAGCCGCACCCGAAGAAGCGAAATCGATTCGAATTGACCTTCACTCTAAACGAGCCTTTCTCGCATTAATCTCGGGCAATCGAGATCTAGCTAAATCAAATTTGATGGCAGCAATAAACCTTGCCGAAGACAATTGTCTTGAGCTCGAAGCTATGGGTCTACGTTTAAAACTTGCGAGCAGTCTAGTTTATTCAGATCCCGCTTCTACCATTTCTCTTGTTGAGAGAACCATGCAGTGTGCTGAGACTTTGGCTGCATTTCCGTCGATTGGCTACATCTACATTAGGTCAGCGTACTGCTATGCGCTCCTGAATAAGAAAGAGGAATGCAAAGCAGCCTATGAAAAATATAGACAGAGCGGGACAATTTTGAGCCACTACGGCCCTGGTATTGGGAATGAGTTATTAACTACGTTGCTGTGCTTACGTTTTTTCTCGTTTATGAATGCAATTATTGGATTCAAAAAATGCGAGGGGTCAGCTAAGCAAAATACAAGCTCCGTCGTCGATTGGATTCAAGAATTTCCCGGCGTGGACCCTCTAATGGCTTGCGTTTTACTTGGGAGCTATCTTGGTATTGATAATAAGTATTACATTCATCGAATCGTATCATATGATTTAAATGGGCAGTTTTTAGCACAGAAATGCTGGATCTATGTTCCGAGAATAAACGCTTCCTTTGACCCCTTGCTGCAATCTGATGACCATGCAGGTTTCGGTTGCGTATTTCCCGGCAATAACCATCCGCCGTTAAACACGGCTTTAAAAGAGGTCAAAGGGTCAATAATTGATGTCCCACAATATGGGCTTGGATCGCCGGAAGTATTAGACGAGCGCCAGAGAATGACGGCAATGTCCTTACTTGCTGCTATTAATGAACAAACCGGGGTAGATTCACCAACAGTCGAAGAGATTCTCAACGCGCAGGAGCGCAGTATCTAAGGGATACGGCTCTACCATTCGCGCCCAGAATACGGAAGGACTGGCACTTTGAAAAGCTTAATTTCAATTCGACCTTTCGAACATCCTTTTACGGTAGTTAAAGTCACTGATGCCAAGTATGCAGAAATGCTTCTTGACGGTGACGTTTACGCAAGGCCTCTGAACGCTTTCGGGGGTTGGGACTGGCTTAAAAACAGGCAAAACGACCCATCCGTAGATAACTCATTCCGAGGCGATTGCAACGAAGGAGCTATTCACAATGAGAAATGGGAGTACGGCGACATAACCTTAATTGATGATTTCGAGACGAAATATATGAAGTGTTATTCGACTATGGCGCTCCAATATCATCTGAAAAGCAAGAAATGGGAGCGCGCAAACAACAAGGTTGCACAATTTGGAGATACGGCGGTTGTAATCGCAAATTTGGATCAATTCGTCGATAGAATCATTTCTGCACTAATTAAAAAGTATGGCGATGACCACTGCTTGCTTCTAGCCGATAAGATTAGTTACTATTATCTAGGCATTACTAAATGCTTAATTCCTATGTATTCAAAGGAAGCCTCGTACTCTTGGCAAAATGAATTTAGGATTATTTTCTGCGAAACAATTCCAAACAGAGAAAATAAATTCGCAAGGCCTGATAAAGACGGAGTTTTTCGGCCTGATGCTCAGACAACGATATTGTCGTTAGATGATGTCCATTTACATATTGGCGATATTAGAGACATTGCCTATACAATTCCAGTTGCTTATTTAATTCACGGTGCCTGGTGGTCGGGTCATTCAATTTCTTTTGCAACTAATAGCCCTAAAGGAATTACAAGACTTGAGAACCTCGTAATTGACACACGGAACGAAATGCGCGATTACAGAACGCCCGCTGTAAAACTCTCAATGACAATTTATTAATCAGCCTTTTTCTTGTGCGATAGTAATTTATGCTCAATTAGGTCATGAGCTTTTACAGCTATTCATTGTGGGAACACGTTCTGAAACTAAACCGATGTTTCCTCTAGTAACAGACCAATTATGCATTTGCTGCAAATGCATCCTAAACTAAAGAAGGGGGTGTATCGGCGTTAGCCGATACACCCCCTTCTCAACGCAGTTAAACTAATGAAAGATTGTAGCTATCTCGACCCAGGGAGCCTCTCCCTAGTCCCTCTTAAACAGGTCCCTCGTGTACACCTTGTCCGCCACGTCCGTGAGCTCGTCGCTCCAGCGGTTGGCGACGATCACGTCGCAGCCGGCCTTGAAGGCCTCCAGGTCGTGGGTCACCTCGGAGCCGAAGAACTCCGGCGCGTCCAGCGTGGGCTCGTAGACCACCACGGGCACGCCCTTGGCCTTCACGCGCTTCATGACGCCCTGGATGGAGCTCGCGCGGAAGTTGTCGGAGTTGGACTTCATCGTCAGGCGGTACACGCCCACGACCGGCTTCTCCTTGCCGGCATAGACGCGGTCCCACACCATCTGCAGCACCTCGTCTGCCACGAAGTCCTTGCGGGTGCGGTTGGCCTCGACGATGGCCTCGATCAGGTTCTGCGGCACGTCCCTGTAGTTGGCCAGCAGCTGCTTGGTGTCCTTGGGCAGGCAGTAGCCGCCGTAGCCGAAGCTGGGGTTGTTGTAGTGGCTGCCGATGCGCGGCTCCAGGCAGACTCCGTCGATGACGTCGCGGGTGTTGAGGCCGCGGACCTCGCAGTAGGTGTCGAGCTCGTTGAAGTAGGCCACGCGCAGCGCCAGGTAGGTGTTGGCGAAGAGCTTCACGGCCTCGGCCTCGGTGGTGCCCAGGATGAGCACGGGGATGCCCTTTGAGCCGTCGGCGTTCACGCGCTCCAGCTCGGCGGGGTCGGCGCCCTGCGCGAGCAGGCTGGAGAACTTCTCCGCGGCCGCGACGGCCTCGGCGTCGTCCTTGGGGGCGCCCACCACGATACGGCTCGGGTGCAGGTTATCGTATAGCGCCTTGCTCTCGCGCAGGAACTCCGGGCTGAAGAAGATCTTCTCGTCACCCAGCCTCTCTCGCAGGCCCGCGGTGTAGCCGACGGGGATGGTCGACTTGATGACGATCCAGGCGTCCGGGTTCACCGAGCGCACGGCGGCGATGGCGGCCTCGACGGAGCTCGTGTCGAAGAAGTTCCTGTCCGAGTCGTAGTTGGTGGGCGTGGCGATGACGACATAGTCGGCGCCCGTATACGCCTCCGCGACGTCTACAGTGGCGTGCAGGTCGAGCTCGCGCTCCCCCGCCTTGGCCTCCGCCAGGAAGCGCTCGATCTCGTCGTCCTGGATGGGCGATACGTAGTTGTTGATCTTCTCGACCTTCTCGGGCACGATGTCCAGCGCGTGCACCTCGTTGTGCTGCGAGAGCAGGACGGCGAGGGACAGGCCGACGTAGCCGGTACCGGCGACAGCGATCTTCATGTCATTCTCCAATTGTCAAAGAGCAATAATTCTCATTAAAAATGGCCCCTGTTACAGGGCCATGATTTCCTAAATGTTGTAGTAGCGCTTATACCACTTGGCGAAGGCCCTCAGGCCGTCCTCAAGCGGCGTCGCGGGCTTGTAGCCAAGGTCGCGCTGGAGCGCCGTGGTGTCGGCGTAGGTGACGGGCACGTCGCCGGGCTGCATGGGCACGAGCTGCTTGTGGGCCTCGAAGTCGTAGTCCACAGGCAGCACGCCCTCCTCAACCAGCACGCGCTGCAGCGTGTCCACGAAGTCGAGCAGGTTCTCGGGGTGCGAGTTTCCGATGTTGTAGACGCGGTGCGCGGCGAGGGGTAGCCCGTCCTCGCCCATCTTCACCTCGGGCGCGGCGTCCATGACGCGCCTGACGCCCTCGACGATGTCGTCGACATAGGTGAAATCGCGGCGGCAGTCGCCCATATTGAAGATCTTGATGGTGTCGCCGCGGCGCAGCTTCTCGGTGAAGCCGAAGTAGGCCATGTCGGGCCTGCCCATAGGACCATAAACCGTGAAGAATCGCAGGCCGGTCGCCGGGATGGAGTAGAGCTTGGAGTAGGCGGCGGCCATGAGCTCGTTGGACTTCTTGGTGGCGGCGTAGAGCGACACCGGCGAGTCCACGCGGTCCTCCTCGGAGAACGGCACCTTCTTGTTGCCGCCGTAGACCGAGCTGGAGCTGGCGTAGACCAGGTGCTTCACCGGGTGGTGGCGGCAGGCCTCGAGCACGTTGAAGAAGCCGACGAGGTTGCTCTCCAGATAGGCGCGCGGGTTCTCGATGGAGTAGCGGACGCCCGCCTGGGCGGCGAGGTTCACCACGACGTCGAAGCCGTTCTCGGCGAACAGGCGCTCGATGAGGGCGGCGTCGCACAGGTCGCCGCGCACGAAGGTGAAGCGGCCCTCTGTGTCGGCCTCGGCCAGCATGCGCAGGCGCGCGTCCTTGATGCCGGGGTCGTAGTAGCTGTTGAGGTTGTCGAGACCGACGATAACGTCATCGGTCTCCTCGAGCAGCTTCTTGACGAGGAACGCGCCGATGAAGCCGGCCGCTCCGGTGACGAGTACTTTATTTGACATATCGCTCCTTTGGATGATCGAAATAACTAGTTGCGAATTGAAAGTACTGATTTGAGAAATGAGGAAAATGAATCTATGTAATTGTCTGACTCAAAGAGTTTTAAAGCCTTTTCTAGTGCAGCTCGTTTCATGCTGGTCAACTCATGCTCACTCAAATTGCATGCGCTTGTGATTCCGTCTAGAAGAGCTTGATTGCTTAAATCCGGAATAACAATTCCGTCAATCATATTCTCGAGAATAAGATCGGCTCCTCCGACCGCGTTGCATAACATCGGAACACCGTTTGACATGCACTCAGCGAATTTTGTTGAAAATCCGGCGCGAGAATATAAATCAGGAGTTCTAAATAGGATTCCAAAGTCAGATTCTTGCAGCATTTTGATTACGCTGTCGTGGGAAACACGACCGTGAAAATGAACCTTATTAGATCTGGCAATGTTTCCCATTAAACTGACTGCCTGGTTTAAATCAATTCCAATTACATCGAGTACTGGTTGAGTGATTGCAGGAATAGCGTCATTACTTATAAGCGAAATAAACTCTGTAAGTGAGTCTTTTCCCCCAGCGGGAGAACCTGCATAGACAAACTTGGTTATAGTTCTCCGCTTCAATCCTTCTAGAGAGCAAGGGTCACTAAGTGAGTCTCCGGCCCTATTTAAGGGTGGTAAATAAAAAACCTTTGGATATCCTTGGGAGGAGTAAAGTGAATCGAAATGTTTTTTAAAAAAGGGCGAGATTGCGACAACTCCATCTAGCAATCTGTCCACTTCAGCCACCCGTTTAGAACGAGATTTCTCCACAAGCCAAGCAGCTAAATCACCTGTAAATTTCGGAGTAAACCAATCGGTCTCATCAACGATTACGGGAACGTTAAAATCATGGCAATGATCTAAAACCCGTTTTGCAAGCTTATGTTGTATCCCGTAATAAATAACCAAGTCGGGCTGTATTTGATCGAAACATCGAGTGAAGGCTTTAAAGCTGAAGGAAGAAGAGATTCGCTCGTAATACTTTTTGGCGATTTGATGGTGCCCGAATTTCACCTCATACGGAAAATCAAAGGGATAGTCGTAATTGCTGCTTATGGCGTTGGATGACGGCTCAATTATTCCAGCAAGAACAAAATGGACGTTGAAGCCACATTTAACCAGCAAATCGGAAATTGCGAAAGCATGTTTTGTAGGAGCATTATCCCCCGGAATTGATTGAACTAAATATAAAACCTGTTTATTCATTCTGTAGTTCATTCCTGATCGATCATGAATGCCGTTAACAAATAACGGTTAATTCCGACGAAGGGACAATTTGTCCATAAGCAAATTGAATCCTTCGATATTCATTAGCTTAGATAGCACGATGTAACACCCTAAGGATCCGAAAGGGGCAACGATTAACGAAATTAGATTCCCGTTTGAAATGTGGATTAATAATAATGCGATCACCACGGAAAACAATGTGGCAATTGACGGCTTAAGAACGTCAATAAGCTGCTCAAAAATGCCATAGCCGAGCACTTTTTTATTCGGGGTCATATTAATTAACATTGAGACAAATCCGCAAAAGGCACTTGAAAGGGAGATCGCAAATACACCAAAAGGAATCGACATAATTAAAATGATGAACGAAATAGCCTTCTTAATGACCTCAAGCTTAAAACAAAGGGTGCCTTGACCTGCTGCTTTAAGTGCCTGCCAATTCATAGATTGAAGGGGCTGAAATAGATAGAACAAGCACGCAACTTGAAGATACGGGACGCAGTCCGCCCATTTTTGACCCAAAAGAACAAGAACTAGAGGACGCGCACACGCAGCCAAAATTCCCATCATGGGGAAAACGAGGTAGGCAGAAAGCTGCATCGCTTTTCTAAGAACTGATTTGAGCGCATTTTGGCTGTCTTTCTTTTCAGCCATTAGAGGCAACATAACATTGCTAATTGGAGTGTTTAAGTTGCCTACAATTAAAGCCGGGAATTGGTTGCCGCGATTAAAGAAAGCCAAGTCTGCGGAAGAATAGAATTTGCCGATGACTAAAGAACGACCTTCTGTATAAATAGAATTAATAAGGTTGGCACTTGTAAATTGTATTCCAAGGGGCAACAGCTCTCTAGCTGAACCAACCACGAATTTTAGTCCAGGCGTCCATTTTGTTAACCAGGCCATTAGTACCGTTGTCATCAGAACTGTAAGTATCTGCTGAATGATTAGCGCATAAATACCAAAACCCATCATTGCAGCTACGATAGCTGCTAATCCTGAGATCAAAGAGCTGAGGAACGATGCAGAAAACTGCAATCTAAATAAAAAGTTCTTTGCAATATAGGCCTTTTGAATTGCATTCAGTGCCGAAAGAGGAAGACGTAATGCCAGAACCCTTAGGTAAAGACACATATTTGCATTTCCATAGAAGTCTGCAATGCTTGGAGCCGAAAAAAATATCAATACATATAAGATGCTCGATAATGCAATTGAACATGACAACATTGTCGAGTAGTCAATTTGATTGATATCAGACTTTTGTATCAGCGCTTCGCCAAGTCCATTTGTGACGAGCACGTCTGCCAAATTTGTAAATACAAGCAGCAGCGAAAGAGTACCGTAATCACTCGGGGACAGCAAACGCGCCAGAATAAGGGAAATTACAAATAGGGCACCTTGCGTGGCAAATCTCTCACCTATTGCCCAAAACATACTGGTTGCAGCCTTGTTCGAAGCCATTATTTTTCACCATCCGCATTGCGCATACGATTAGATCTTTCTGGTTCTATGTTGTTTAGGGCAAAACCAAAGGATGAAAATAGGAGCACGACCCCGACATTAATTATGTAAGAGTAGTAAGTTGATAATCCCAGAATCGCCAGGAGATAAAAAAGGGCAACAAATTTGCACTGGCTATTTTTGGAAGAACCAAATAGGCATCGCAACAGGACGTACAAAAGCGGAACAACGGCTAAAACACCAAAATGAAACATCAAATAAATTATTTGATTATCGAAAAAAAGATAATTTGAATTCGTGCCGTATCTATATCCAGCGCTAATTCCGTTACCGAATATAAGCGATGCCGGTTCAACCTGGCTATAGAAAATTTCATATTGGTTAGACCGTGTATCTTCACCGATTCTGTTTAAAAACGAATCAAGAACTTCAGGATAGATAAATGACAATGCCAAAAGTGCCGTTCCAGCTGCAAAAATAACAATTACTGTTCGTTTAAATACTTTGTCAATTCCTTTAGCCATAAAAGTTGCAACAAGCATGACTAGCATTGGCTGAATTAACCAACTTCTGGTTGCCAGCATTAATGCGGCAATGCAGGCAAGAATGCCTATACCCATCGTTATGAAATAGGCGTGTTCATCATTAGATTTAAGCACCACGGTTGACCAATATAAACTGATGCCAAATGCAAAATAGTCCCTCGCAGGACACCATCCAATATAAGACCCAAATCCACAAATAGATTTAAACTTAATAATTGATGCTAGTGAGGCGATAAAACAAATCAATGATAGCAGCGGGACCCATTTTTTAATCAACTGCTCGATTCTTGGATCCTCTGATAATAGGTAGAATAGAGGAATAATAAATACAGTGGTTGGAACATTTCCAAAGAGGATGCTGGTTAAGTCGCCCGCATTATTGGCTACGGCCATTAAGCTATAAACTATTAGTCCAAAAACTGAACAAGATATAACGAGCCAATTAGCTTTTCGTGATTTACTAATTGCACGCAACAAGAGAATCGAAAAGCTGATCTGTTGAATCAAATCAAATAAAGAAGCAAAGCGTCCGTTTGAAGTACTGAATGCAAAGCGGTTAACTTCCCAGTCAGTAGCAAGCGAGTATGATGACCCCAAATCTCGAAGAAAGGGAACCATGAGGCCGGAAATCACTGCTATTGCTAACAACAGGTCAGTGATTCTTCTATTTTGATTGTATTGGTTTAACTGATAATGCAATTCTGTTTTCCTTATTGGAGACGTTTGGGCGAATCTATTTAAAGAGAAGATTTACCCATTCATTGCCAATAGTTTCTAAAGAAAGGGACTGCCTTAGCATCAGGGCATTATTAGACAAATGATTCGAATAGGACTTATCTTCGACGATCTTATTGAACGCATCGCTCTCAGCTAGATCGTCATCAATATCGACCAAAATGCCGTTCACGCCATTCCGAATAACTGCTTCTGCTCCACCACCGCCACATTTGGTGCAAATTGTTGGAACCCCCATGCACAAGGACTCAAGCATCGAATTAGATAGACCCTCGAACTTTGATGACATTACAAAAGCCGATGCAGTTCTAATGTGCAAAAGAGCGTCAGAAGAAAAACCCATAAATTTGATTGAATCATCCATGTCAAGGCTATGAACAAGATTTTCTAGTTCTGATTGAAGGCTTCCCTTGCCAAAGATTTCAAGAATATATTCAGGGTGTTTTTTATGAAACAGCGCAAATGACCTGATTGTCATCGAGTGATTTTTTTGAAGTTCAAGCCGTCCCGCTGTGACGATTGCTCTTCTTCTAAGCCCAGAATACGGTTCAGGAAGTTCACTAGATATTGGATTTAAGATGATTTTTGAATTCGCCTGAAGGTATCTCGGCATTAAACTTGCCTGACTTTTTGTCTGAAACACAATTGCATCGGACCTTCGATACAACATGTTTCTAATGAATGGGAGGATCTTATTGCCAGGAAAATCATATCTCGGATCGTTTCGCACCGAAACAATAACCCTGTTTGGGAGTCCAATGGTCGCCATCAGCGTATACATGTTTTGATGTGGCAAAAATGAAATCACCGTAGCTTTGGGCCGTTCGGAAACAAAACGCCGTATTAGCTTGACCTGGTCGAGTGGCTTAAGCGAAGCGTCTGCAAACTCAGAACACACTTCAACTCCATCTGGCACTTCATATTCAATAACGTTACTTTTAGTCAAGAAATAGGTAAATCTAATACCATGAGAAACGAAGTACGATGCAAGCGCAAGAGAGACGCGCTCGGCCCCGCCGCCCATCAGGGAAGGGTGAACAAAAACAATGTGCCCAGCTTCATGTGCTAACTTCTTTGAATTCAATTTAATCCTCTAATTACCGCTGGCAGCATTGCAATAGATACCGAGTATTTCGCTCAAGAGCAGGTTGATATCAAATGAACTGAGTATCTTTTTTCGGGCCAAAGTTCCCATTTCTTTTCTAAGCTCGCTTGATTCGAGAAGATGATTCAATGCAACGGCCAGGGCTTGATAGTTATCTACCGGAATCAGAACGCCATTAATACCATCATTAATTACTTGAGGAATTCCGCCAACGGGAGTGGCAACAGTTGGAATTCCTCTGGCCATGGCTTCAAGAACGCTCATGGGGAGCCCCTCGTTTTTGGAGGGGAGGCAGTAAACCGCGGCACGCTCAAAGAGCTCCTCGCGCTCTGCACTCGCGACCCAGCCGTGGAACTCGCAGCGGTCGGCAATACCGAGCTCTGCCGCAAGAGATTTATTCTTTTCGACCTCTCCGTCTCCGCCGAATACGACCTTGGTGTCGGGAAACCGCGACAGGATTTCTCTTGACGCGCGCAAGAGCACGTCAGGGCTCTTGTTCGCGTCAAGACGTCCTAAAAAAAGGACGTCTTGACGCGAACAAGGTGAGCAAGGCTGGTCTGGAACTTTGACACCGTTATGAACAACGTCAATCTTCTCCAGGTCGCAAACGTTTTTTGAAAAGTAGTCGCGCCACTCTTCCGACAGAACCACAACTCGGTCGGCGAGACTAAAGGTCTTTCTTACATCACGACGGTAGGAATCTCCACCCTCTTCGAAGGCCTTCTTAAACTCACCATCGTGGTCGTGGAGTATTACGTACTTGCCTGCTTTGTGGGCCATACGAGCCATAATTGACTTACGTTTGTAGGAGCCACGGGCGCTAATGTGTAAATGAATGATGTCATAGGATGGCATAATCGTCGCATAGCGAATCAACGCTCGGGAAAATGCGACGGATTTACCGAGCTTTGAGGAACCGATTCCCGTCCCCAGGTACTCAAAGGCATCGCATGCCTCAGGGAGACCTGCGTCTAGATAACCTTTCACGACTGAGACGATTCCGCCGTGAAGAGAGAGATCGGGTCCGACCATCAGCACCTTTGCATGGACGTGCGGATAACCTTTAGTCATTGATTTCCTCTTACCGAAAGCTTAGACGGCGAGCTGGAAGCCCCCAGATTGAAAACTCCGGGCCAACGTCTTTTGTCACTACCGCACCGGCTGCAATCACACAATGGTCGGCAATTCTAACGCCCTTAAGAATCGTTACGCCGCTGCCAATCCATACATCATTGCCGATGACGACATCTTGGTCATTCTCTGGAAGCTTGTCCGACTCATCAAGCGTCATCATGGGTCGGTCGAGAACATCCGTACGATGGTCTCCAGTAATAATTGTGAGATGAGGGCCGCTCATGACGTAATTGCCGATATGAATCTTCGCACGGGTCGTCAGAAACGTTGCTCCTGGGCCAATATATACATCATGTCCCATGTAAATATTTTCAATCCCCTGAATTTCACTACGACGACCGATGGTTACGTTTTTACCGCATGATGCAAAGGAGCGACGTAGGGCAGGGAGCAAGAGCAATTTGTTATAAGCTCGCGAGATACCATCAAGCAATCTGTACCCAGCGCCCATGGCTAAGATTTCCTCCACACCATCTTGTCCACGACTCCGGTGTAGCTCTGGATGATCTTGACCACCTTGGTGGACACGGTCTCGTCGGCGTAGTCGGGAACGGGCGCCTCGGGCAGCGATCCCTCGGCGTCGAGCTCGACGGCGGTGCGGACGGCCTGGAGCAGGCCGCGCTCGGAGATGCCGGCCAGCGTGAAGCACGCCTTGTCCAGGGCCTCGGGGCGCTCGGTGGAGGTGCGGATGCACACCGCCGGGAACGGGCGACCGACGCTCGCGAAGAAGCTGGACTCCTCGGGCAGGGTGCCGGAGTCGGACACCACGGCGAAGGCGTTCATCTGCAGGCAGTTGTAGTCGTGGAAGCCCATGGGCTCGTGCATGCGCACGCGCGGGTCCAGCTCGAAGCCCGTGGCCTCCAGGCGCTTGCGGGAGCGAGGGTGGCAGGAGTACAGGATCGGCATGTCGTACTTCTCCGCGAGCGCGTTGATGGCGGTGAACAGGCTCGTGAAGTTCGCCTCGGTGTCGATGTTCTCCTCGCGGTGGGCGGAGAGCAGCATGTAGCGCCTGGGTTCCAGTCCGAGCTCGGAGAGGATATCCGAGGCCACGATCTTGCCCAGGTTCGCGCGCAGGACCTCCGCCATGGGCGAGCCCGTGACATAGGTGCGCTCGGGGGCGCAACCGGTGTCCTTGAGGTAGCGGCGTGCGTGCTCGGAGTAGGCCAGGTTGACGTCGGAGATCACGTCGACGATGCGGCGGTTGGTCTCCTCGGGCAGGCACTCGTCCTTGCAGCGGTTGCCCGCCTCCATGTGGAAGATGGGGATGTGGAGCCTCTTGGCCGCGATGGCGGACAGGCAGCTGTTGGTGTCGCCCAGGATGAGCAGCGCGTCGGGTTGCACCTGCACCATGAGCCTGTAGCTCGCGGCGATGATGTTGCCCACGGTCTCACCCAGGTCGGCTCCCACGGCGTCCAGGTAGACGTCGGGTTCGTCCAGCGACAGGTCGCGGAAGAAGATGCCGTTGAGCGTGTAGTCGTAGTTCTGCCCGGTGTGCGCCAGCAGGCAGTCGAAGTGGCGGCGGCACTTCTTGATGACCTCGGACAGGCGGATGACCTCGGGACGCGTGCCCACGATGATCAGCAGCTTCAGGCGGCCGTCGTCCTTGAATGCAATTTCGGAACAGTCCTTGCGCATGCGGCTAGACCTCCTCGTAGTAGGTATCTGGGTTCTCGGGGTCGAAGGGCTCGTTGGCCCACATGACCGTCACGAGGTCCTCCGTGTCGGACAGGTTGGTGATGGAGTGCGTGTAGCCGGGGATCATCTCCACGGCGCGCATGTCCGTGCCGGAAACGACGTACTCGTCGACGGGGAACGGGTTGCCCTCAACGTCCTCCCCTACCTTCCTCAGCTTGATGGAGGCAGTGCCGGAGACCACCAAGAATCTCTCCCACTTGCTCATGTGCCAGTGGTTGCCCTTGGTGATGCCGGGCCTGCTCACGTTGATGGAGAGCTGGCCGCGCTCGGGCGTGCGCAGGAACTCGGTGAACGATCCGCGCGCGTCCGTGTTGGGCTTCAGGCTGTAGGCGAAATGCCCGGGCTCGTAGTAGGACAGGAACGTGCTCCAGAGCTTCTTGGAGAAGGAGCCCTCGGAAAGGTCCGGCACCGAAAGCGTCTCGCGGCTGTCGCGGAAGCTGCCCAGCAGGTAGACGATCTCGCCCAGGGTCTTCACGTCGGTCTGCGGGACGTAGCAGAAGTCCTCCCCCTCGACGCGTTCCAGCCCCTCGTAGCCGCAGCGGTGCTCCTGCCCCAGCAGGGCGCCCAGCATCTCGTCTACGAGGTCGTCGATGTAGAGGAGCTCCAGTTCCACGCCGGGGTCGTTGACGGTGTAGGGGCGGCCGTTGGCGATGGCGTCGCAGAAGGTCGCCACGGCGGAGTTGTAGCGCGGTCGGCACCACTTGCCGTAGAGGTTGGGGAAGCGGTAGATGAGCACCGGCGTGCCGGTCCTCTCGGAATACTCGCGGAACAGGCCCTCCCCCGCCAGCTTGGACTCGCCGTAGACAGAGCCCTCGAAGCGGCCGGTGAGGCTCGCCTGCGCAGAGCTGGAGAGCATGACGGGGCATTTGTTCCCGTGGCGCTCCAGGGCGTCGAGCATCGTGGATGCGAAGCCGAAGTTGCCCTCCATGAACTCCGCCTGGTCCTTGGGGCGGTTGACGCCGGCCAGGTTGAAGACGAAGTCGGCGCGGGAGCAGTAGCCCTCCAGCTCCTTGGGCGTCGAGTCGATGTCGTACTCCATTACCTCGAGGGGCAGCAGGCTCGCATATTTCTCGCGGCGGTCCTTACCATCGCGGATGTTCTTCAGCGCGCAGCAGAGGTTCCTCCCCACGAAGCCCCCGGCGCCGGTGACGAGGACGCGCACCCTACTGCACCGCCTCGTGCTCGCGGCCCTCGAGCGCCAGCTGCACGTACTCGGCGGTCTTGATCTTGGCGATAGTGCCGGCCACGTCGAGCCTCTCGGTGTTGTGGGAGGTGTAGGACTCGTCGGCCTGGGTCTCGACCTCGCCGTCCACGACGAACTTGTCGTAGTTCAGGTCGCGCGAGTCGCAGGCCACGCGGTAGTAGCCGCCCATGTCCTCGGCCCTCAGGCGCTCCTCGCGGGTCATGAGGGTCTCGAAGAGCTTCTCGCCGTGGCGGGTGCCGATCACCTGGGTGCCCACGTGCCCGAAGACCTCCTGCACGGCCTCGGCGAGGTCGCCGATGGTGGAGGCGGGGGCCTTCTGGATGAACAGGTCGCCGGGGTTGGCGTGCTCGAAGGCGAACTGCACCAGATCCACGGCCTCGTCCAGGTTCATGAGGAAGCGGGTCATGTTGGGGTCGGTGACCGTGAGCGGCTCGCCCTTGCGGATGCGGTCGATGAACAGCGGGATGACCGAGCCGCGCGAGCACATGACGTTGCCGTAGCGGGTGCAGCAGATGGTGGTGCGGCCGGCGCCGTTGCGGGCGTTGGCGTAGATGATGGACTCCATCATGGCCTTGGACTTGCCCATGGCGTTGATGGGGTATGCCGCCTTGTCGGTGGACAGGCACACGACGCGGTCCACGCCCTCGTCGATGGCGGCATGAAGGACGTTGTCCGTGCCGATGACGTTGGTGCGCACGGCCTCCATGGGGAAGAACTCGCAGGAGGGCACCTGCTTCAAGGCGGCGGCGTGGAAGATGTAGTCCACGCCGTGCATGGCGTCGCGCACCGACTGGGCGTTACGGACGTCGCCGATGAAGAAGCGCACCTTGGAGGCGAGCTCGGGGGACCTCTCCTGCAGGCGGTGGCGCATGTCGTCCTGCTTCTTCTCGTCGCGGGAGAAGATGCGGATCTCGGCCAGGTCGGTGTCCATGAAGTGCTTGAGCACGGTGTTGCCGAACGAGCCGGTGCCGCCCGTGATCATGAGGGTCTTGTCTTTGAATGCGGTGGTGGGTTTCATCTACTTGCCTTCCTTGCGTTTAGCACCCGTGAACTGGTAAAAGAGAAATTTGGTATTAGTAATGAGATATCGTTTGAATAGTCGCTTCGGCTCCTGCATCAGGCGGTATAGCCACTCGAGACTTAGGTTCTGCATCCAAATCGGTGCCTCCGGCACCACGCCGGCGAGGACCTTGAAGGCTCCCCCTACGCCGATCATCAGTGGCTGAGGGCCGCCTTTAAGCTCATGCATGAGGACTTCCTGGCGCGGAGCGCCAAGTGCAATCCATGCAAAGTCGGCGCCAGAATTGGCAATGCGTCGTGAAAGGTCTCGTTTCTCGCCATCGGAAAGCGGACGAAAGACGGAAGGCTCCATGCCAGCAATTTCCAAGCCTGGATACTCTTCCTGAAGCGATTCCTTGAGCGCCTCGAGGTTTTTCTGTTCGGTGCCGTAGAAGTAATGGCTCCATCCGTGCTGAGCGGAAATACTGAAAATCTCGCGCATCAAATCCGGACCGGTCACGCGCCCCATCGACGTGACCGTCTCTCGGCCGACAACCGATAAGGGCTTCCCATCGGGAACGGACATAACGGACTCAGCCTGACAGGACCAGTAGCTGGGATCGTCATGGGCCATGACCGACGTATGGGCGTTAGAGACGCAGATATACTCGCCATGCAGATTGTCGATATTATGAGTAATGAAATCGACGCATTCAGACATATTGGTGCCCGTGATCGGGACATCGATCACGGGCACACGGTTTAATTCGGGATAATGATGATAGGACTTAAGCACTAAAACGCACCCTTTCCCGTGATTACTTCAATAACGGTGAGGGCGATAATACTTAAGTCGGTGAGAATGCCACGCCTCGCAATGTACTCAAGATCTCGCTGCACCATACCGTCAAATCCAGTTGAGTTGCGGTCTGTAACTTGCCACCAGCCCGTAATTCCTGGCTTAACTGCCAGGCGCTGCAGGTCGTACTCTGTGTACTCAGCAACCTCATTCGGCAGCGGCGGACGCGGGCCCACGACGGACATCTGCCCCAGAAACACGTTCAGGAACTGCGGGAACTCGTCGATTGAGTGCTTGCGGATGAACTTGCCGATCCTGGTGACGCGGGGGTCCTCCTTCATCTTGAACATGGCGCCGGCGATCTCGTTCTGCTCCTTGAGCTCGGCGAGGCGCTCGTCGGCGTCCTTGTACATGGAGCGGAACTTCCACATGCGGAAGGTGGACAGGCTGCCGTCGCGGTGGGTCTGGCCCACGCGAATCTGGCTGTAGAAGGGGTTCCCCTCGCTCTCCAGGCGGATGGCGGCGGCAAGCACAAGGCTGGGTACGGCTATGACGGCCAGCACGCAGCCGCTGAACACGATGTCAAAGGCGCGCTTAACGGCGCAGTAGGCCAGGCGCGAACGATCCCAGTCCATGATGGACTGCATGGCCTTGTAGCGACCGCCGCCCTCACGCCGGTCCATGGCCTGAGCGATGAGCGCCGCCCCCGCGGGCGCATCCGTTGCATATTGAGGTTTATCCGACACGTTCTCTTCCAACACTTCGTCCCCAGATCGGGGATCCTCCCTGTTCTGTGTAGCGTCCGCCAGCAGCTAGGCGATCGCCTTTTTTAGGTTTCGCATTACGCGCTGTTCGGCCGAAAGCACGGCAAGGCCAACGCGCGTAGTCACACGTCGGCCGCACAGGTCGAGCTCCAAATAAGCAGTACTCTTGCGTCTATTAATGGTTTTGATCAGGCCTTCGTGGCCTAGCAGCGGACCTGCCGTCACAACGACCTGGTCGCCGTCTTTTAGAGCCTCGCTCATGGGCACTATACGGTCTCCCGTATGCGTAAAGCTGCCAATAAGCTGGACCTCTTCTTTTGCCAACGGCACAAACTGACCGTCCTGGGAAAGCACCCGGGCAAAGTCGTCCATGCGCAGCAGATACTGTTGCACGGTGCGGGGGTCTGCCGTATCGCAGATAAGATAACCGGGAAAGAGCGGCTTGGTCGTACAGACCCATTCGCCGTGTACTTTGATCTCGGTTTGAAATTGGGGATAAAAGAGCTCCTGCATGGCGCTCGCCGGCACCATACGCTCGATGCGCTCACGCATTACGTCTTCGCGACCGTTAATGACCTGGATTACATACCACACGAGCACCACCCCCTTGCTGTCTTACGTGTGGCTCACGGGGTTTGGGTATGGCTTCGCCAGGGCGCTTGTGCGCGGAGGCGCTCCATATTCAAACCCTGAGCCCAGTTAGACAAGCACGTGGCTCTGCCCCACCGTGAACGGTATGTATGAGTGCAGTTGCTAGAGACGCGGACGTGTATCGCAAAAATGACCGCGACTCCAGCTGGCTGCGTGCGAACCAGTCAAGCGGGTACAAAACTGGACCGCACGCAAACAGCTGAAGGACTGCCGTGGTTTGCCGTAACAACTTATTGCACCTTCTAATGCTAACTTTTAAATAGCAGCAAAAGCAAGTGCAAAACGTGCATGGCAATCGATATTGGAGCTCGTGGTTTTTCTAACACCGCCGTTACGGCCGGATGCTGATCGACCCTGCGCTTTGTGACTTGCTGGAGCCGTGAGCACAGTTGAACTCATGTAACGTTAGGTATCCTAGCACAAGCTGGTAGCGAAACTGATTTGGGCTGCGTTGGACAACATTTCGTTCATTTGACGTGCTTAAGGGGGTTGTTTTGGGATGTTGTTCACGTTGGCGCAGGTTATTGTGGTGCTGGCAATAATTGGGAGCATTCCTGAAGCCCAACTGAAGCAGCGAGCTGCACTGGTAATTGCGTTTGGATAACAAACTATGTACAGACATGGGAAATAAATTGTGCAACTTTTTGTTGATGTGGGTATGGGTTTGTGGCGCGAGGTATTTTGGCATGAAAAAGACCTTCGGAATTCCGAAGGCCTTTACATTCACGATGGTGGAGACGAGGGGGATCGAACCCCTGACCTCTTGACTGCCAGTCAAGCGCTCTCCCAGCTGAGCTACGCCCCCGTGACGAGGAGATACTATAGGGGAAGTTGGCACGGCGTGCAAGGACTTTTTTGGGTCAGATTCTAAATACCTATTGATATAGGTAAGCGATGGCGACGCCTTGGTGAACTTGGATCTTGGCCGTACCCCTGACGACGTTGCTGATGCCTGTGTCGGCTAGCAGGTCCAGAGAGCTGTGGTCTAGCTCCCACTCCAGACCGTGTTCACTTACCTTGGTGTTGAGGGCAATGGCGATGATGGAGAACGTCTTGCCTTCGGCGCCCTCGATGGTCCACGACTCACCTGCGTGAAGGATGCGGGCGACTACTTTGTCCTCAGCAATCCAGACTGGGGCGTCATCATAGCCTGCAAGCAAGCCCAGCACGGATAGGGCCATGTCCGGACGGCCGCCGGTGGCGCAAGTCGCAACCACTTCGGCACCCGGCCAGCGATGGCGGACGGAATCGAGCGCCAGCGCCAGATCGGTATAGTCCTTGTAGGGGTCGTGGCGCTCAACTTCAAAGTCGGTGGCGGCATCGACCAACGCGCGACCTGCATCGCTCACCGTGTCGGCGTCCCCCACATATACGTCGCAGCCCAGGCCGGCGCCCAGCAGCGCGTCGAGTCCGCGGTCCACGGCGACAACGTGGTCGCACTCCCCTGCAAGCCTACGCAACAGATCCGCGCTCGCCACCACGGGCGAACCGCAGACCACTAATACCTTGCAAGTCACAGCCCTCGCCTAGCCCTCAAACGAAAGCACGCGGGCTAGATCCAGGTTCTCATAGCTGTCGATAAAGATATCGCAGTTGGAACGCACCTCGTCGCGCTTCATGCGGCCGTGCGGGTCATAGATGCCTACACGCTTAAAGCCAGCGACCCCAGAGCTCTTAAGGCCAAAGACCGCATCCTCAAACACCCACGCGCGCTCAAACTTGTGCCCGTGGCGCTCCTCTAGGCGGCGCAGCGCCAGCTCGTATACGTCGGGGAACTGTTTGGAGCGTCCTGCCTCGCCCGTCGTGGTAACAAACTCCATGTACGCGTCGAGCCCGGCTCCCGCTAGCGCAGACTTAACCAGCTCGGCCGGCGTGGACGTGGCGACGCACATGGCAATACCGGCCTCCTTTGCCTGCTCCAAAAATGCCAGGAGCCCCTCGCGCGGCGGCACCTTGGAGTAGCCATCGATCAGGATGTCGCTCAGCTCGCGATACAGCTCTTCGCCATTCGCGCCAATGTCCCAGGTGTCGTGGTAGGCCTGGCACTCGTCCTCGAGCGACAAATGCTCAAACTGGGCAAAATCGTCGACCGTCACGTCAACTCCGTGGCGGTGCAATAACTCGGGCTGGGCATAGGCCCAAACGGGGGTGCTATTAACCAGTGTGCCGTCGCAATCGAAAATAAAAGTGACATTGTGAGCGGCGGTCTGGGACATAAACATACCTTTCGATGTCAAATGGTAAACAACCTGCTAAAAACGTTTTACCAAACGTTAATCTAATAGTCTAGAAACCCTATTTGGTAAAACTGTCAAGAGTTTTACCACGGCAATTCTGCCAGTGGTCTAAACATGGCGCTTACCGATTAAACGCCGCCCTAAAACCACTTTCCTTCATAAAAGTAACGTACAGGTGTTATCGTAGTTTCTGCCGAAAGTTCCACCGAGCACGCGAGGCGGAACGAATCATAGAACTATCGCCGTCCCCTCGATTCGTGCAGCCTTGGACCTTTCGCATCTAGTCACCAAGGCAACACGCTGCCGCGTCATGATGGGATCAAACGTGAGCGATACAAAGCTAAAGCCAGCAACCAAAAAG
>DBFVGT010000083.1:0-4741 GCA_048524725.1 Collinsella sp. | reverse complement strand
GGCCGAGAACTCGCACGCCCCCGAATAGCCGATGCAAATCGCACCGTGGCAGAATACCTCGATGGGCACGCCCGTGGCACAGAGCGCCGCAATCTCGTCGACCGTCAGCTCGCGTGCCGTCGTCACGCGCTCGACCCCCAGCTCATCGGCGGCAAGCCGCACGGCACCCTCGCTATGAGCGCCCGCCTGCATGGACAGGTGAATCTCGACCCCGGGAATCGCCGCGCGCAGCGCGCAGGCCAACCCGGCATCGGCGACAATCAGAGCATCGGCGCCCAGCTCCAGTGCATGAGCTCCCAACGCCACCGCGTCGGACAACTCATCGTCAAACACGAACACGTTGAGCGTTACGTACACACGCACGCCATGGGCATGCGCCACGGCGCAGCCGCGCGCAAACTCGTTATCCGTAAAGCCATGGGCGCTCACACGGGCGTTAAAGCCGCCCAACCCCGCATAGATGGCATCGGTACCCGCGGCGATGGCCGCAAGCATCTGGTCGAGCCCGCCCGCCGGCGCCAGCAGCTCGGGCAGCGCCGCACCGGCAGCATCCAATCCAGTCTCGTATTGTCCGCTCGGCCCCATCGTCCGAATCGCCATCGACAAACTCCTTACCAAGGTATGCATTCACTCTGAAAAATGCCGTCTTCCAGCATACACGAGGCCTCGCGCGCCCCGTTTGGTTTATCGTGTAATAACTTATGTCCATCCTGCCCCGACGGCACATCCACCGTCTGGCACGACATACCTGGAGGTCAATATATGGGTCCTCGCCAACGACAGGGACACAGCCGTTCAAAGACGCACGCCCTGCCCATAATCCTGCTCTCGTTTTTGGGCTTTCTGCTGATTGCGGGCGTGGCGTTTGGCATCGGCATGGTCGGTAACGTCAACCGCTGGCTGTCCGATCTGCCCGACTACACCGACGCCAACGCGTATCTGGTGAGCGAGCCCACCGAGATCGTCGACTGTAACGGCAACAAGATCGCGAGCTTCTACACGCAAAACCGCAAGTCCATCACCAAGGACGAGGTCTCCCCCTACGTGCTGCAGGGCACCGTTGACGTCGAGGACGAGCGCTTCTACGAGCACGGCGGTATCGACCTGTGGGGTATCGCGCGTGCTGCGGTGGCAACCCTCGGCGGCGGGCACGAAGGCGCCTCGACGATCACCCAGCAGCTTGTGCGCAACACCATCCTGCAGGAGGAGCAATTCGACTCGACCATTGAGCGTAAGGTGCGCGAGGCCTACATCGCCATCAAGATGGAGGACATGTACTCCAAAGACGAGATCCTCATGATGTACCTCAACACCATCTATTACGGCCACGGCGCCTACGGCATCGAGGCCGCAGCCGAGACCTATCTGTCCAAGAGCGCCGCCGACCTCACCCTGAGCGAGGCCGCGCTGTTGATCGGCCTTCCCAACTCGCCCTCGCAGTACGACCCCACGGTCAACCCCGACCTGGCGCTGTCCCGTCGCAACAAGGTCCTCGACAACATGTTGCGCCTGGGCCACATCACCCAGGAGGAGCACGATGCCGCACAGGCCGAACCCATCACCCTCAATGTGACCGAAATCTCGGGCAGCGGCGTCGACGTATACTCGCAGCCCTACTTTGTCTCCTACGTCAAGCAGCTGCTGGAGCAGGAGTTCTCGACCGACGTGCTCTTTAAGGGCGGCCTGACCGTCAAGACCACCATCGACCCCACGATGCAGCAGGTGGCAGAGAATGCCGTCCGCGAGCAGCTCGACACGCTCTCGCTTGACGGCCTGGACATGGGCATGGTCGTCGTCGACCCCAAGACCGGCTACATCAAGTGCATGGTGGGCGGCTACGACTACAACGCCGACGAGAACCACGTAAACCATGCCACGGCCAAGCGTCCCGTCGGCTCCACCTTTAAGGCCTTTACGCTGGCAACTGCCATCCAAAACGGCATGAACCCCAACGTCACCCTCAACTGCAACTCGCCGCTCAAGGCCAAGGGCACCACGACCGAGGTCCAAAATTACGCCAACCAGAGCTATGGCAACATCACGCTTAAGCAGGCGACGGCATACTCCTCCAACACCGGCTACATCCAGGTGGCGGAAGCCGTCGGTAACAGCAAGATCATCTCGCTCGTCAAAAAGCTCGGCATCGACCCCGCCAAGGACAACATCGAGGACGTTCCCGTCATGACCCTCGGCACCGGCTCGATCTCGCCACTCGAGATGGCCGCCGCCTACGCGACGTTTGCCAACGGCGGCTACTATCGCCAGCCGATCGCCATCACCGAGATTGATTCTCGTACCGGTTCGGTGCTGTACCAGCACACCGACAATCCCTCACAGGTGCTTACCGAGGGCGAGGCCGCCGCGGTCACCGATGTTCTGTCCGGCGTCATGAAGGGCAGCGGTACGGGTGCTGCCGGCGCCCTGAGTGTCAACCAGCCCTATGCCGGCAAGACGGGCACCACCGACAACACCACCAACCTTTGGTTCTGCGGCTATACCCCGCAGCTGGCGTGCGCCCTGTGGACCGGCTATTCCGCGGGCGAGATCCCCATCCAAAAGTACGGCACGGACCTGCTGGGCGACAGCACCAACCTGCCTGTCTTTAAGCGGTTTATGAACACCGTTCTGACCGGTACCGAGCGCGAGGAGTTTGCGACCGGAACGGCGCCCACCTACAAGAACAACAGCGTCTGGAAGTTCTACGGCACCAACAACACCAAGAAGTCGGAGAACGACGACAAGGACGAGAACGAGGACGAAGAGGAAACCACCACAACGACTACCACGACGACCACGACCACCGAGACCACGGGCGGCGACACCACCGGCGGCACCGGTACGACCGGTGGCTCGACGGGTGACTCCACTGGTGGCTCGACCGGCGGCGATGGCGGCACGCCTACGCCTACGCCCACTCCCGACCCCTCGCCCTCGCCCACGCCCGACGATACGGTCGGCTAAGAAGTACGCGACTAAAGCCAACAAGGCCCCGAGCAGCTTATTGAACTGCTCGGGGCCTTTTAGTTTGAAGCGACCTGGTGGGCGGTCTTTATACCGGCAAACAAAAAGAGGTACCGACCAACGTCGATACCCCTTACAAGCCACTATGTCAGCGCACACAATGCCGAGCGCACGACCCGCACGCCTACTTGCGAGAATTGCTCAACTTATTGATCAGCGCCTCGAGACGCTCGCCGTCCTCGGCCGTCTGGGCAATAACCAAAATCGTATCGTTGCCGGCAAGCGAGCCAAGCACATCGGGCAACTCTGCCGCATCAACGGCGGCGGCGATGCCGGAAGCCGTGCCAGGCTGAGCCTTGATCATAACCAGATTATCGGTACGCAGAACGCCCGTTACGAGCTCGGAAACCATGCGCTGCAGGTGTAGGTCCTCTGCCAGAACATAGATGCCCTCAGGGAGCTTACGCAGCCCCATGTCGGCAATATCGCGAGAGACAGTCGCCTGCGTGCAATCAAAGCCCATAGCACGGAGCTCATCAACCAGCACGCGCTGCGTGCGGACATCCTTATTGCGCACAATATCTCTAATGGCATCCTGGCGCCCATTGCGTTTTTTAGCCATACAAACCCTCTCTCCAAAAGATGGCGGAGACAATCAATCAGTGATTGAATAGTTTAACGCTATTTGAAGGCTTTTGTGTATAAGAACGCATTTCGAAACAATTCTATGCAAGTTTGTTTCGTAATGAGCCGTTTAGGCGGTTTTTGCGCCCGTCCGGTTAAGAAAAGCTGCCAGATGCGTACACATCACGCAGCGCGCGGGCTTAGCGCTGGCGATCGGCCCAAACAACAGGCCCAGTCCCCGATGGTTGTCCTTGAGCGCGGCGACCATCTGACGGGTTCGAGGCGCCTCGAGCATATCACGCATGCGGGCGGAACGCTCGATTGACGACACTCCATGCGGGCTCAGACACAAATTCTCGATGCAGGCGACCAGTCCGGCAAAGTAGAACTTTTGGCTTGCCAGCTTGAGCCGACCACCGCTATCTGCTTCCGAGAGTGAGTCCGCAAGCTCGTCGAGCGCCCGGGTGTCATCGGATACCTTGGCATACATGGTGGGATCAAAGGCATCTGTAAGCTTAGGCGCCGCCGCGTGGAAACAAGCGTCGCCGCATCCGGAGACGCGCTGTGCCTGCGAGAGCGCGCACGCCATAAACCCAACCGTGCGAAACGTCTTATCGCACAAAAGACATGCCTCAAACAGTGGACGGCTGTACATCACGCCAGAGACTTGAGCAACCAAGCCGCCTAAAATCAACTGGGGCAGCCCGGTCACCATCGAAGACTTGTCTTCAATGACAATAGAGGCAGCATCCAATACGCGCGAATGGCGCTCTCGATGTGCATCATAGCGGTCGAGCGATACCGTGGGGAACACTATGTCTGCCGCAGTATCGCACGCGGTATCGACCATCTTGGAAAGGGACTGCGGAGCAAACCACTCATCGGCGTTCATAGCGATGATTTGAGAGCCGCGCGAGGCAGCAAAACCAGCACGAAGACAAGCGCTGCGCTTCGCGTCCTCGACGTTAATCAAATCAATATGGATGTCCCTGTCGGCAGCAACTTGAAGCGAATGGCGCACACCGGGCGCAGCATCGCGGCAGACAACGACAATCTGCAAATCATAGAGGTCTTGGTTCTGGATACTCTCGAGCGCACGCATCGCATAGCTGGGCGAACCTTCTACCACAAGGATCACCGAAAGTCGCGGATGCGA
>DBFVGT010000082.1:0-8551 GCA_048524725.1 Collinsella sp. | reverse complement strand
AGTTCCGCACGAGCCGGAAAGCACTTAATGTGCTTTCCGTGCGAGCAGGACTGCCCGAGCAGCAGACTTTATCGCCCGCCGCCCGCACAGTTTCCTTACTGCGGCTGTTTGCCGATGTAGGCGAGTATGCCGCCGTCCACGTACAGAATGTGCCCGTTGACGAAGTTCGAAGCGTCGGAAGCCAGGAACACGGCGGGACCCTTAAGGTCCTCGGGCGTGCCCCAACGGGCTGCCGGCGTCTTGGCAATGATGAACTGGTCAAACGGGTGACGGCTGCCGTCGGGCTGCGTCTCGCGCAGCGGTGCGGTCTGCGGCGTGGCGATATAGCCGGGCCCAATGCCGTTGCACTGGATATTGGCCTCGCCAAACTCGGAGCAGATGTTCTTGGTGAGCATCTTGAGTCCGCCCTTGGCGGCGGCATAGCCGGCGATGGTCTCGCGGCCCAGCTCGCTCATCATGGAGCAGATATTGATGATCTTGCCGTGACCCTTGGCGATCATGCCCGGCAGGCAGGCCTTGGACACGATGAACGGGGCATTGAGGTCGATGTCGACGACGCGACGGAAGTCCTCGGCGCTCATGTCGAGCATCGGGGTGCGCTGGATGACGCCGGCGTTGTTGACCAGAATGTCGGGCGTGGTGCCAAAATCGGCCTCGATCTTGGCGATGAGCTCGGCGACGGCGGCCTCATCGGTGACGTCGGCAACATAGCCGTGAGCATCAAAGCCCAGCTCGCGGTAGTGCTTCTCGGCCTCGGCGACCTTGTCGGCGTGACGGGCGTTAAAGGCGATTCTGGCGCCGGCTTCGCCGAGTGCCTCGGCCATGGCCATGCCGATGCCATAGGTGGCGCCGGTCACGAGCGCGACCTTGCCGTCTAGGCGGAAGCTGTCCATAAGGTTAGACATTACAATCCTTCCAAAAGAAACGTTCATCTATATAAGTCTTGCTTCTATTACAAGTTTAGTATAGGAGAAGCGGAGGAATTAAAAGTCAGGTTTTCCTAGAATCAGGTGAACGTTCACTTTTAAAAGGTGAACGGTTGTAGCCGCTCGTCGCGATATCTGCTACATGGAGTAGCGCCCGTGCGCATCGCATTTCTCCTCTCATAGATGCGCGGCGCAAGGGGTCCCGAGTTCAACACGAGCTCGGGGCCTTTTTGTTTGGATTACGGACGCATTGCCGGACGAAAACACTATGCGTTTGGTAAATAGTCGTATGAACGTGAAATTTGTATCTAGTTTCCGTACGCAAATAAGACGAAAACAGTTTGCGTCTGGTTCTAAGCCGTACGCAAATGTTTTTCGTCTTATAATACGATTCAGATGAGCATGAAAAGGAGAAGGACCGTACGTATGGTTGTCAGAGAGAGTCCTACCGTCGAATACAAGGAAAGCGTAACGCCGACGTTTCTTAAAACGGTGAGCGCCTATGCAAACTACGGGACGGGCAAGATAGAGTTTGGCGTTGACGACGGTGGTGTTGCAGTCGGTCTTTCTGACCCGGTTGCGGAGTGTCTGCGCATCGAGAACATGATTAATGACAGTCTGGATCCTGCGCCTCGTTACACGCTCGAGCTCGACGAGAACCGCGGAACTGTAACGCTTACGGTTTACGAGGGGCAGGACAAGCCCTATCGAAGCAAGGGGAAGGCCTACAGGCGAAATGATTCGGCGACGGTAGAGGTCGACCGTTTTGAGTACGGCAGGCTGACGCTCGAAGGCAGCAATCTGACGTTCGATGCGCTCACCTCGGCTCGCCAGGACCTGAGTTTTCATACGCTCGAACACAAGTGCATCGAGCATCTAGGCATTTCTGAGCTCACGTCGGATATCATGCGAACGCTTCGCCTGCTCGGCAAGGATGGCTATACCAATGCCGCGGCGATATTGGCGGATAACAACGAATTTCCGGGCATCGACTGCGTTCGTTTTGGCGACACCGAGGACGTGCTTTTAGATCGTGAGACGACGACGGGCCTGTCTGCAATTGAGCAGGTTGATAGAGCAGTTGCCATGTTCGCGCGCTACTATCGTTATGAGCGCATCGAAGGTGTCGAGCGTGTTCAGACCGACCGGATTCCCCTCGAGGCATTCCGCGAGGCAGTTGCAAACGCTCTAGTGCATCGGACGTGGGACGTGCAAGCGAATGTTCAGGTTGCTCTGTATGATGATCGCGTCGTTGTGACTTCACCCGGGTCGTTGCCCGCTGGCTTGACGACGGAGCAATACCTGTATGGACAGATATCCGTGCTCAGAAATCCCATCGTTGCCGAGGTCTTCTTAAAGTTGGACTATATCGAGAAGTTTGGAACGGGAATTGCGCGCATTAGGCGTGCCTATCGCGATTCGATTAATCAGCCGGTCTTTGATATTCGTGGCGGCGTGGTAACTGTCGCGTTGCCCGTTACCGATGCCTTTGAAGGGTCTGGAGAAGAGGCTCAGGTTCTTAAGGCCTTGTCGGGCGGACGAATTATGTCGCGAAGTGAGATTGAGAAACAGACGGGGCTGAGCCGTGCGCGAACACTGTCCGCGCTCGAATCTCTGCTCAGCCGAAACGCGATCATGAAACAGGGGACAGGCCGCGCCACGAAATACGAGCGAGCGTAGTCCGAAAGACCTGTGTTACCAGGCAGGCCCCAAGCCGCGAATGGCTTGGGGCCTTTTGCATGCCGGCTGGCAATGGACCAATTTATGTCAAGTTATAGCAACATATAGCTCCGCTTGCGGGGTTTGCGACGGGCTATTCCTCATCGTCCGTATAGCGCGTGCGTCGTAATTTGCGACATCGATATGCCGGGCACTCGAGCCTCGTTTGCTCCGCGGCTGTTCGCTATTTGGCGCCAAACGCCATGCGGACGAATCGCTGGGCAAACAGCTTGTTGGCGAAGTTGATGATGTGGCCCAAGAACAGTGCCGAGATGGCGGTGGTTACGCCAAAGCCGCCTAAGTTGTGCATGCATACCAGCGACAGCGTGAGCGAGGCGGCGACATGCGAGCAATCGAACATGACCTTTACGTCTCCAAAACGGCGCTTGAGCTTTTCCGCAATGACCTGCACCAAGCCGTCGGGTGCGTTGGGGACAACGCCCATGTTGACGACGAGACTGACGCCAAATGCGGTGATAGCGAGGGAGAGCAGCATGGTCGCAACCTGCGCGGGGAGCGCCGTGGGATGCAGCGGGTTGAACGCCATGAACAGATCGGTGAAGCCGCCCATTAGCGTTGAAAAGCAAAGCTCGAGCAAAATGCGCGGTTGAAATTCGCGTCGCAAGATGGCGAGCTGCGCCGCGATGTAAGCGACATAGGTAGTTGTAATCCAAAAGACGAGCGTCTTGCCCGTGAGCATGGATAGGGTCGTGGCAAAGCACGTGAGCGCGGCGACGCCCAGGCCAGATGCCGTCTGGAGGCTCATACCGAGTGCCAGCACGGCAACGCCCGCCAGATACATCAGCATTCTTATGACGGTATGACGCCAGTCGATCTTCTCGCCATGCATGATGATGAGCGGTCGCATGCTGCTGCATCCTTTCGATTGAAGGATATTTAAAGAGAAATGTCTGACCTGGGCCGGCAAAAAGAGGGTTATCGGAGGCACTGCCTCAACGGCAGAAAAGCCGGCCCCATGGTCAGTCGTCTAGGAATGTCTCGTTGTGCCAGAATGGGACTGAAGGGCTCAACGAGACGGGAAGAAAGCAAATGGCATGGCATGGGCAATAGGATGCCAAGATGGTAGGGTGCGTCTTAGCATCCTATTGCCCAGGCTTGACGAAATCGGTTTCGTTGAGATTTAGTATACGTATGGGAATCCATTTGCAAAGCGAAATAGAAGAAATTAGGTGAACGTTCACCTAATTGCAACAACTTATCGGTCAAAAGCCGAATCCCGGCCCTACCCCTCAAACATCGCCGTGGGATGGGGGATGCGATAGTATTACGTGGAGTTATTCGACAAACCGTGGGCTTCATTCGAGGGCTTTATGGAACAGCACCAGCATTATCAGAGCCTGCAAGATCAGGCATACAACGCATTGCGCTCCAAGATCATCTATGCCGAGCTCAAGCCCGGCACGCGCTTATCGGCGATCGGTCTGGAAAAGGAGACGGGAATCGGGCGCACGCCCATTCGCGAGTCCTTTGTGCGCCTGCGTGAGCAAGAGCTGGTGGAAACACGGCCCAAAAGCGGCACCTATGTCTCAAAAATCAGCATGGAGCGCGCCGAGAACGCCTGTTTCTTGCGCGAGAAACTCGAGAGAAGCGTGCTCATTAAATGCTGTTCGGCCGCCACGCCCGAGCAAAAGGATCGGCTTGAGCAGATTCTGGCCGAGTCCGAGTCGCTCGACCATCGAGAAACGCGCCGCTTTTTCGACCTGGACAACCTGTTCCACGAGACGTGCTTTGAGATTGCCGGCCGCCACATGTTGTGGGATTGGATGAAGAGCGTCAACACGCATTTTGAGCGATACAACTGGTTACGTATGGTGTCGCAGGATTTGGATTGGGAGCCGATCCGTCGTCAGCATCGCCGGATTCTCGAGGCCATTAAGAAGGGTGATACCGACACGGCGAGCTATCTGGCAGAGACGCACTTGCATCTGATGCCCGAGGAGCAGGGCCCGGTTATCGCCTTACATCCCGACTATTTCGAGCTGCCCAAAGACTCGGCCATCTAACTCGCTCCCTTACTTAGTTGCGGTGAAATATGGACTGTTTTGCGGTTCTGGCGGCGTAAACAGTCCGTATTTCACCGCAAGTGCGGGGGTGCTATTGGGGCGTAAAAAGGCTGCGGCGCCGCTTGGAGGAAAAGACCGGAGGCAGGGGCCCATTCCTCCAGACGGCGCCGCAGCTGTTTTGGCGGGTTGGTTTTTGTCAAGTGGCTTAGCTGAGCACGGCTGCCAGTCGAGTGGGAAAAGCGGCTCGGGTGCGTGTCGCTTCCGTCACGTTCTATCAGCATACAAGACGGTTTCGGTTCTTGTTCGTGACGGAAACGGCGCGCTTCCGAGCCGTTTTAAAGGGGCGCAACCGTGGCCGCGCCCCCACGATAGAGAGCGGATCAAACGGGGAAGTCAAGCAGAAAACCTACCATATCTACCCCGTACCCAAATGGCAGGGTTAGCCGCGGACCTTCTTGACGACGTCCATGGCCTCGCGGGCAATCTGCTCGACCTTGGAGAAGTCGCCGTCGGCGAACAGAGCGGGCTTGACCATCCAGGTGCCACCGCAGGCGATGATGGCGGAGGAGCTCAGGTACTCCTCGACGTTGGCGGTGCTCACGCCGCCGGTGGGCATAAAGCGATGGCCGACAAACGGAGCGGCGAGGGCCTTGATGGTGTTCAGGCCACCATACTGAGCCGCGGGGAAGAACTTGGTGACCTTGAGGCCCAGGTTCTCGGCGGCGGTGACCTCGGAGGGGGTCACGGTGCCAGGAAGGACGGGCAGGTCGATGTCGATGCAGTGCTTTACAACGTCCTCGTTGTAACCCGGGGAGACGATGAACTTGGCACCAGCGGCGCGGGCCTGCTCAACCTGCTCGACAGTCAGGACGGTGCCAGCGCCGACGCACATCTCGGGCTCGGCCTCGGCCATAGCGGCGATGCACTCGGCGGCGCAGGCGGTGCGGAAGGTGACCTCGGCGGATTTCATGCCAGCTGCCATAAGGGCGTGGGCGAGCGGTGCGGCGTCCTCGACCTTGTCGAGCACGACGACCGGCACGATGCCCAGGGACTCAAGCGTGGTGTAGAACTGATCGAACATGATGTTCCTTTCGATGTGTGGCGCGCACTGGCGCGTGATTGCCAAATGTGCTGGTCATGAGCCGGTTTTGGATTGGTTATCGGAGGCACTGCTTGGGGTCCAAGCAATTCCAAAACCGGCTGCGCGACCAGTCGTGTAGGAAATGCCGGGCAAAACCGGAATGGGACTAGTGGTTTTGCCCGACCGGAGAAATCGGGGAGCGGGCCGCAGGGGTATGGGTATGGAAAGCTGCGGCCCGCGGAATGGGGACGGCTTAGCGCGCGACGCGAGTGCCACCGTCGGCGGCGGATGCCACGGCTGCGATCTCGCCTGTGGTCACCAGGTTGGAATCGCCCTTGATGGTGAGCTTGAGGATCGAGGCCGCAATCGCGTAGTTGACGGCGTCCTGCGGGTCAAAGTCGTTGATGAGGGCATGGACCAGACCGGCGTTAAAAGCGTCGCCGGCGGCAACGCCCTCGAGCACGTGCACGTCGTGAGCAGGGGAGAACCAGTGCTCGCCGCTCTCGGCGTCAAAGAGCATGCCCATCCAGATGGAGCGCTCGACGCAGGAGATGTTGCGGACGACCGAGGCGACCTTCTTGCAGCCGTACTCGGCACAGATCTGACGGGCCATCTCGACGTAGGTGTCGCGCTCCTCGATGCCATGGGCAAGGGAGCCGGAGACGCAGGTCATACCGAGGCCGGCAGGAGCGTCCTCGTCGTTGGCGATGCAGATGTCGACGAGCGGCAGGAGTTCCTTCATGGTGGCCTGCGACTTCTCGGGCGACCACATCTTGCCGCGATAGTTCACGTCGCAAACGGCGGTGATGCCTTTGGCGCGGCAGGCGGTGAGGGCATCCTTGCAGGCGGCGGCCATCTCATCGGAGACGGCGGGCGTCACGCCGGAGAAGTAAAAGACATCGACACCCTTGAGGATCTCGTCCCAGTCAAAGACGTCGCGCTTGGCCATGTTGATGGCAGAGTACTTGCGGTCGTAGACACAGCCGTTGCCGCGCTGCGAGGCGCCGACCTCAAACACATAGGAGCCAAGACGGTCACCCTGGCGCACGACGCGCGAGGTATCGACGTCGTAGACCTTCAGCGAACGCAGGGCGCACTCGCCCAGACGGTTGGCCGGGACAACGGAGACGTAGGCTGCCTTGTCACCCTGGTAGGCCAGGGAAAGCGCGGTGTTGGCTTCGGCGCCGCCGTAGCGGACATCAAACTCGGTCGCCTGCTCAATGCGCAGATGGTCTTTGGGCGAGAGCCTCATCATGATCTCGCCGAAGGTAAGAACCGTTTTACCCATGGTCGCGTAGCTCCTTCTTGCTCGTGCGTGCTCCTTTGATATGGCGTTGGCACGGAGGTGCCAAGACGGTAGGGTGCATCTTTGCACCTCCGTGCCAACGCTCGCCGAAATCGGTTTACGAAATCGGTTTCGTTTCGAGTTGTAGTATACTCCCCTACAGCGTTTTGCAAGCGAGATTTTTAAAAAATTGCCTAAAATGGCTCAGACTGCCGACAATTGGGAAACGGGGTGCGCTATGGCGCAGATGAGGATTAAGGACATTGCCGCCGAGGCGGGCGTGAGCCCGGCCACGGTTTCGCGCTATCTCAACAACCGCCCCGGGCAGATGACCGAGGAAACCCGTGCTCGCATTGCAGCGGTTATCGAGCGTACCGGCTATCGCCCGCGTGCCGCCGCGCGCAATCTTCGCAGCTCGCGCACCAACCTCATTGGCGTGATCTTGGCCGACATTGCTAACCCGTTCTCGAGCGCCATGCTCGAAGGGCTTTCCGCCAGCGCTGCTGCGCGCGGCTGCTCGCTCATGACGGCCATTAGTGGCAACGACCCCGCCAAGGAGGCAGAGTCGCTCACCAGACTTATCGATGCCGGCGTGGACGGCCTGGTTGTCAATACCTGCGGAGGCAACGACAAGGCGATCGCCGCGGCCGCGGGGCGCCTGCCCGTTGTGCTGCTCGACCGCGATGTTGCCGACGGTGGCATCGATCTGGTGACCTCTAACAACCGCGAGCTGGTTGCCGGCCTGGTAGACGCCTTGGCCGCTGCTGGCAGCGAGCGCCTGTGCCTGCTCACCGAGGCAAGCGACGAGAGCCCCGTGCGTCGCGAGCGTGCCGAGGCCTTTGTCGACGAGCTTTCGCGCCGCGGTCTTGCGGGCGAGGTCGTCACCCTGGCCGACGGTGGCGCCACGGGTGTCAGCCGTCTGGACGGAGCTATCCGTGACTATGCGGGTAAAAAGCTCGGCCTCATTGCCGTCAACGGCCTGGTCTTTCTGCGTCTGACCGAGGCACTGGCACAGTTGGGACCTTCGTTGCCGGCTGGCCTCAAGATTGCGACGTTTGACGATTACCCCTGGAACCACGTGCTCTTTGGCGGTGTGACCACGGCCGCGCAAGACACCCTTACCATTGCCGAGCGCGTAGTCGAGCGCCTGTCCGAGCGCATCGACGTCGTTACCACTACGGTGGGCGATGCCGCAAAGCTCGCCCCCAAGCGCATCGAGATCCCCGGCCACATCGAACACCGCGCTTCGACCTCACGCTAGTCTGTATGATATTATATAGACAATGTCATACAGGAGGTATCAATGGCTGCGTCTGTGCTGAGTGTTCGAGTGGACTCGTCAATTAAAGATTCATTTGCCGAGCTGTGCGAAGAGCTCGGCATGACTTCGTCCGTTGCGGTCAATATGTTCATGAGGCAGATGTTGCGCGAGCGCTCGCTGCCGTTTGTGCCTTCACTCGGTAAAAGCTCTGCGAGCGAAAGCGCCGCAGCGGGCATTTTGGATACCGCTCAGATT
>DBFVGT010000081.1:0-18523 GCA_048524725.1 Collinsella sp. | reverse complement strand
GACAGGGTGCCTTACGCAGCCTAGCCGAAACGCACCGAGCAGACTGAAGCCCACCGGCCTAATGGCTTGGCGTCAGCATGCCGCGATTCGGTCGCACGGAGAGCATTTCCCAGTTGACAAAACTATAGGAACACCCCCCGCGCACTCAAATGTCTGGAAATCAATTCTAATAGAGAACCAGTCCCAATATCAAAATCGAGCTCGAAATGCCGCATATTTGACCCCAGTAGTCCGCGGCGTGCAGCGTTTTGAGCCACCCGGCCCAGAAGGGGCACGACGTAGACTGCTGGCTCGGCAAAGAGTGTCCCCAACTGCCACTCATTTAAGTCTGTCCCCAATGAGTGCCTTCGACAAAGAGTGTCCCCCGCGACCAGTCGTTTAAGAACGTCCCCGATGACTACCCGCAGATGAAAATGGGCCATGTGTCCCAGTTGTGGAGACTCGTTGAGCCGTCTGGGTATCGTGAAAGATCGCGCACTCCCCCATCATCAAAAGTGACACACGCTACCTGTTGATGGGAGGCAGCCATGGGCTTCTTTGACAAGATGTTCGAGAAGAAAGAGTGCGCGATTTGCGGTACCGAGCTGGGACTTCTCGGCAAGACCAAAATCAACGAAGGCTACCTGTGCAAAGAGTGCGCCGGCAAGCTCTCCCCCTACTTCCACGGCTATCGTTCCAGCACCGCGGACGATATCCGCGAGCAGCTCGCCTACCGCGAGGCCAATGCCGAGCGCCTGGCGTCGTTCAACCCCACGCGCACGCTTTCTGCCGGGCGCACCAACATCATGCTCGATGAGGACGCGGGCCTGCTGATCATCACCTCGCAGAGCCGCTGGCGCGACGCCAATCCCGACATCATCGAGTTCTCGCAGGTACTCGGCTGCGATATGGATATCGACGAGCATCGCACCGAAATCTATCGCGAGACCAAGGACGGCGAGCGCGAGAGCTACAACCCGCCGCGCTACGACCTGGATTACGACTTTAATCTGACCATCCACGTCAACACGCCGTACTTTACCGAGATCAACCTGCGCGTAAACGACTCCACCATCGATCAGCGCGGCTCCATCGAATACCGCGAGGCCAAGCGCCAGGCAACCGAGGTCCGCGACGCGCTGGTGCAGCTGCGCCAGGAGACGCGCGACAGCGTCGTGGCCGCCAAGGCCCCCAAGACCGCGGTGACCTGCCCCTTCTGCGGAGCCACCACCATTCCCGATGCCAGTGGGCGCTGCGAATACTGCGGCGGCGCCATCGGCGCATAGCCTCCGGCACGGAAAGGACCGATCATGGCCTTCGAGAGCGTCAACTATCAGTGCCCCGCGTGTGGCGGCCCCCTTCACTTTGCCAGTGCCGAGCAAAAGCTCGTCTGCGACTACTGTGACTCACGCTTTGAAGTCGAAGAAGTCGAGGCCCTCTATCGCGAGCGCCAGGACAAGGCAGATGCCAAAGCCGATGCCGCAGCCGCAGCTCCCAAACCTGCTGTCGACGATGCCGTGCAGGAGCTCGCCCAAAACGCCGGCTACATCTGCTCGTCGTGCGGCGCCGAGCTCGTGTCCGACGGCACCGTCGCCGTCACCACCTGCCCGTACTGCGGCAACTCCGCCGTGGCGCCCGGCCAGCTCTCTGGCGACTTCTCGCCCGACCTGGTGATTCCGTTTAAGCTCGGGCGCGACGACGTCACGGCCGCACTCAAGGAACACTACAAGGGCAAAATCTTGCTGCCCAAGAGCTTTGTCACCGGCAACCACATCGACGAGGTCCAAGGTGTCTACGTGCCGTTTTGGCTCTACGGAGCCCGCGTTGACGGCGAAGTGTACTTTGACGCGACCAACGAGACCGTGACCGAGGAATCCGATCGCACCGTCACGACCACCGACCACTACGATGCCTATCGCAAGGGCAATATCTCGTTTAAGCGCGTGCCCGTCGACGGATCGTCCAAGATGCCCGACGGCCACATGGACGCCATCGAGCCGTTTGACTACGACGCGCTGCGTCCGTTCTCGGTCGCATATATGCCCGGCTACATCGCCAACCGTTACGACGAGGACTGCGAGACCTGCAAGGCGCGCGCCGAGCGCCGTATGGAAGAAAGCGCGATCTCGGCCCTGCGCGAGACTGTCGTCGACGAATACGACGATGCCACGGTCGAAAGCAAGCAGCTCGACTACACCTGGGAAGACAGCGACTACGCCCTGTTCCCCGTCTGGATGCTCTCCACCTCGTGGAACGGCAAGAGCTACCTGTTTGCCATGAACGGCCAGACCGGCCGCTTGGTCGGCGAGCTCCCCTGCTCCAAGCCCAAGCTCGCTATTGCCTCGGTGCTGTTCTTTGTGATCGGATTTGTCCTCTCCCAGATTCTCTTTATGGGCGAGAACGCCTTCGATCCGGATTACCTCGCCTTTGATATCGAGGGCATCCTCATCAACATCATCGCGCCGCTGATCATCGTGATTATCGGAGACGTGCTGCTGGTAGGCCAGCTCAAGACGGCCAACGAGGCCACCCACGCCGACGAGTACTGCGGCGAGCTCGACCTGACCGAGAAGCACGACACCTTCAGCCACACCGAGACCACCGTTGTCATGAAAGACGACAAGGACGACTAAGCAATCCGACCAATACCACCCGGCCTTTGACGAGAAAGGAAGATCACCATGGGACTCTTGAAAGCTGGATTGGGAGCTGCCGGCGGCGTCATGGCCGACCAGTGGAAGGAATTTATCTACTGCGAATCGATGCCTGCTGACGTCTTGGCCTGCAAGGGCAGCAAACGCACCGGTGGCCGCAGCTCCAACACGCGCGGCGAGGACAACGTCATCTCCAACGGCTCGGTCATCGCCGTCAACGACGGCCAGGGCATGCTCGTGGTGCAAAACGGCAAGATCATCGAAGTCGCACTGGAGCCCGGTGAGTTCGTCTTCGATACCGGCAGCGAGCCGAGCGTCTTTAGCGGCAACCTGGGCGATTCCATCAAGGAGACCTTCGCCAATATCGGCAGCCGCTTTACCTTTGGCGGCGACGCGGGCAAGGACCAGCGCGTCTACTTCATCAACACCAAGGAGATCATCGGCAACAAGTACGGCACCGCCTCGCCCGTGCCCTTCCGCGTGGTCGATAACAACATTGGCCTGGACGTTGACATCTCCGTGCGCTGCAACGGCGAGTACTCGTACCGCATCACCAACCCGCTGCTGTTCTACACCAACGTGTGCGGCAACGTGACCGACAGCTATACGCGCGACAAGATCGACAGCCAGCTTAAGTCCGAGCTGCTCACCGCCCTGCAGCCCGCCTTCGCCAAGATCTCGGAAATGGGCATCCGCTACAGTGCCATTCCCGGTCACACCACCGAGCTCGCCCGCGCGCTCAACGAGGTCCTCTCTGCCGACTGGCGTGACCTGCGCGGCGTCGAGATCGTGAGCTTTGGCGTCAACTCCATCGCCGCCTCGCAAGAGGACGAGCAGATGATCAAGGACCTGCAGAAGGCCGCGGTCATGCGCGATCCCACCATGGCGGCCGCCAACATCGCCAGTGCCCAGAGCGACGCGATGCGCGCGGCAGCCGCCAATCCCAACGGCGCGATGGCAGGCTTTATGGGCATGGGCATGGCAGGTGGCATGGGCGGCATGAACGCCAGCCAGCTGTTCGCCGCCGGCCAGGCACAGCAGCAGGCCGCCCCGCAGCCGGCTCCGGCACCCGCTCCCGCACCGGCTCCTGCCGCTGCCCCCGCGGCCGGCACATGGACCTGCAGCTGCGGCGCCACCAACACCGGCAAGTTCTGCTCCGAGTGCGGCAGTCCCGCACCCGCCCCGGCACCGGCCAAGTGGTTCTGCCCCAACTGCGGCAGCGAAAACGGCGGCAAGTTCTGCAGCAACTGCGGAACGCCCAGGCCCTAGCCCCTCTATCTGGTAATTGGCGGGGGATCCGCCACCCCCGCATTTGCTTCTATGGGTTTCGTTCGATAAAGGAGGACACCATGAAGACAACGTTCAAAAAGTCCGTACTCGCATTTCTGACATGCGTCCTTGCGCTCGCCTTTGCCCTGACGGGCTGCAGCGGCGGCGGCAAAGACCCCAAGGCCAACTTCGTCGGCAGCTGGGAACTCTCGGGTGGAACCCTGGAGGGCGAAGAACTGACCGATGAGTACATGAAGATGCTCGAGGATTGGGGTGTGCACTGCGTCCTGATTCTCGATGAGGACGGTACAGGTGCCCTCGACCTGTTCCTTGAAGTCGTCGACCTTAAATGGGAGGCAAAGGACGCCACCACCGTAACCATCACCGCCGAAGACGAGTCGCATGACATGAAGCTCAAGGACGGCAAGCTCATCCTCGAAGAGGATGACGGCAATCTTGTCTTTACCAAGTCCGACAAGGACCTGTCCGGCACGGTGAAGAAGGATCGCGAGGCGGCCGAGAAAGAAGAAGAGATCGACGAGGCCGTCGAAGACGACGACGTCCAGAAGATTGAAATCTCCCCCGCTGTCACCGTTGCCGATGACGACCTGTGCACCATCACCATCACCGAGAAGTTCAAGGACGAGTGGGGCGACATCGGTTTTGTCGTCAACATCACCAACAAGAGCGACAAGGACCTGACCTTCTACGCCCCCAGCGGCAAGACCAACGTCAACGGCACCATGAAGGAACCCTGGTTCTCGGCTCACCTGATGCCCGGCACCAACGCCACCGAGGAATTCACGTTCTCGAACGGCACGCTCGATAGCCTTGACGACCTGGTCAATACGACCATCGGCATCGACGCCTACCTGACCGATTCCTACGAGGACGTTGCCTCCTACAGCGCAACCATCGCGTAACGGCACGTAACATCAGCCGCGGATTGGCGGACACATCCGCGCACACCAGACGGGGCCGCAGGAGATGATCCTGCGGCCCCGCCGCTTTATGCCGACAGCACTGCCCATACAAGCAGGCCGCCCGCCGTTTTTAGATGCGAAACGGTGGGCGGCCTATCTTTGCGGCGCCGGAACACGGGTGAGCGCGTCGATTACGGGCGCTCCATGTTGGGAACGATGCTGCCCTCGGTCACCGCATGCACGGCCAGGCGCATGATGTTGTCGTAGCCGGTCTTGCTCAGGATCTCCGAGATGCGGCGCTTGATGGTGCCCTCGCTCATAAACAGCTCGGCCGCAATCTCGCGGCGGCTTTTACCCTCGCAGGCAAGGCGCAAGATCGACAGCTCGACATCGTCGAGGGCCGCCGTGCCCGAGAAGATGCTCTCGGGCGGCTTGGGAAACGTGCAGTAACCCGCCAGCGTGGAGCGCATCACGGCGAACAGCTCGTCGATACCGACGTTCTTGTACACAAAGCTATCGACGCCCGCCTCGCGGGCCTGATCGACAAAGGTGATCTCGGGCATGCCTGTCATGATAATGATGCGACACTCGGGCAGCTGCTCCTTGATGCGTGCCGCCGCCACGATGCCGTTTGAATCGTGTTCGGTGCACACGTCCATCAGTATCATGTCCGGGCGCTCCTTGAGCGCGACACCCAAGGCCTCGGAGGCATCGGCGATCGCGGCAACGACGGTCATATCGGGCTGGTCGCCAACGGAGCGCGCCAGGCTCTCGCGCAGGATGGCCTGATCTTCGACAATTAACACGCGGATCATGAGTTTCTCCTTTGGGACGTGTCGTTGGCGTTAAGCGGAATGGATACCGTAAGCGTAAAGGGCGGGGTGGCGTGGACCTCTAGGCTGCCACCCAGATCTTGCGCGACATGCCTCATACCTGGGATACCCGTTCCCTCGCGATACGATACGGGGGCCGGGGACCCGTCGTTAGAAATCGTCATGTGCGCGACGGCGTCAGCATCCGTCCCCTCCTGCCACAAGCGCACATGGACCCGATGCGCCTGCGCATGCTTGGTGGCATTGGTCGAGGCTTCGCGGATAATCTGCAAAAAGGCTGCCGCGACACGCACGTCGCTTGGCAGCTCGCCCTCCACATCGATCTGCACGCTCACCAGGCCAAAGGCATGGACGATATCGCCCAGTTGCTCTGCCGGTTCGGTGTCGCCCCCGCTGCGCAGATCGGCAGCGATTGAGCGCAGCAGCGGGTCGATCTGCTCGAGTGACTCGTCATCCAGGCGCCCCTCCTCCAGATAGCGATGGAGGATGGACAGGCGCTGCCCGATCACGTCGTGCACGCGAGCGCGCATACGCAGATAGGCCGCATTGTCGGCAACTTTTTTGACTTCCTCGATCTGGGCCTGGAGCTCTTGACCCGCGAGCTCAAGCAGGTGGTTGGCTTGCGCCAAACGATCGTGAGCATGCGCGTACTCTGTTACATCCAAACCGATAATGCGCTCGAAGAGGCGGCCAGAAACCATAACGTCATCGTGCACAAACAAGCGAATCTCGGCGGGAGAAACCTCGACCACAACGCGCGCCTCACCAAAGCGGTCCAAATTGATGCGCACGCGGCTCTGGCTGCTTTCGGGCATTTGCATGCTGAGCTTGCGCAGGTCGTTCCATGTACCGCTCATATCGCCTAGGTCGGTGGGCATATGAAGCTCCACCAGGTTTTTGCGCATGCAGCGGTTCATGAGCAGCGGACGGCCCCCCGAGTCCAGATACAGGATGCCCACGGGAATCACGTTGATGGTTTCGATCGTCGAGAACGCGGTGATATCCTCCTGGCGGTTACGGACGTCCATCAAGAGCGCCGCGACGGAACGGAACAGGAAGAACGCTCCCTCTGCGATAAGGACAACGGCCCACACCGAGCCCATGGCAAAAACCACCGGCGGTGTCACGGCGCCAACAAGCAGCAGCTCGGCCAGCATGACAGGGCGACGATAGTGCACCATAAGGACCACGCCATAGGCAAAGATCGCGGCATTGAGCCACAGCACTCCGCCCATTGCCCTGGCGCAAACGTCAAGCGGCGCCACCAGATACGAGCCAGACGACGCGAATAAGATGAGCGCCGAAATCATCAGGTGAAGCACAAGGCTCGTCTCGTAGGCGCAAATCACCTTACGGTTATAGGACGAGCGGCGCGATGCGATGAGCGGGACGTGGATCATCTGCAGACACGCAGCCAGGGCAAAGACAACATCGAGCGCAACGATTTGGGGAAGGATGAACGAAATCTGCATCGTCACTCACCCGCCTGCGGCATCAAGACGATCATGCGCAGCTGGCCGGGCTCGCCCTCAAGGCGATATGCCACGTTGCGCCCTTGCAAAGCGCTTTCGAGCTCTTGCGCAGCGGGTGTCTGCGAAAGATCCTCATCGTCGTTGGAGAAAAGCGTGGCACGCAACTCGACGCTGCACCGATCATGGTCGCCCAAGTGATACATAAGCGCCGGATGGTCGGTGGTGTAGGCAAAAAACGCAAAGTCATACACGCAGTCGTACAGGGCGCTTACCGTACTGGCGTGCATCGGGCGCCGTATGGCGATAATCGAGGCGCAATCGATATCGATGGTGCGCAGGTCGCTTGCGAGCTCATTGGCAATGAGTTGAATGCGGTCGCGATCAAAACCGCTCTCACCGTGCTGTGCCAACGTGAGCGACCCTTTGCGCTTGCAATAGGCGACGAGCATCTTGGCGCGCTGCAGCATGCGGTAACGCTCGTGCGAAGACGCCTCGTCGGTCAACGGTGGCAGCGAGCTCAGCAGGTCGTACATCCCTTCGAGCGCGCGGGCAAGTGCTTGGTCCACGTCTTGGACCAGCAAGGTCTCGGCCTCTTGATCTGCCAGATGCGTCTTAAGGTCGTAGTCGGCGGCGAGCAGCTCGTTTTGACGCTGCAGTTCCATGCGACGATGTGCCAGTTCACGGTTAAGCTCGTTGAGATCCGACACGTCTTGGGCAAGCAGGGCCGATCCGCCCAGCAGTGGAAAGGCACGGTACACCACATCGGGATCGGACGCCACAGCAAAGGCATGGGCGTGGCCGTGCTCCTGGGTCCGCAACTCCTCGCGCACGCCTACCGGCATTGGCTTTGACGCCGGCGTGGCATAGACCTCCTGCAGGTCGCGCGTTAGAACTTTGAGGTCGAGCGGCAAGGTGTCGAAGATGCCGGCGATGTCGTGATATGACGGAATGACACCGCAATCGAGACAGATTTCCATCGCCACCACGCACAGGACGCAATAGACGAGCGAAAAGTTGAGCCTCCATGCCCAGGGCACGCGCAACGCATACGAGACGGCAAAGAATGCGCCACCCAGCAGTACGAGCGCCGCCGTGCCCGAGAAACGCTGGATGCGAAAGGACGAGGACCGGCCCACCAGGATAAAAAAGGCCACGAAGTTAAAGGCCGTCCACACTAAGACGGCGAAATAGCCCCAGCCGTACGTGTAATCGTTGCTCCAGGTGTCGCTTGCACGGTCAAAGTGGAATACCTGCCGGTGGAAATCGTTGGTGAGCACAAAACCGATAAGTAGGATGGCCACAATCCAAAGCGCAGCGCAGTAGCGGCGACCCAGGCGGTGTTGCTCCAGACCCGCAAGGCGCAGACCACACAACTGGTAGAGCAGCGGAATGAGCGTCATGGGCACGTAGTACAGGTACCACAGCACGGTGGCATAGAACGGCGTGAACGACTTGTACTTGAGAATGACTTCGATCATCCACAGGGCGCAGATGGTAGCGACGGCAACAAGACGGCGGCGCAACACATAGTCCAAACAGCGCAGATAGACCGATACGCCCCAGATCGAAAATATAATTGCGGCGACAAGCAGCGGGAGAGAGCTCGAGTGGACGAGCGCATCCACGACCTCTTCGGACACCTCGTTATAGGCGGGCACGGCGTTAGAAAGTTTGGGGTCGAAGGCGAACAGCGCCGGCAAGACTGCCAAAACCATGAGGAACAGCACGGTGATGGCGCCGGCGATAGCAAAGACGCGGTGACGGTACACCCGATGTGTTATGCCAACAAGGAATCGCGGCATGGCGAAGAGCCTGCCGCCCCTGGGATCCGCCACGGGTGCGGATCGGGCGGCCGCGTGGCCGATATGTCGCTCGCGGGTACCCATAGTGCTTTTAGTGTACCGACAGGCGGGCCCAAAAAGCGGGCCACATGTCCCAAAATCCGCCGACGGCAAAGGGTGTCCCCAGTCGCCACTCATTTAAGTACGTCCCCAATGAGTGGACCAGCGACTAGTCGTTTAAGAACGTCCCCAATGACTAAGACAAAACGAGCGAGGATTTTTGGACGCCCAAATGGCGAGAGTGGATAATCTCCCACTTTGAGCCCACAAACAGGCTAAAAACGGGAGATTATCCACTCTCATTCTGCGGGCACTCATTTAAGTACGTCCCCAATGAGTGCTTTCACTTCTTTTAACAAAACGCCCGGCGGGCATTAACTGCTCGCCGGGCGTTTTGGTTAGGAAACTCTGAAGTTGAGTGTCTCGGCTTCCTTAGGCCAGGTCCTCGCCATTCGTCTCGATGACGTGTTTGTACCAGTCAAAGCTCTTCTTCTTGGAGCGCTTGAGGGTGCCGTTGCCCGCGTCGTCGCGGTCGACGTAGATAAAGCCGTAGCGCTTGGACATCTCGCCCGTACCGGCAGAGACGAGGTCAATCGGGCCCCAGGTGGTGTAGCCCAGCAGGTCAACGCCGTCCTCGGTCACCGCGTCGCGCATGGTCTGAATGTGCTGACGCAGGTAGTCGATACGGTAGTCGTCGTTGATGGAGCCGTCCTCCTCGACAACGTCCTTGGCGCCCAGGCCGTTCTCGACCACAAACAGCGGCTTCTGATAACGGTCGTACAGGTCGTTGAGCGTAATACGGAAGCCCAGCGGATCGATGGCCCAGCCCCACTGGCTCTCCTGCAGGTAGGGATTCTTGGCGCCGGCGAAGGCGTTGCCCTGGGTGCGCTCGACATCGGGGTTATCGGCACCGGCGGAGCAACGGGTGCTGTAATAGCTAAAGCTGATGAAGTCGACGGTGTTGGCGGCCAGGATCTCGCGGTCCTCGTCCGTCATACCCACATCGATGCCTAGACGCTCGAGCTTCTTGACGGCATAGGCCGGATAGTAGCCGCGGCTCTGGACGTCGACAAAGAAATAGTTGCTCTGGTTGTCAATCTGCGCCTGGCGCACATCGCCCGGACGGCAGCTGTAGGGGTAGTAGCTACCTGCGGCGAGCATGCAGCCGATCTTGACCTCAGGGTCGATTTCGTGGGCGATCTTGGTTGCCCAAGCGCTGGCGACGAGCTCGTTGTGGGCGGCCAGGTACTCGACGGCCTCCTTGTTCTCGCCCTCCTCAAAGACCAGACCGGCACCCATAAACGGCAGGTGCAAGATCATATTGATCTCGTTAAAGGTGAGCCAGTACTTCACCAGACCCTTGTAGCGGGTAAAGATTGTGGTCGCGAGGTTCTTGTAGAAGTCGATGAGCTTGCGGTTGCGCCAGCCGCCATACTCCTTGATGAGATGGATCGGGCAGTCGAAGTGCGTGATGGTCACGAGCGGCTCAATGCCGTGCGCCTGACACTCGCGGAACACGTCCTCGTAGAAGGCCAGGCCGGCCTCGTTGGGCTCGGTCTCGTCGCCGTTGGGGAAGATGCGGGTCCAAGCCAGGCTCATACGGAAGGTCTTAAAGCCCATCTCGGCAAAGAGGACAATGTCCTCCTTGTAGTGGTGGTAGAAATCGATGCCGGTCTGCGCGGGATAGTAATAGCCGTCCTCGAAGTCGAGCATCTTGCGCTGGCCGGAGACCACCGCGTAGCGCTCGGGGCCGTGCGGCGCCACGTCCACGTTGGCCAAGCCGCGGCCGTCCACGTTGTAGGCACCCTCGCACTGGTTGGCAGCCGTCGCGCCACCCCACAGGAAGTCTTTACGGAAAGCCATGCATCGATCCTTTCATACGCTGCTTGTCGTGTTTTTAGTATCCCCGCAAATAGGGCCTCGCTCAACGACAGCGGCGCAGGCCGACACTTCTTTTCGCGCACAGACGCCCGGCAGCCGCCCCCGTCTGACACTTTTTGATACCTGCCCGCCCAAACCGCCAACCACCACAAAGGGGACAGGCACCTTTGTGGTGGTTTGGGCCCGGTTTGTCTCGATCTGTAACAGGTAGGCCGCCAAAACCGGGCCTGGTGTTACAGATCGAGATCTTTCGGGCACCCTCTACGATTTATCTCAATCTGTAACAGGTAGAGGCGATTTAACCCGCTAGATGTTACAGATCGAGACAAACAGGAAGCCCCTAGTCGCAGGTGATGTCGAGGTTCTTGCCGACGAGGCCCACGTAGCCGCCTTCGGCTGCCTTGGGGCTGTCGGCGTGGCAGAGGACCCACTTGTCGGCCTTCCAGTAGCAGTAGCTGTCACCGGCGGCAGGCATGTCGGCTGCAGCCTCGGGGCGCGGGCCATTGGTGCCCGCCGGCAGCGCCACCATCACCTGGAAGCCGCCGTCGTCGACCATGCAGGGCGTGTAGTGGAGCGTGGTGTTGAAGACCTCAACGACCTTGCCCGCCGGTACGCGGAACGCCTTGACGCACGCGGTGTCGAGCTTGCCGTCCTCGATCTCCCAGCGATGCGCCACGAGCAGGATAAAGTCGCGGGCGCCCAGGTTAAACTCGCTGGCGCGGTGATACTCCAGGCAGTTGAGGCGTGTGTTGTGCCCGTTGCACCAGCCGAGCTGGAAGGAGCGGCCGCCGTACATGAGAAAGCCCAGCTTATCGGCATCCTTGACGCCCTCGAGCTCCGGCGCGCTTGCTACGTACTTGCTGCCCTCGGGGATGGGCGTAGCCGCGAGCGCCTCGATGAGCGGAGCGGTCAGGTTGGACGGAACGTCGTTCCACACGCAGCCATAAGATTTGAACTCGTGATCTGATACAGAGTAGATATGCATGTTCGCTCCTGTTCGTTTATGTGACAGTACGAACATTCTAGAACATCATTCATCCACGACCACGATCAATACCGAAAACATTGCATGACGAAATCACCCGCTCAAAAAGCGACATGCAGTTTCCTAGTCGAGATAATCTTTAAGAAACTCAATAACGCTCATACACCAGTAGTCGGTCTCCGGCGCATGGGGCTTCATCAATGCGTGCCCCCCTTCTGAATACATGACTCCCTCATGGTGTACTCCAGCTGCATCCAGAGCATCGACCATCTTTTCATAATTGTCGGGCGATACAATATCATCGTCAGCGCATTGCCAAAGATATGTCGGAGGATACTGCTCCCACACATGCTGATTAATACAGAAATCATCGAGCGAGTCGCGACCAGCCCCGCCGCACACCGAATCAAGAAATCTATTGTCTGATGCGTTCTCAAAGCCATGAAGATCAATCGGTGCATAACACAGGGCCAAGGCTTTTGGCGCCTCGCATCCGTAGGACGCAAATCCCTTGTTGTCCGTCCCCCACTCGGCAGTTAAATGCGCACCAGCAGAAAAGCCGATAACTGCATAACTTTTTGCGACATTAAATTTCGCTGAATTCTCCAGGACAAAACGGACGGCTCGATTTAAATCGTCGATTGGGCGCGGCATCAAAGGCTCGACCCTCACCCTGTATGACAGCACGAACACGTTATAGCCCGCATCGTTGAGCTCGGAGGCAACGGGAAAGCCTTCCACTTGATGACAAACGCTCTGATAACCTCCGCCCGAAACCGCAATGATAAAGGGAGCCCTAGGTCTCCCGGGAAAGAAGAACAGTTTCGTATTGCGCCGAGTCGGATCACGGATGCAGTCGGCTTCATCCCAAATATCGTAGGCAACCTGCCTCCCGTCATCCACGAGCTCGACAATTCGATTCAATCCACGCAAAACGCGAGCAGTTTCATATGGATTAGCATCAGAATTCATATGAGACACAATGGGTTTATTCCACATGCGCTCCCAAGTTGAAGGCCGGCAAAGCATAAGGTGCTCGCCAAAGCCAGCGAACTCAGGAAGGAGCGCGATTTCGCCAAACGTCATATCGGCAGTAATTGTCATAGCTAGTCACTCCAAAAATGAGGGTGGGCTCGCGTGAATCAACGGCAAGCCCACCACATGCAATCTGCCGCGGGGTTTTCGGCAGCTTACATCCCGAATAATTGTCTACTCCACTACCGCCTCTTCATCAGGGCGATACAGGATGTAAACGAGAACGAAGTTAAGAATTAAACCGACGACATTGCAAAGAATTGCGCCGATGAGGCTGCTCATATCACCAGAAGGATCCATATAACCGGGGAAGCTAAAAATGCCGCTCGACGTCATAACGAACGTACAGGTGTTGAAAATCGCCGGGATAACAGCACTGATTGCTCCGGCGACCATGGAAGCGATAATGATCTTCTTGTGCTCCAAGATGATGCCGTACAGCGCCGGTTCCGTAATCCCGAAAAAGCCCGTAATGGCACAGCTGAACCCAAGACTCTTTTCACTCGGGTCCTTCGAGCGGAGGGCAAACGCCAAACAAGCGCCGACAACACCCATGCTGCAGCAGAGAAGTCCAAGGATAGGATCGGAGCCGACGGTCATAATATTGTTGATGGAAAGCACGATCAGGGCCCAATGGAGTCCAAGGGGGATCATAACGAGACCGAATATCGGCCCGAGAATAACGCCGCAAAGGACGGGGCTGAACTGATAGACCGCCAGCACTGCAGCCGCAAGCAAAGAGCTCGCCTGCTGAATAACGGGGCCGATCACAAGGAGCGAGACGGGGGCGGCAACAGCAACCGTCAGGAACGGGACGAGCGCAAATGCCACAACATCGGGAAGAACCGCCCGCAGCCACTTATTAAGAACGGATGCGAACCAAGCCGCCACGATAGCAGGAAACACCGTGGAGGAATAGCTCACCATTGTGAACTTCATGCCGAGCAAATCCAGCGCATCGCCCGCTCCGGCCGCAGCAACGAAAGTCGGATAAACCAGGATTGCGCCGAGTACCGCACCGATATATCGATCGGTTCCAAAGAACTGAGCAGCAGATGATCCGACAAGAACGGGCAGGAAATACATGCAGGCATTTCCCATGCCGTACAGCAGAGTGTATATTCCGCTCTCGGCGGAAACAGCACCCGCCGTCGTCAGAATGCTAAGGATGGCGTTTATCATTCCGCATGCGATCAAGGCAGGAAGAACGGGCATCATGATGCCGCTGATGAACTTCATTAGCTTTCCCAGAAAGTCCTTAGTCTCTCCTTCGCTTGCCTCGGAATCTCCGGCGTCAATCCCGGTTTCCTTGGCAACGATTTCATAGACCTTATCGACCTTAGGTCCCACAATCACCTGATATTGCCCCGCGGAATGGCGAATGTCGATCACGCCATCAATCGCCTTGACTTTTGCATCGTCTACGATGCTTTCGTCCTTAAGGTTGAACCTTAAACGAGTCATGCAGTGAGCTACAAATGTAACGTTGTCTGCGCCGCCCACCATCTCGAGAATCTCGGCAGCGAGCTTGGTTGTATCTGCCATAAATACCATTTCTCCCATGTTGAGTTTTATATGTAACCATCAGCAAAGCGCGCGCCTTTGCCAACTAATTACCTTGTTTTCGATGCAATTCGATTGATGTGCATCATGAGGTAGAGTCTTTCTTCGTCTATAAGTTCCCGCCCCGTCAGTCGGCTGAGAACAGAAGCAATATCATCGGCGCACATTGATGCCACCGGATATTCTTTTTTGAGCGAGAGGTACATCTTGCGGTTGTCGCTCACGATGCTTTCGCCAGAGTTCAACCTATTGAATAAGTACTGAAGATGGGTTGCGAACCTTGCGTAATCGAAACCTTCCCGATCAACTTGAATGCCAAGCCGATTTTCAACAGCAACGGTTGACTCCTCCAGAACACGATCGTAGATATCCGCGCTAAACTCTTTAACTACTTCGCATGAGTCCGAATCGGCCATGTTATTGATAAACGCCATGGCAATTCCAACTGCCTCATGAGCTGGAAGCCTAACGTTAAGACGTTTCCTGATTATCCTAAGTGCATACTCGCCGATTTTAAATTCGACGGGATATTGTTGGCGGACATCAAACGATAAAGGCATGCGGACAACGATATTTTGCTCTTTGCGCTTAACCGCATACGCGATATGGTCCGCAAGGATAAACGGCAAATTAGGGCTCACCTCATAAGGCAGCAAACCTGTCGACATATCAATAACATCCGAGGTAAGCTCAAGAAGCTCGTCGGGGACCTCGTCAACGAGAGCGATGTAGCGAGAGCTAACGTTATAAAACGTTCGTTGAATCTCCGAAAGAGGGACCTCGTCTCCGACATTCTTAAACCCCAGACCACGGCCGAATGCAACCAACTGTCTGCCATTTCCATCGACGCAGAGGACAGCGCTGGGATTAATTCGTTTAACAATTTCCATGTGCCCCCCTAAACAGAACAAGGCTCCCGAAGCAGAATCCGACAATCAATGTCAACAGATGCTGCTTCAGGAGCCTTGCCTGAATATCACTCTAAGAACTAGTTTAAGCGAGCTAGTGCTAATGACCTCGAATAAACACTTCTAAACAGTTAAACGGTCGATATCTCCGTGTGAACGGTTTGGAGGCAGAGGGCGGCCCTATGCCTGCTGATAGTGCAGGTGCTTCTCGTCGATATTGGCCAGGTCGCGGTCGAGATAACGGCGCGCGAGCCAGTTTGCCATGGGGAGGTTCTGGTCCAGATAGTTACCGCACTCCTCGGGAGCGGCGCCGGGGATATCGCCCTCAAAGCCCGCGACAAACTCGAACAGCTCGCGCACGAGCGGCAAGATCTCCTCGCTCGTCAGCTCACCAAAGACAACCAGGTAAAAGCCCGTGCGGCAGCCCATGGGGCCAAAGTAGACAATGCGGCTCGACCACTCGGCATGATTGCGGAGGAACGTGGCACCCAGATGCTCGATGGTGTGGCACTCCGCCGTGTTCATAACTGGCTCCTTGTTGGGCGTGGTCAGGCGCAGGTCAAAGGTGGTGACGGCGGCGCCGGTCGCCGGATCGTGGTCGATGCGGCTCACATACACGCCGGGCTCGAGCAGCAGATGGTCAACGGAAAAACTCGCGATGCGCTCCATGGCAGATCCTCTCGGTAGTCAATTTGGGACGGGGCTCTTTTAGCTGGTTCGAATGATCGCACCAATCATACCAGTCAAAAAAGCCCCAAATGAGCTACCCGGGAATAGCCTGCGGGCGCCGCGCAGCCGCCTAGGCAGTGTAGGCGATGGTCGCGTCGACGGCGTGACGCCAGCCGGCGATCTTTTTGGCTCGTTCGTCGGCGGACATGGCAGGCTCCACGATGCCGCGAGCGCCGTAGACGTCAACGACGTCGCGCGTGTACATGCCCAGCGCAATGCCGCAGGCCCAGGCCGCACCCAGACCGCTCATCTCGTCGTTGCTCGCGATGCGGATGGGCGAGCCAACCAAGTCGCTCTCAAACTGCATCAGGTACGCGTCGCGCGTGGGGCCGCCGTCAACACGAAGCTCGGCCAGTGCCGCGCCCGAATCCTCGACCATCGCATCGATCACGTCGAAGATCTGATAGGCGATCGACTCGTCGGCGGCCTTTACGAACTCCGCACGGCCCGTGGTGCGCGTCATGCCAAAGACGCAGCCCTCGGCGTCACTCGCCCAGTGCGGCGCGCCCAGACCGGTAAACGCCGGCACAAAGTAGACGCGGCTCGCCGGATTGGCGGCGTAGCACAGGTCGGTAACTTCCTCGGGGTTATTGATGAGCTCCAGATCGTCGCGCAGCCACGTCTTGACGGCGCCGGCGTAGCTCACGTTGCCCTCGAGAACATACTCGGTCACACCGTCCATACGCCATGCGAGCGAGCTCGAAAGCCCATGCGAGCTGGCGACGAACTCGTCGCCGACGTTCATCATGACCGAGCTTCCGGTGCCATAGGTCGCCTTGGCCATGCCGCGGCTATGGCAGCCCTGGGCAAACAAGGCGGCATGGCTGTCGCCGAGCACGCCGTGAATGGGCACGGGCGCCGGCAAAAAGCCGCCCAGGTCCGTTGTACCGAACAGGCCATCGGAATCGGTCACCTGCGGCAGACACGCCGGATTGACACCAAAGGCCTCGCACACCGGCTCGCTCCAGCAGCCACGGCGCAGGTCAAAAAGCTGCGTGCGGCTGGCATTGGACCAGTCGCAGCGGAACTCCGCGCCGCCCGTGAGCGTCCAGACCACCCAGGCATCGATGGTGCCCAGGCACAGCTCGCCCGCCGCCGCGGCCTCGGCAGCCGCGGGAACGTTCGCGAGGATCCAGGCCATCTTGCCCGCCGGATAGTAGGGCGAGAGCACCAGACCCGTCGTGTCACGCACCAGCTCGGCCACGCCTTCGCGCGCAGCCAGCTCGTCGCACAGCTCGCGGGCGCGGGCGCACTGCCACACCACGGCATCGCACAGCGGCTCGCCCGTCGTGCGATTCCAGGCAACGGTAGTCTCGCGCTGGTTGGAGATGCCGATGCCGGCGACGTCGGCCGGATCGACCCCGGTCTCCTCCACCACGGCGCGCGCCACGGCCAGCACGTTGGCGGCGATCTCGGCTGGATCATGGCTCACCCAGCCGGCCTCGTTGACAATCTGGCGATGCGAGCGGTCGGCGCGATGGATCAGATGGCCGCCCTCGTCCACCAGCAGCGCCTTAGTACCCTGTGTGGACTGATCGATTCCGATGATGTATTTGCTCATGTACTCTCCTGTCTCCCCCGTCGATTCAAAACTAAAACCCGACGGACAAGGAGCGAGTGGCCGACCGGCTCATGAGAGCGCAGCCGGCCTGCTCAAAATTCAACCTAAAAGGATTGGTGCAAACCTGTCCCCGATGCACCAATTACTCTGCGGGAAGGAACTCGACGACCGTCTTGGCGATTCCCTCGCCCGTCAGGCCGTAGTGCGCAAAGACCTCGGGGCTCGTACCGGTGATGGCCGGCGCATCGGGTAGACTCAGGCACTTGACCGGACGCGGGCAGTGCTCACCCACGACCTGCGCGACCATGGAACCCAGGCCACCGAAGGGACTGTGCTCCTCGACGGTCACGACGGCTCGCGTGGCACCGGCGGCCTCGATCACGGCCTCGGCGTCGAGCGGCTTGACGCAGTACATATCGAGCACCGTTGCCGAGATACCCTGCTCGGCCAAAAGGTCGGCGGCGTCCACGGCGTGGCGGACCATCTCACCGGTGGCGACGATCGCCACATCGGTGCCGCGGCGCACCCAGGTGGCGCGGTCCATCTGGAACGGGCACTCGTCCTCGGTGTACACGTCCTCCACCGGGTTGCGGCCCACGCGGATGTAGGCCGGCTTGTTGTCGGCAACCAGGGCGCGCACGAGCTCGGCGGTCTGGAAGCGATCGCTCGGCAGATACACGCGCATGTTGGGAATCGCGCTCATGGCGGCGATATCCTGTGCGGAGTGATGGCTCATGCCCAAGGCGCCATAGGACACGCCGCCCGAGATGCCGATGAGCTTGACGTTGGTGTTGGAGTACGAAACGTCGACCTTGCACTGCTCATACGAGCGCGTGGTCACAAAGGACGCCGGCGAGGCGGCCCAGGCCTTCTTGCCGCACGAGGCCATA
>DBFVGT010000080.1:0-2841 GCA_048524725.1 Collinsella sp. | reverse complement strand
ATATAAGGTCGATCGCGAGTTCCGCACGAGCCGGAGAGCACTTAATGTGCTCTCCGTGCGAGTCAGGACTGTCCGAGCAGGCGACCTTATATGTCTGCCGTCCGGCGGCGGGGCTCCTCGCCTCGTATCCCTAGGCTAGTTCTTCAGCGAGTTCAGCGGCGCCGGGAATCGACCACCGCGGTGGGCAAGCACGGTGCCGGCGTTGGGGTTCACCGGCATGATGGGTGCACGGCCGAACAGGCCGCCGTACTCGACGCAGTCACCCACGCCCTTGCCGATGGCGGGAATCACGCGGACGGCCGTGGTCTTGTTGTTGATGACGCCGATGGCCATCTCGTCGGCGATGATGCCGGCGATGGTCTCGACCGGGGTGTCGCCGGGGATGGCGATCATGTCCAGGCCGACGGAGCACACGCAGGTCATGGCCTCGAGCTTCTCGAGCGAAAGCGCACCGGCTTCGACGGCGGCGATCATGCCGGCGTCCTCGGACACGGGGATGAAAGCGCCGGAGAGACCGCCCACGCTGGAGCTGGCCATGACGCCGCCCTTCTTGACGGCATCGTTGAGCATGGCGAGCGCGCAGGTCGTGCCCGGGCCGCCGCAGGTGCCCACGCCGATGATCTCGAGGATGCGGGCAACGGAGTCACCGATGGCAGGCGTGGGGGCCAGCGACAGGTCGACAATGCCCTTCTCGACCCCCAGGCGATGGGCGGCCTCGCGGCTCATGAGCTCGCCGGCGCGGGTGATCTTAAAGGCGGTCTGCTTAATCTTTTCGGCGACTTCCATCATCGAGGCGGAATCGGGCAGCGTCTCCAGGGCTGCGGCCATAACGCCGGGGCCCGAGACGCCTACGTTGATGACGGCGTCGGCCTCGCCACCGCCGTGGACGGCGCCCGCCATAAACGGGGAGTCCTCGACCATGTTGGCAAAGCAGACAAACTTGGAAGCGCCGACGGAATCCTGGTCGGCCGTGAGTCTAGCGGCATCGATGATGGTCTGGGCCGCCATAAGCACGGCGTCCATGTTGATACCGGCGCGCAGGCTAGCAACATTGACGCTGGAGCAGACGCGGCTGGTGGTAGCGAGCGCCTGGGGGATGGACTGGATAACGCGGCGATCGGCGTCGCCGATGCCCTTCTGGACGAGTGCGGAGAAGCCGCCCAGGTAGTCGATGCCGAGCGTCTCGGCCGCGCGGTCGAGGGCGTGCGCGATAGGGGTGAGGTCCTCATCCTTGCAGCAAGCGGCGATCTGCGCCACCGGGGTGACGGAGACGCGCTTGTTGACGATGGGGATACCGTACTCGCGCTCGAGGTTCTCGGCGGTCTCGACCAGATGCTCAGCCGTGTGCGTCACGTGGTCGTAGATCTTCGTGCACATGCGGTCGAGGTTCTCGTCACCGCAACCCATGAGCGAAACACCCATGGTGATGGTCCTGATGTCGAGGTTCTGCTCCTCAACCATGCCGCGGGTTTCCGCGATTTCTGCGGGCGTGATCGCCATCCTTGCGCTCCTATCTGCCAAAACGAGCATAGTCTTTTCTATTCTAACGTGCCGCACGTACCAAGTGGCGCATGCGGCACGTTTTGGTGCTCGGTTGTTTCCGTTGTGTTACTGCCCAAAGACCTCTTCGGCGATGCGCGCGCTTTCGGCGGCATCCTTGGCGTAGTAGTCCGCGCCGATCTGCTTGGCGTATTCGGGGGTGAGCACGGCGCCGCCTACGATGATCTTGACGCCCGGCACCTCGGCATGGAGCAACTTGATGGTCTCTTCCATGGCGACGACCGTGGTGGTCATAAGCGCCGAGAGGCCGACGAGCTTGATATCGCGCTCCTTGACGGTCTTGAGTACCTCCTGCGGATCGACATCGCGGCCTAGGTCAAAGACGGTGTAGCCGTAGTTATCGAGCAGCATCTTGACGATGTTCTTGCCGATATCGTGGATGTCGCCCTTGACGGTGGCCACGCAGATCTTGCCCTTGTCGGCGATCTCGCCGGCGGGCATCAGGCGCTTGATGGTGTCGAAGCCCACGCGTGCGGCTTCGGCCGAGGCCATGAGTTGCGGCAAGAAGAACTTGCCCTGGTCAAAGAGGACGCCCACCTCGTCGAGGGCGGGGATAAAGTGGTTGTTGATAAGGTCCATGGCGTCGTGGTCTGCCAGCAGACGCTCGGTCTCGGCAGCGATCTCGCCTTTGCGGCCCGAGACGACCATGCGACGAATCGGGTCGTCGTTGCCGTCGGTGCCGGCGGTGCCGGCAGCGGGCACGGTGTCGGTCGATGCGGCCTGAGCTGCTGCCGGGTTGGCGGCGATCTTATACGGATCGGTCCAGCCGGCATAGCGCTCGATGTATCCGGTCGAGCCCTCGTCCTCAACGCTCAGGACGCGATAGCTGTAGACGGTGTCCATAAAGCGCTTGGAGCCCGGGTTCATGATGGGGGCATCGAGGCCCGCGCCAAAGGCGGCGGCCAAAAAGACCGAGCCCAGCAGCGGGCGGGCAGGCAGACCAAAGCTGATGTTCGACACGCCGAGCGCGCATTTGACGCCCAGGCGCTCCTTGCACAGGGACATGGCGCGCAGGATCTGCTCGGCCTGGCGTTGATTGGTCGAGGCGGTCATGACCAGGCAGTCGATGAGGATACGGTCCGGGCCGATGCCGTAGCGGGCAGCCTCGGCCACGATGCGCTCGGCGATGGCAAAGCGGGCCTCGGCGGTATCGGGGATGCCGCCTTCGTCGAGCGTAAGGCCGACAACGTTGGTGCCGTAGTGGGCGACCAGCGGGAAGATCTCGTCCATGATCTGCTGCTTGCCGTTGACCGAGTTGATGATGGGCTTGCCGGCGTAGCG
>DBFVGT010000079.1:0-4396 GCA_048524725.1 Collinsella sp. | reverse complement strand
AAGGTCGCGCAGCGCACCTCCCCGGTCATGACGTCGAGGGAGACGGCCTTTATCGAGCGGGCGTGGACGTCGAGGCCGACGAAGGTGGTAGTATCGAGCATGGGAGCCCCTTCCATGAATGCGGCGTGGCCGCCGCGGCTGAATTAGACACTCACCATTGTCGGCCTAATCCGCGGTCTTTCATGCAGCAGGGGCTCTCAATGTTTTATGTCCTGCTCATATCGTCTGTGTCGGCACTTTGGGACACTCCTTGTCATTGGTACAAAGCAACCTGTCCCCATTGCGCCAAGCGGCGTGTGCCGTTAAGCGGAGGGGGTGTATTCCCGACCCATCGTTTGGGCATACAATGGCTATTGTCTTGCTGCGGTGAAGGCCTGTCCGCTCCGCAGCTGTTTTCTACGGTTAAAGGAGAATGTATGTCCGTTGAGGTCATGAGGTCTGTGATCGAGGCCGCCGAGGGCCGCGTGCCCGTCGACACGCTGTTTACCAATGCGCAGATCGTCGACGTGTATGGCCAGCGTGTGGCGCCCGGTAGCGTTGCCGTCAAGGACGGTGTGATCGTCGGCGTGCTCTACGATGGTCGCGACGATGCCGCTGGCACCTACGAGGCAACTGAGGTCGTCGACTGCCAGGGTCGCTATCTCGCTCCCGGTTTTATTGACGGGCATCTGCACATTGAGTCCTCGAACATCCGTCCCGCCGAGTATGCTCGCATGGCCGCGACGCGCGGTACTACCACCGCCATTGCCGACAGCCACGAGATTGCCAATGTTGCCGGTCTCGACGGCCTGCGCTTTATGATCGAGGATGGTCGTCGTGCGCCCATCTCCATCAAGTACATGATGCCTTCGTGCGTGCCCGCACTGCCCGACGAGCAAGCGGGCGCTGTGATTACCGCCGCTGACATGCAGGCGTTTTTTGCCGAGCATCCGGGCGATGTCTTTGGTCTGGGCGAAATGATGAACCTGCCGGGCGTCTTTATGGCCGACCCCGAGACCTGTGCCCGCATCGATGCTGCCAACCAGACGCCGTCCAAGCAGGTTGACGGCCACGCGCCGCTCGTTGCCGGTATGGACCTCAACGCCTATGCCGCAGCGGGCATTATCGCCGACCACGAGTCGACGATTCCCGAGGAGGCGCTCGACAAGCTGTCCCGCGGCATGTATGTGATGCTGCGTGAGGGCACGTGCAGCCACGACCTGGCCAATTTGTCTCCGATGCTGCTGGAGAACCCTGCCCGCGCCCGCCGCTGCTGCTTTGCGACCGACGACCGCGCTCCCTCCGATGCTCTTTCGACCGGCATGATCGACAATGCCTGCCGCGTGGCCATCGAGGCCGGCATCGACCCGGTGGTCGCCATCTCCATGGCGTCCCTTTCCACGGCTGAGGCATTTGGCCTGGACCACGGCTGTCGCGACCCGCATGAGCTCCGTGGCGCGATCGCCCCGGGCAAACGCGCCGACCTGCTGTTGCTCAACGACCTGACGTTTGCCAAGGCTCCGCATCGCGTATATGCCGCCGGTGCTCTGGTGGCGCAGGACGGCACCTTTGTGGGCGAGATCGCACCCGAGATGGCCGAGGTTGCGGCCCTTGCCGATGAGCTGCGTGCTTCCGTTAAGCTGCCGAAGCTATCGCTTGACGTGTTCGACTATGCCTTTAAGCCGGGCGAGGCCGTGATCGACGTGGTGCCGGGCAAGGCCATCACGGGCATGGCTCGTCCCGAGAATGCCGAGGGCCTGCGCCGCATTATGCTGATCGAGCGCCACGGCCGCGGCTTGTCACTGCAGGCCGAGGGGGCCGACGGTGATGGCCCTGCGGGCCTGGGTCTTGTTGGCAAGCACATTGGTCGCGGCTGGGTGCGTGGCTTTACCATTACGGGCGGTGCCATCGCCTCGACGATCGGCCACGACTCGCACAACGTGTGCGTGGTGGGCGACAACGCGGCCGATATGATGGCTGCCGTTGAGGCCGTGGGCCAGGGCGGCCACGTGCTGGTGCGTAACGGCGAGGTCGTGGCGCGCATTCCGCTGGCGCTCGGTGGCCTTATGAGCGAAGGCACGGCCGAGGACGTTGCCGCGCAGCACGACGACTTTATGGTCAAGGCACGCGCCATGGGTATTGAGCCGCCGCTCGACCCCATCATGGGCATCATCTTCCTGCCCCTGCCGGTTATCCCGACGCTCCGCATCCGCCCCGAGGGCATGTTCGACGTTACAACCTTCACCTACGCCGACTAGTCATCGGGGTGGCGTGTCGCCTGACGCCGCGACCGTGAGACCTCTGGCATGTGTGAGCTATTTGCCAGGTCCTTGTAACGTTTACGCCCGCGGAGTCTTATTTGAGCTCCCTTTGGGTACGTTGGAATCGGATACACGTTCGATTCCAACAAGCCCGAAGGGAGCTTTTCTATGTTTAAACTGATTGCATCCGATATGGACGGCACGCTGCTTGACGAAAACGGCCAGGTGCCTCCCGAGACCTACGAACTGATTCTGGCGCTACACGAGCATGGCGTGCATTTCGCCGCATCGTCAGGTCGTCGCTACGATCGCCTGTGCGAGTTCTTTGCGCCCGTTCGCGACAAGATGGACTTTGTCGCCGCTAACGGCGCCCAAGTCTACGCCGACGGTAAGATGGTAGACCGTGAGGTGTATTCGCACCTGGCGATTCGAAGGCTCGCCCAGGCCGTCGCGACGTTTCCCAATCTGCATCTTGCGCTCTTTGACCGTACCAAGTCCTTCCTGCTCGATGACGAGAGCAAGTTCGTGCGTGAGGTCGATAAGGACCTTCCCAATGCCGAGCGCATTTGGGAGCTGCCCGATCCCAGCGTAAATATCATCAAGGCGAGTATCTTTTGCGACGACAGTGCGGTTATGGACAGTGCGTACGTGCTACAGCGCGAACTTGGTCAGCTCTTTACTTTTGCGCCTTCGGGCAACGCGTGGATCGATGCCATGCAGCCTGGTGTGTCGAAGGCCTCGGGTATCGCGCAGCTCGCGGAGCATTGCGGCATTGGGCGCGACGAGGTCATGGCGTTTGGCGACTCGATGAACGACTACGAGATCATTCGCTTTGTCGGCACGGGCTGCGCGATGGAAAACGCGCGCCCCGCGCTCAAGGCCGTTGCCGATCGCGTGGTGGGTCGTAACCGCGACCACGCCGTTCAGCAGGAGCTTCGTCGCGTGCTGAAGAGCCTCTGCTAGACCGGTAGTTGGGGACAGACTTAAGTAAGTGAAACCACTCATTGGGGACAGACTTAAATGAGTGCCGCCAGCGACTAGCCATTTAAGAACGTCCCCAATGACTGGCCGATGACTAGGCGAGGGCGGCCATGATGGTGCGGGCGACGCCGTCGTGGTCGTTGTCGTATTCGGTGATGGCGTCGGCGGCCTCGCGATCTTCGGGCTCGGCGTTGATCATGGCCATGCCATGGCCCGCTGCCTGCAGCATGGGGATGTCGTTGATGTTGTCGCCGAACGCCCAGGCGTCGGCGAGACGCTCGCCCAGATGCTCACACAGCCACGTGAGGGCCGTTCCCTTGGTGGCGCCTTCGCCCATAACCTCGATATTCATGGCGTACGAACGCGTGACCTCAATGCCTCCGAGCGTGTCGAGCGCCGCCGCGATGGCGTCGCGATCGGTGGGGTCGTGCCAGTACATGGCGATGCGTTCGAGCGTCTCGACCTCGTCGATCTTGCTGTCGATATCCATGTCGATCGGTGTTCGTGTGCGCTTGAGCGAAGCCGCGATGTGAGGATCGCCGCCGCAGAATTCGTCCAGGCGCGTGTAGAGCGAGCGGGGGAGGAAACACTGCCCGTCCGCGAAGATATCGAAGGTGACGTCATGGCCGGTGGCAATGCTATGGACGTGGTGGGCGATGGCGCGGTCGAGCGGTCGGCTCAAAATGCGCGTAGCACGTGAGGCATCGGTGGGCGTATCGTCGTCGAGCTGCCAGACGCTGGCACCATTGGCGCAGACCGCGTAGTGCACGGCGGGATGGGCGAGGATGGGCTCAAAGACGCCTGACAGTGGACGGCCTGTGCAGGGCACAAACTCAATACCGCGGCGCGCAAGCTCGTCGAGCATCGCCCAGGTGGCGTCGCTCATCTGCTTATCACTCGTCAGCAGCGTTCCATCCATATCGGAAAACACAATCATTTGATGCAGCCCTTTCTGCTGGCATAAAAAGCGTGGCCGAGGGCGGCGATGCCCTGGCCACGCTCGAGTTCTATAACGGTCCGCGTCCTAGCGGTCAGCGAGCGGCTTGTACTCCAGCGGCTCGATCACCGGACGATAGGCGGGGCGGATGATACGGTGCGCGCAGAAGAGCTCTTCCATGCGGTGTGCCGACCAGCCGGCCATGCGGGCGACGGCGAATAGCGGCGTAAAGAGCGTT
>DBFVGT010000078.1:0-2618 GCA_048524725.1 Collinsella sp. | reverse complement strand
GACAGGGTGCCTTACGCAGCCTAGCCGAAACGCACCGAGCAGACTGAAGCCCACCGGCCTAATGGCTTGGCGTCAGCATGCCGCGATTCGGTCGCACGGAGAGCATTTCCCAGTTGACAAAACTATAGGAACACCCCCCGCTCGATGGTCGCATCGTTGCGCACGGTGTCGTACGAGCTCGCGTCTTTCATCTTGGTGTGATAGACGATGCGGTAGGTGGCGTACTTGTCTGCAAGATCGGTCCGGAACGTGTAGGTGAACGAGTTCTGCGACGGGCCGAGCGCGCAAGTCTCAAGAACCTCCGACCCCGAGCTGCCCTTGTATACCGTGTAGCTCCCTATATAGGCCTGCTTAGCGTCAAGCGTATCGGTAAACGTGTAGCCGCTCATATCGGCCTTGAGCTCGCCTTGGTTGAGTGTGACAGTCCACGTGATGTCGGACAGCGTGCCCGAGCCGTTGGACTTGTTGATCATGTCGTAGCGAAACTTGCTGGGAACACCAGTCGCAGAGTCGCTCTGGCGATCGCTCGAGCCGCCCCACTCCCACGCTGCCGTGTTCTTGGATGCTTCTTGGTCGTTTATCCACTCGCCGTTGCTTGCTGAAACGCCGCTCTTTAGCTTCGTCTCATAGACGACCGTGTGCTCCCCCCGGGTGAGGTAGCCCAGATTATCGAGGGTCGCGGTCTGGCCGCCGAACGTCGGTTGTGGGTCGAGCTTCTCGCCATCGAGTGTGAAGCTGCCGTCCACAAACTCGAAGTTGTCGCCCAGGCTGTCAGTGAACTTAACGTTCGTGGCGTACGACTCGACGGTAAGCTTGACGGTCCACGTAACTTTGGCCACGCCGTCGGCACCCTGGGAGAAGGCTCCTGACTTCTTCCCCGTGACGGCGCCATCCTTAGTTGGAATATCGATTGATCCCGCACCGGGAAACTCGATGGATGCTCTGCCGTCGGACCCGGCGTTCTTATTTGCTAGCTCAAATGAAAAATTTGCTCCAACTGAAATTTCTGCGGGGTTTTCATCAAGCCAGCTCTTATCAAACGTAAAGATGACCTTATTACCCTTGATCTCCCACGTACCAGCCTTTTCAGCAGTAGCCTCCGGACCCTCCATGAGGTCGCCACCGGCGTTATTGTCAACGACTATGGTATCGGGGAGCTCGTAGACAGCGATGTAGTTCTGAGGCGTAGGCGCCTTACCACTTATGAACCGTGCCGAGAAAGCTCCATAGAGCGTCGAAGTGGACGTTACAGGATCCCTGAGCTCTTGAGTATGGTTCTCGTCGGCATACAGCCCAACCGTAATGTCCGCCGTCTTATCATCAATCACAATCGGCGTCGGCGTCGTCACGTCCTCGGCGCGCACGGGAGCTGCGCCGTGAAAAACTGCGGCGGTAAGGCTAATTAAAATAAAGACCAGGGCCGCCATACCCAGCGACCGTGAGCGGTATGCGTCCATAGTTGTCCCCTAATTCCTACAACACGTTGTGGAATACGGCGAATCGTCGGACCGAACACAAACCCCAACATCAACGAGAACCTACCTAGCGCATTGCAAGAACCCATTGGGGAGCAACTTCTAAGACGGTTCGTCTATGCCACAATGCATAAAATACAATATAGATACCAGTCATGTAAACCGCAGGTAAAGAGGTCTTTTAATTTAATACCAGTTGGTATTTACCTGTTAACGGTTTTGTATCAAAGCGGTTGCATTTCAATGATTCGTGTATATGTTTAAACAACTTAACTTTGACGGCAAACCGCTCGGAGGGACAACCGCCCCCGCTGTGGTGCAAGCGAACCTGTCCCTTGCACCAAAAAGGGCGCCGACCATCGCGGTCGACGCCCTTTCTTGTTAGTCGCTATAAAGCCCAGCGCTTATTTGTTGACCTGACCAGCGCGGACAGCAGCCTTCTTGCGGTCGGTGGCGTTGAGCAGACGCTTGCGCAGGCGGATGTTCTTGGGAGTGATCTCCACCAGCTCGTCGTCGGCGATGTACTCCAGCGCCTCCTCCAGCGAGAAGGTGCGGGGCGGCACCAGCTGGACGGAGATATCGGAGGTCGAGGAACGCTGGTTGCCCAGGTTCTTGGTACGGGCGATGTTGACGACCATGTCGCCGGCCTTGCTGCGCTCGCCCACGATCATGCCCTCGTAGCACTCGGTACCCGGCTCAACAAACAGCTGGCCGCGCTCCTGCAGCGTACCCAGAGCGTAGGCAACGGCCTTCTCGGTGGTCATGGAGATCATAGCGCCGTTCTGACGGTTGCCGATCTCGCCGGCGTAGGGGCCATACTCCAAGAAGGTGTGGTAGAACACGCCCTCGCCGTGGGTGACGTTCATGATGCGGTTCTTAAGACCCATGATGCCGCGCGTCGGGATCTTGAACTCGAGGTGCGTCACGATGCCCGAGGTGTCCATGCTCGTCATGATGCCGCCGGAGGTACCGAAGACCTCAACGACCTTGCCCGAGTACTCATCCGGGCACTCGACGACGGCCTGCTCGACAGGCTCCATCTTGTTGCCGTTCTCGTCCTTCTTAAACAGAACGCGGGGACGGCCGACCTGGAACTCAAAGCCCTCGCGGCGCATGGACTCCATCAGGACGGACAGGTGCAGG
>DBFVGT010000077.1:0-5610 GCA_048524725.1 Collinsella sp. | reverse complement strand
ATTCCTGGCGTGTGGCGTTCGATCATCCCGTGACGGGGGAGCACATTGAGTGCCGCGATGAGCTGCCGTGGGATCTCGCCGCCGTTCTGGATGACCTAGCCCCGCGCTCGCTCGGCCGCACTGCCGCCGGCGACGAAATCGTTCCGCAGCTCGGTCTGCTCGAAGCCTAACCAGTATTAGGTGGTTTCTTGAACTCGGTTAGCCTACGGTAAGATATACGGTTGTTTACGTAACGCGTTCTCGGGAGCCTGTATGCTCGCCTTTTTACAAACTAACACGCCCATCGTGATCTTTAACCAGATTGTGGTTACGCTACTCACGGTCTGCTTTCTGTACCAGGTGGTCTTCTTTGTCATTGGCGCTCTTCGTGGCGAGGTCGCGCCTCCCAAGGCCAAAAAACTCCACCGCTATGCCTTTTTTATCGCGGCGCATAACGAGGAGGCCGTGATCGCCAACCTCGTTCGCTCCATCAAGGACCAGGATTATCCGTCCGAGCTTATCGAGGTCTTCGTGGTCGCCGATGCCTGCACCGATAATACGGCGCAGCTCGCGCGCGAGGCAGGCGCCATCGTTTATGAGCGCAACGACCTGGCCCGCAAGGGTAAGAGCTGGGTCATGGACTTTGGTTTCGATCGCATTCTCAACGAGTATCCCGACACGTTTGAGGGCTACTTTATCTTCGATGCCGACAACGTTATCTCCCGCGATTACGTCTCCAAGATGAATGATGCCTTTGACCAGGGCTTCCATGTGGTTACGAGCTATCGTAACTCCAAGAACTTCGGCAGCTCGTGGATTTCGTCTGCCAACGCCACCTGGTATCTGCGTGAGGCCCGCTTCCTCAACAACGCGCGCAACATCTGCAAGACGTCTTGTGCCGTCTCTGGTTCGGGCTACCTCATCTCCGCCAGCGTAATTGAGGGCATGCACGGCTGGCAGTTCCATACGCTGACCGAGGACATCCAGTTCACTACGTTCTGTGCCATTCACGGCATTCGCATCGGTTATGCGCCGGCGGAGTTCTTTGACGAACAGCCCGTGACGTTTAAGGCGTCCTGGAAACAGCGCATGCGCTGGACCAAGGGCTTCTACCAGGTGTTCTTTACCTACGGTAAGCACCTGGTCAAATCGACCTTCCGCTATCATCGCTTTGCCGCCTACGACATGTTTATGACGATTGCCCCTGGTATGCTGTTATCGCTGATTTCGATGCTCGCCAACGCCACGTTCCTGATCGTCGGTGGTCTTTCGCATGGCTTTTTGGCTACCGAGGTTGAGATGCAGGCTTGTGCCGCCTCGCTCATTATGACCTTCGCGATGATGTATCAGACCTTCTTTATCCTGGCGCTACTTACGACCATCTTCGAGTACAAGCACATTCATTGTGCGCAAAAGTGGCGCCTGGTGACCAACCTGTTTACCTTCCCGATCTTTATGTTCAGCTATATCCCCATCACGGTGGCTGCGTTGTTCCTGAAGGTCGACTGGGTCCCGACGCAGCATGCCGTCAGCGTTACCCTCGACGAGGTCATGCAGGGCGCTAAATAACCACCACCAAAACCACCACGAAGGGGACAGGCACCTTTGTGGTGGTTTTTGCTTTTGAGTGACTGCCACGGGAGGTGTTCAATGGTCTATATTCCCTTTTGGATCTGCGCCTTTGCCGGTGCGGTGATTGATGTCCGTGAACGGCGGTTTCCCAACGCGCTTGCCGCCGCATGCGCCGTGGCGGCGTTTGCAGGCGTTTGGCTGGACAGGGGCTTGAACACGGCGCTTGACCACGCCGGTCCTGCCGTTATCGTGTACCTTTCCCTTGTGCTGACCGAGTCGCTTTGGCGGCGTTTCCGCCAGGCCCCCGGCATCGGCATGGGGGATGCCAAGGCGCTTTTCGCGCTTTGCACGCTCGACCCTCTGGGCGGCATCGTGGCATTTGCCGTCGCGCTCCTGGTCCTGGCCCTCTCCTGCCTCTTTACAAAATCGCGCTCCCTGCCTTTGCTCCCGTTTTTGGTGCCGATATTTGCCATAATCGAGGTCGTGGGCTGGACATTGTAACCGATTGCGCATCCTTTTTAAGGAGCATGCCATGGCAACTAATCAAGAAACGGCCGTCATTAAGGCGCGCATGGACCGCATTCCCGCGGCGTTGTCGCCCGAGCTGGTCGAGCGTATCGCCGCCGATCGCGCCTCGGGTGTCGTTAATCCTTATCGATGCTGCGACGACCAGGTCATTCGTCGTATAGATCGCGCTGCCGACAAAGGCACGCTTATGCGTCCGGCGTTTATGCGCGATACCGAAAAGATTCTTCATCTTCCTGCGTACACGCGTTATGCAGGCAAAACGCAGGTCTTTAGCTTTCGCAGCAACGACGACCTGTCGCGGCGCGGCCTTCATGTGCAGCTCGTCTCGCGCATTGCCCGCGATATCGGCCGTGCCCTGGGCCTCAACTGCGATTTGATCGAGGCGATTGGCCTGGGCCACGATTTGGGCCACACGCCCTTTGGCCATGCCGGCGAGCGTTTCCTCAACGATATCTATCACGAGCGTACGGGTCGTTATTTTTTCCATAACGTGCAGTCCGTCCGCGTGCTCGACGCGCTGTACGGCCGCAACGTGTCGCTCCAGACGCTCGACGGCGTGCTGTGCCATAACGGCGAGTACGAGCAGCGTGTCTTTGAACTCTCGGACATGGCGTCGTTTGACCAGTTCGACCGTACCGTCGAGGACTGCATTGCCACGGGCTATGGCGCGATCGAGCACCTGCGCCCCATGACCCTCGAGGGCTGTGTGGTGCGTATCTCGGATATCCTCGCCTACGTCGGTCGTGATCGTCAGGACGCCATTGCGGCGGGCCTGCTGTCGCCCGACGCTTTTGACGATGGACGGGGCGGCGCCTATAACAGCTGGATTCTCACACACGCTTCCATCGATATCGTTGAGCATAGCTATGGCAAACCGCGTATCGAGATGAGCGAGGACCTGTTTGAGGAGATCCGCCGGGCGAAGCGCGAGAACTACGAGAAGATCTATAGCAAGGGCGGTATCGAAGGCGATTCTGAGGCAGAGTTGCGTGAGGCCTTCGAAAAGCTCTACGACCGTTGCCTGCAGGATCTAAATAAAGGCGACGAGTTCTCTTACATCTTTAAGCATCATGTTTCGCGCATTGAGCAGCAGCTTTCCTACTACGATCGCACCTATGCCTGGCAGGACGACAAGGATCAGGCCGTCGTCGATTACATCGCAAGCATGACGGATGGTTATTTCTGCGAGCTGACGAGCAAATTGTTCCCAGGTCTAAAGTTTCCGCACCGCACCTATATTAACGAACGGTAGTTCGTATCCTTTCGGTATACTGTTGGTCAACAACGATTTTGATTAATGCACGGGATGGCTATGGACGACCTTTTTTCTGCTTCGACGCGCGAGCGCTCCTTTAAAAATGCGCCGCTTGCGGTGCGTATGCGCCCCAATTCGCTCGACGAGTATGTGGGCCAGCAAAAGGCCGTCGGTAAGGGCTCGTGGCTGCGCGCCGCGATTGAGCATGACGTGCTGTCGAGCGTGATTCTGTACGGCCCGGCTGGCACGGGCAAGACGACGCTGGCCCACATTATCGCCAACCATACCAAGAGCGAGTTTGTCGAGGTCAGCGCCGTGACGGGCACTGTGAAGGACCTGCGCCGCGTAATCGATGAGGCTAAGACCCGTCTGAACACCTACGACCGCCGCACCATTCTGTTTATCGATGAGATCCATCGCTTCTCTAAGTCGCAGCAGGATGCCTTACTGCATGCGGTTGAGAACCGCACCGTCATTATGATTGGCGCCACGACGGAAAACCCGTACTTTGAGGTCAACTCGGCATTGCTCTCGCGTGGGCGTGTGGTAGAGCTTGAGCACCTGAAGGACGAGGATATCGCCATGCTCATTGGGCGTGCGCTCGAGGCGCCGCAGGGTTTAAACGGTAAGTTCTCGGCCGATGAGGATACAGTCAAGACCATTTGCACGCTGGCCGCGGGTGATGCGCGCTCGGCGCTCACGACGCTCGAGCTTGCGAGTGAGATTGCCGTTACGCGTCCCGATACTGAGGGAACGCCAGCGCCGGCGGCGGGGGAACGCTATCCCATTACCGTGGATGACGTGAAGATCGCCAATCCGCGTCGTGGGTTTTCGTATGACAAAAACGGTGACATGCACTACGACATTATCAGTGCGTTTATTAAATCTATGCGCGGCAGCGACCCCGATGCCACGATCTATTGGCTCGCGCGCATGATCGATGCAGGGGAGGATCCCAAGTTTATCGCTCGCCGCATTATGATTCAGGCTTCCGAGGATGTTGGCAACGCCGATCCGCAGGCGCTTTTGGTGGCACATGCCGCATTTAAATCTGCCGAGGTCATTGGCTATCCCGAGTGTCGCATCAACCTGGCTCAGGCTGCGCTCTATGTGTGCCTGGCGCCTAAGTCCAACGCGTGTGAGGCCTCGATCGATGCGGCGCTGGCCGATATCCGCAGCAGTGGTCTTCGCGAGGTGCCGAGTTACCTGCGCGATCGTCATCGTCCGGGCAGCGACGAATACGGTGTGTATAAGTATCCGCATGATTATCCCGAAGGCTGGGTCGAGCAGCGCTACTTGCCCGAGGGGCTGGAGCGCGGCGCGTTCTGGCAGCCTGCCGGCCGCGGTTGGGAAGAGTGGCGTGTGGAGCAAAGCGAGCGCGACCGTAGCGGCAACGCTCCCAAGTAGGCCATTGGCACCTCGCGCATTCCCTTTGGGTATCTTTGCCCTTCTTTGGGGTACCATGAAAAGCGTCTGTATTTCGATTCCTTCGGGAGGCTTGTATGAGTCCCATTCAAATCGCCCTGCTGGTGCTCGCCGTTGCCGGCGTGTGGGCTGTTGTCGAGCTCGCGCTCACGCTGCGCAAGACCCGCACCGTCGTCGACTCGCTCGACAAGACGGTGAGTGACCTCAATAATACGCTCGCCGAGGCACAGCCCGTGGTGGCAAAGCTCGATGGCGCCGTTGACGAGCTTACGCCGGCACTTGCCCAGATGGAGCCGCTCCTCAAGTCGAGCAAGACTGCCGTTGACGCCCTGACGTCCAACCTCGTTGAGGTTGAGGCGGTCGTTCGCGACATCTCCGAGGTCACGGGCAGCGTGGCCGAGGCCAGCAATGCCGTATCGAGCGTGACTGATTCTGCTGCTGGCGCCGTGCAGAAGCTCTTCAATAAGGTGAAGGCTCCTGCAGCCGACGCCGATCGCAAGCTCGCCGCTGCCGCCGCCGAGGCCGAGCAGCCTACTGAGCGCGTTCTGATTGGCGATGACGATGCCGCTGCTGACGACGATGATGTTCAGAAGCCCGCTGCTAAGCCTGCTCAGTATTACACCTATACGCCTGCCGAGACCTCCGAGGAGTCCTGCGATGAGTAGCGAAGCAACCTGCCCCATTACGCTGAGCGTTGCCGGTGATCCGCGTCTCGCGCGCTTGGTGCGCATGACGGCCGCCAACGTCGGCGCCCTGTGCTCTATGTCCGTCGATCGCATCGAGGATATCCGCATGGCTGCCGAGGAAGCCTTCATCTTTGGGTGCACCGCGGTCGACTGCGACGACATCAC
>DBFVGT010000076.1:0-6227 GCA_048524725.1 Collinsella sp. | reverse complement strand
CGAGCTCGCCCTTTCGCGCAAGCTTAACGAGCTTACCGACCTGATCGCCAGCTGCGCTCGCGACCGCGCTCCGTTCCGTCTGACGCACTTTGCCGAGGAGCTCGCCGGTGACTTCCACAGCTTCTACGCTGCCTGCCAGGTGCTGCCGAGCGAGGGCCGTCCCGTCGGCCCCGAGCTTTCGCGTGCCCGTCTGGCCGCTTGCGATGCCGTCCGCGTGACGCTCGCCCTGGTGCTCACCCTCGTTGGCGTTTCCGCGCCCGAGCAGATGTAACCTGCGGGTCATTTGACCGTGTAGGTTTGGTTTAACAGAGCCCTATAAGCCCGATCTCCTACGGAGGTCGGGCTTTTTTCGCAAACGCCGACGTATTGATGAATTTGGAACTGCTGGAAATACGAAACTATGCCGGTTTACTACGATGAATTGAGGAATTCTAACCACGCCGGCTTTTTGCTAAAAAGTGCAAGGCATCTACCTGCGGTTTTAGTTCAACAAGTTTCGGAGTGGTCGCGGTTGAGCGATTCATCGTAGTAAACCGCCATAGTTTTGGCGGAGGCAGTCAGATTTGTGAGTGGTAAACCAAAGAGTGTCCCTTTTGACTAGTCGTTTATGAACGTCCCCGATGACTAAGTTGCAGGTGACGGCGGTTGTGTTAAACTAACGCTGCGTAGTTGACGCAATCATCTCGATACAGATCAATGATGTCCGTCGTTTTGAACGGAACTAGACTGTTTAGCCGCCCTGAAGGTTTATGCAGGGAGCATGTGATCACAGGGCTTGAAAAGAAAGTTGAGCAAACACTGTGTCTGATCAACAGCAAGAAAACGAAATAACGACGACGCAAGCCGCTCCCGCTGCACCGGTTGTGTCGGACCAGGTCGCGGCGCCCGCGCAAACCTCGACTCCTGAGACGCCTAAGGCTGCAACGGCTGAGAAGGCCGTGCCTGCAACTGGTGAGGAGGCTGCTCCGGCAAAGCCCAAGCGTACGCGCCGCACGGCCAAGCCTGCCGCTGACGGCGAGGAGGTCACCAAGCCCAAGCGCCGTACCACGCGCACGACGCGCGCCAAGCGCACCGTTGCAGCTGACTCCTCGGCGCCGATTTCCGATGAGGTCGCGCAGGCACGTGCGTTGGCGCAGATTAGCGAGGCCCAGGTGGTGCGCGCCCGCCGTCGTGCTGCCGAGCGCGAGGCCGCGGCTCTGACCGAGCTTGCAGCTCCGTCTGTGCCCGAGACGCCTGCCGCCACCGAGACCCCTGGCGCCGACCAGCCGACCGAGAAGCCGGTACCGCGCACACGCCGTCGCACGGCTGCTAAGGCCGAGCAGGTTGCCGATCAGGTAACCCCCGAGCTCACTGAGGCTTCGGTCCGTTCCGCGGCAGGGGAGGGCACATCGCCTGTTGAGCCCGCTGCGCCTGTCGAGGCCAGCGAAGTTCCCGTTGTCGATCCGGCTTTGCGCCCGCATCGTCGCGGTCGCAAGCCCAAGGCCTTCGTCGAGGCAGAGAAGGCCGCAGCCGCAGCTGCAGCCGCTCGGGATGCTGCGGCGACCGCCGAGTCTGCAACCGCCGCCGACGCGCCCGTCCAGGATGCTACGACTTCCGAGGCCGCTCCCGCCGATGTCGAGCCCGCCGACGTCCGTCCCGGTCGCAGCCGTCGCACTGCTGCTAAGCGCACGTCCAAGGCTAAGGCTGCCAAGAAGGGTGTGTCCGAGGATTCCGCCGAGACGAACGCCGATGCATCGACTGATGCCGTCGAGCCCCAGGACGTCGAACAGCCTGCATCCGAGAAGCCCAAGCGCGGTCGCAAGAAGTCCGTTAAGGCCAAGGCCGCCGAGCAGCAGGCTGATGTCGAAGCGCAGGTTGATTCTGGCGCCGAGGCCAATGACGCCGCTGCGGCCAATGTTGACACCGCCGCAACCGATGGTGCCGCCCACGCCGAGGGCGAAGACGGCGCTCGCCCCAACCGTCGCCAGCACAAGCGCAACGAGGAGCGCAACGAGCGCAAGGACGAGCGCAACAACGACCGTCGCAACCGCCAGCGCGATCGCAAGCAACGCAACAAGGAGCGTAATGCCGCTCCCACCGAGCCCACGCTTTCGCGCGAGGAGCTCGCTGCCATGAAGGTCGCCGAACTTCGCGAGAAGGCCAAGGAGTTCGAGATCGAGACGACCGGCAAGAAGAAAGCCGAGCTCGTCGAGGAGATCTACGTCACCGCCGCGAAAGCCGAGGGCTTCCGCGATATCAAGGGCATTCTGCAGATTCGCCCGGACAGCTCCGGCATCATCCACGCCCATGGCTACATGAAGTCCAACGACGACGCCTTCGTGCCCGCCTACCTCATCCGCTCCGCGCGCCTGCGCACGGGTGACGTCATCGAGGGCTCGCTGCGTCCTTCGCGCGGTGGCGACAAGCGCGCCGGCCTCGCCAAAATCACGACCGTCAACGGTCTGGACCCCGAGCAGATTCGCAACCGTCCCAAGTTCGGCGACCTCACCCCGGTCTATCCCAACGAGCCGCTGCGCATGGAGCACGGCAAGGACTCTATTACCGGTCGCGCCATCGACATCGTGTCACCGATCGGCAAGGGCCAGCGCGGCCTGATCGTGTCCCCGCCCAAGGCCGGCAAGACCACGATCCTCAAGAAGATCTGCCAGTCTATCTCGATTAACAACCCCGAGGTGCACCTCATCTGCCTGCTCGTCGACGAGCGCCCCGAAGAGGTCACCGATATGCAGCGTTCCATCAAGGGTGAGGTTGTGGCGTCGACCTTCGATATGCCTGCCGACAACCACACCCGCGTGGCAGAGCTCGTCATCGAGCGCGCCAAGCGCATCGTGGAGCTGGGTGGCGACGTCGTGGTGGTGCTCGACTCCATCACGCGCCTCGCCCGCGCCTACAACTTGGCGGCGCCTGCCTCGGGCCGCATCCTTTCGGGCGGCGTCGATTCGGCGGCACTGTATCCGCCCAAGCGCTTCCTAGGCGCAGCCCGCAATATCGAGAACGGTGGCTCGCTCACCATCCTGGCCTCTGCCCTCATCGACACCGGTTCCAAGATGGACGAGGTCATCTTTGAGGAGTTCAAGGGCACCGGCAACATGGAGCTTAAGCTCGACCGCGACCTGGCCGACCGCCGCATCTTCCCGGCTATCGACCCCGTTGCCTCCGGTACGCGTAACGAGGATCTGTTGGTCGACGAGCAGATGCGTCCGTTTGTCTTTGGTCTGCGTCGCATTCTTGCCGGCATGAACAACACCGAGCGCGCGGCCGCATCGTTTATTAAGGGTCTTAAGGGCACCAACACGAACCAGGAGTTCCTGGTGCGTTCGGCCAAAAAACACAGCGACTACGAGCAGACGTTCTAGGTTGTCATCCACACGCAACGATAGTCATCAATGCGATAGAGGGTCGGGGCTTTGAGCCTCGGCCCTTTTCCATAGCGCCGCTCCGCGCTTATTTTTGACCGTAAGACCGACGAGCAGCAGGTTTCCCGTTTCAATCCGACATCGCCGCTTGCAATCGGAGGGTCGGTTTCGCATAATAACTTTTAAGCTTCGCGACGGAAAACGCAGATGAAACGAACCATATACCGTTGCTTTGGGGCATAGCCCCGCTTCATCTTCTCTCGCGCAGCCAACTGAATGATGCGATTTGGGTGCTGGAAGATGGGGAGAGCTCATGGCTTCTTCTGATGCAACACAACGAGCAGTCCTTGCCGGACTTTCGTGTGGGATCGGCCTTGCCGCTCCCGTGGTTATGTATGCCGCGACGCTGCCGTTTTCGTCGGTGAACGAGACGGTCGTGGCGGGTGCAGTTCCCTTCGCCGTGGGCGCGGTGGCGGGCGTGGGTATCTATGCCGCCTCGCTGGGTATCTCCGAGTATCGTGCGCAGCGTGAAGAGCGTCTGTTCCAGCCCGATGCCATGGGCGGTGCCGCCAATCTCAATCAGCATCAAAGCGAGTTCAAGACCGCCTCGATTCCAGCTCAGCAGCAGGATGCGACTCCTTACGCTGCGACTTCTGCTTCTCAGGCTCAGTCGGAGCAGTCTAACTCGGCATTCCTTTCCGGCCTGACTGGTGCGTTCCAGCGCCGTCATGCCGATGATGGTGTCCCTACCATCGCTCGAGCCGCAGATGCTATGGACGAGGCCGAGGCTTGGTCCATGATCGACAGCATGCTCGACGACGATTCGCCGGTGAGCTGCGACCCTGCGCGCTCGCGCGACGTCTATCAAGTCGCCATCGACGAGCTCACCAACGGCGGGCAGACCGGCTCCTTCAATCGCGACGACATCGCCGCCGCGGCGCGTGCCGTGTCGGGCTCCCAGGCCGCCCCTGCGGGCAGCACGGCGGCTTTTGTGGCACTCGTTGCCAATGCGGCAGCCAATAACGCCTACAGCGCTACCTCGGCGGACGCGAACGTTTCTGCCGATAATTCGTACGTTGATGAAGCCATGACCGCGGACGAGGAGGCCGTTGCCGCCCGCCGTGCCGCCGAAAGCTCGCTTTGGGGCGCTCCTGCCCAGCAGCAGGCGGCTGAGGCTGCGCCGTACAACGCAAACCTCGCCAGCATGCCTATCATTTCCGGTGCCGCGGACATCGATCTCGATGACCTCGATGAGCCTGCAGCCATCACCGCATCGATTGATGCCCAAGATCGCATCGACACCGGCGACCTTCCGGACGCCTCGCTCGAGGTTGATGTCCCCATGGCCGATTACTCGGGCCACGAGGACATGTGGGCCGCCGCCACCGCGATTCTGGATGAGATTGACGAGCCTGCTCCTGTTGCAGCCCCCGCTCCCGTCGCTGCCCCTCAGCCTGCTGCCCCCGCCTATGTCGGCCGTCACAGCGCTGTGTTCCCCGAGGATACTGCCCGTATCTCGCGCGAGAGCATCGAGCGGGCCGAGGCTATTGCCGCCGGCATTATGGAAAACCGTCGTCACGAGCGCGTCAATCAGATCCTCGAGGAAGAGATCGAGCGCCTGCAGTCCTCTACCGCCAAGCGTACGGGCCGTGCCTATCTGAGCGTTATCGAGGGCGGTACCGCCAGCTTCGCGCCGCTCCGCGCGGAGGCATAACTTCTGCATGGTTAAGATCAATCGAAAATGGGCGGTCGTGACCTGCCTGATGGCGCTCTTGATCTGGGGCAATTCGCTGGTTCCCGGCTCGGGGTCGGGCTCGCTGAGCCTAACGGTCATGGAAGCTATCCGCGGTTTCCTGCACAGCGTGGGACTTCCATATGAATGGGTGACCAACTTTGTTGTTCGCAAATGCGCGCATTTTACCGAGTATATGGTGCTCGGCATCTTGGCAACGCACGCCTTTGATTTTGAGGGCCGGCGCACCTTTGACGTGCTGCTGCCCACGGCGGTGTTCCTGCTGCTGATTCCTTCGATCGACGAGACGATTCAGCTCTTTGTGCCGGGACGCGCCGGCATGATCACCGATGTGATGATCGACTGCTGTGGTGCGGCAACGGGCGTTGTGCTCCGATATCTCTTACGGTCGCTGATGTGCGCCAAAAAGGCCGCCTAGGATGTATTGTTTGGTCCTAGGCGGCCTTTTTTGGCTTATAGGACAAAATGTGTGTCTACTTTAGGGGCGTCGGCGCAGGTCGATGCCCCTTTTTCAGCCGTTTAAATTCCGTGCCCGCTTTTAACCGCTCGGACAGAATGTGTGTCCGGTTGCCTATCGTTCCCGCCGGTAGATACCCTTTTCCGGAACCGTTAAACACCCTTTCGGAAGAGGTGTCCATGAAGGCCGTTTATTGCCCCTACTGCGGCGGTCGGACCAAGCGCAACGGCAGGACCTCATCGGGGTCCCAGCGGTGGAGGTGCACGGCCTGCGGCGCGTCGACGACGCTGAGGTACGACGACACGGCGGCGAGGCTCGAGGAGTTCCTCGGGTGGCTCCTCTCGAAGGACTCGCAGGCGGCGATGCCGGGCGGCGGGCGGTCCTTCAGGCGCAGGACGGCCGAGTTCTGGGAGGTCTGGCCCATGCCCGTCCCCGACGGCGAGCTCCACCGCGTGCTCTACGTCGACGGGATCTGGGTCGCGCGCGACCTCGTCTTGACACAGGTCAGGGCGTGATGGGTGCCGTCGCGGAGGGCAGCCCCTCGATCAGGGCGCAGGCGAACCTCTCCGCGCTCGGGCTGCACGAGATGGCGGCGTCCCTGCCCGACTACGTGAGGATGGTCGCCGCGGGCGAGCGGGGCTTCGCCTCCGCCCTCGAGGAG
>DBFVGT010000075.1:0-9480 GCA_048524725.1 Collinsella sp. | reverse complement strand
GCTGGATGTGCCGCGTGCCGATGCGCCGACGCGCCTGCAGTGGAAGGTCAACAAAGTGGGCATGCCTGTCGACGAGCTGCCGCAAGCAGGCGAGACGCTGCGCATGCATTTTGATGCCAGCAGGATCCATTTGGTTTGTCGTTAATTCGGTGGGCGATGCGGGCGAGGAGGTAGTCCTCGACCGCTTTGTTTCCACTTTACCGCTCGCCGATTTCTATATGACAAAATCTTATCAATCTGATAATTATTTATCAGACAGCGAGGTGTTCGCATCCCGCAGCTGTCGTACGCGTGTCGGCGGTATTCGTCTGGACGACGACCGTTGATATAGTTGACCTCAACTTGTAAAGGAGGGTGCGCACATGCCGCAGACGACATACATTCGCCGCGTTGCCGCGCGTGCCCTATACATGGCTCGGAGTCGCATATGAGCAGGTATGTTCACGGCTCCGGGAGAGACGACGCACAACTAAATAACCGACCGCAAAGCAGGTTCCCTAAAATTCCGGGTTTGAGCACGGCCGGGCAATCGCCGTCCGTCGTGCATCGATACCGCTGTTATCCGTTTTTGGTTCGAGAGGGGAACCGTTATGGCTGAAGAATTTGATTTCCACCCGATGTGGGAGAGCCTCGGCATGAATCTTGCCGACCACGATATGCTGCTGGGCGCCGTGGGCCAGATGTACGGGGACATGTTCCTGTCGCAGAAGAACCGCCCCAAGTCCACGTCCTACTTGGACTTTGTGGCCACCAACATCCATAGCGGCCGCATTAAGGAGATGCTCGACAAGAAGGAGGCTGGCGAGGCCACCAAAATCGTGGGCTCGTTCTGCGTGTACGTGCCCGAGGAGATCGTGCTTGCCTGTGACGGCATTCCCGTTGGTCTGTGCTCGGGTGCCGATTGGGCAACGGACAAGGTCGAGGAGCACTTGCCGCGCAACACTTGTCCGCTTATCAAGAGCTTTGCCGGCTTTAAGCTGGGTGAGGTCTGCCCCTACATCGAGTCGAGTGACTTGGTGGTAGGCGAAAACACCTGCGATGGCAAGAAGAAGGCCTACGAGTTTTTTGCCACGCAAAAGAACATGTACGTCATGGATATTCCCAACGTGCACGACGAGTCGACGCTCGTGACCTGGAAGGCCGAGGTTAAAAAGCTCGCCACCAAGATTGAGGAAGAGTGCGGCGTCACGATTACGCCTGAGCGTCTGAAGGCCGCCATCCGCGCCGTCAATGAGAAGCGTCGCGCCCTGCAGTGCCTCGCTGCCACGCGCGCTGCCGACCCAGCGCCCATTAGCGGTCTCGACAGCCTGCTGACCGTTCAGGCCGCCTTTATGGACGACACGCCGCGTCTGACCGGAGCCATCAACGATATGGCGGCCGAGTGTGAGCAGCGTGTCGAGGCCGGAGAGGGCGTGGCGCCCAAGGGAACCAAGCGCATCCTGTACACCGGCACGCCCATGGCCGTGCCCAACTGGAAGCTGTTCAACCTCATCGAGAAGGCCGGCGGCGTTGTGGTGGGCGAGGAGTCCTGCACGGGTTCGCGCTATTACAAGGATTTGGTCGATGAGTCCGGTGAGACGGTTGACGAGATGCTCGATGCTATCGCCGAGCGCTACTTTAAGATCAACTGTGCCGTCTTTACGCCCAACGACCAGCGTATGAAGGACATTGTCCAGATGGCCAAGGACCTGCATGCCGACGGCATTGTCGACGTGGCCCTGCAGTTCTGCACGCTCTACGAGATGGAGTCGTTTGCCGTGGAGAAGGCCGCCGAGGAGGCCGGCATTCCGTTTATGCACATCACGACCGACTACGCCGGCGAGGACGCAGGCCAACTGCAAACCAGGATCGAGGCTTTCTTGGAAACCATTTAGGACTATCCGTCCCGGTGGCTTTCCCAGGTGCCCGATCTTGCCGTCAAACCGTCGCTTGCGTATCAGAAGTACGCGGCGCTCCTCTTTCACGGCAACCTCGGGCACCTGGGAAAGCCGTCTCCTTGGTCGGTTAAAAGGTTTGTTAAGGAGTTATATGTCGGAAAATATTGAACAGCCGTTGCCGCGCACGTTTGAGGAGTTCAACGAGCAACGCAAGGCGGCGTTTATTCGCGTCAAGGATTATAAGCAGGCGGGTAATCGCCTGGTCGGCTTTTTGTGCAGCTATACGCCGCTCGAGATTATCGATGCCGCGGGGGCTGCGAGCGTGGCTCTGTGCGGTACGTCCGATGAGGTGATTCCCGAGGCCGAGAAGGTGCTGCCGGCAAACCTGTGCCCGCTCATCAAGTCGACCTACGGTTTTGCCTACTCGCAAAAGTGCCCGTTTACGTACTTTAGCGACATGATCATCGGTGAGACCACCTGCGACGGCAAGAAGAAGATGTACGAGCTACTCAACGAGCTCAAGCGCACGCACATTCTGCATCTTCCGCAGGGTCGCGATCGTGCCTACGAGCGTGAAGGCTGGTACGAGGAGTGCCGCCTGCTCAAGGAGGAGCTCGAGGGCTTCTACGGCATCACGATTACCGACGATGACCTGCGCGCCGCCGTCCGTCGTCGCAACCGTCTGCGTGCGGCCCAGCTCGAGATGTTTGCGCTGCAGGCCAACCAGCCGGCAGCCATGAGCGGCGTCGACCTGATGAGCACCATGTTTGCCGGTACGTTCAGCTTTGATATCGAGGCCTATACGCAGCAGCTGGAGCAAAAGGTCGCCAAGCTGCGCGAGGCCTACGACGCGGGCGAGCGCCCGGTTGCGGCGGATGCCAAGCGCATTCTGATCACCGGCTGCCCGGTGGGCGGCGTGATCAACAAGATCGGCCGCACCATCGAGTCCAACGGCGGCGTGGTCGTGTGCATGGACGATTGCTCGGGCGAGCGCACGGCGGCCATGATGATCGACCCGGAGGCTCCCGATATCCTGCGCGCCATCGCCGACCGCTATCTGGATATCAACTGCTCGGTCATGACGCCCAACGACGGTCGTATGGAAAACACGCTGGCCATGTGCGAGAAGTACCACGTCGATGGCGTGGTGGAGAGCGTGCTGCAGGCCTGCCACACCTTTAACGTGGAGAGTGCGCGCATGCAGGAGGCTGTCGAGGGTGCGGGTATTCCGTATATGAAGATCGAGACCGACTACAGCAACGGTGACATGGGCCAGATCGAGACCCGCATCGCCGCCTTCATCGAAACCCTGTAGGACAAATGCGGCAAAGGGATAGCTGCTTTGCCGCATAGAAGGAGGATGCCGTGGTTGGCATTGGTATCGACATAGGCTCGACGGCCGCGAAGGCTGCGGTGTTGGAGACGGACAGCGCCATTGCGTTGACCTGCGTCATGCCGACGGGGTATTCGTCGGTCGATGCGGCCGAGCGCCTACGCGGTGAGCTCGCCGCAGCCGGCTATGACGTGACGGGCGACGATGTTCGCGTGGTCGCGACTGGCTACGGCCGTGTCGCCGTGCCCTATGCGCACAAGGTCGTGACCGAGATCACCTGCCACGGCACCGGTGCCGTGCGCCTGTTTGGCGACCATGGCACGGTGATTGACGTGGGCGGCCAAGACACCAAAGTCATTCAGCTTAAGGGCGGCCGCGTGGCCAAGTTCGCCATGAACGACAAGTGCGCCGCCGGCACGGGGCGCTTTTTGGAGATCATGGCCGACCGCCTGGGCATTACCCAGCAGCAGATGGCAGACCTCGCCCGCACCGGCGAGCCTACCAAGATTTCCAGCATGTGCACCGTGTTTGCCGAAAGCGAGGTTATCAGCCTGATCGGTCGCGGTGAGCCGCGCGAGAACATTGCGCGTGGCGTGATCGACAGCGTGGTCTCGCGCGTGGCGACCATGGCCGGGCAGGCCGCGGGCGCCCCGTACTACCTGACCGGTGGCCTGTGCGAGAACGCCTTCGTGGTGGAGCGGTTGGGCGAGCTACTGGGGTCGCCGGTGACCACCTCGCCCCAGGCTCGCTTTGCCGGAGCGATCGGCGCGGCTGTCCGCGCCGCCGCCTTGGCCTAGGGGTGTACCGCGACATGCGCATCCTCAATATCTCGGCACAAAAACCAGATAGCACTGGCAGCGGCACCTACCTTGCCGCGCTCGTACGCGAGCAGATCGAGACGGGGCATCGCGCCGCCGTGCTTTGCGGCGCGGCACCGGGTGATACCCAAGGCGAGCTGGACCGGCGTGCTGCCGTGTTTGCCGTACCGTTCGAGTCGCCCGAGCTGCCGTTTCCCATCTGTGGCATGTCCGATGTCATGCCCTATCCCTCCACACGCTATCGTGATCTGACGCCTTCGATGCTCAAGGCATTTGAGCGGTCATTTGCTGCTGCAATCGATCGGGCGGTTGCTGAGTTTCGGCCCGATTTGGTGCTCTGCCATCACCTGTATCTGGTGACCGCATTGGCGCGCGAGTGCGTCCGAGGCGTGCCGGTTGTTGCCGTGTGTCATTCGACCGACCTGCGCCAGCTGCGTTCGCATGCGCTCGAGCGCGATCGCATCGTAAGTGCGGTTCGTCGGCTCGATGCCGTCTTTGCGCTCCATGCTGAGCAGGCTGAGCAGATTGGCCTGGTGTGCGGCGTCGATGCCGATCGCATCCACGTGATTGGGACGGGCTACGACCATCGCGTCTTCTGCCGCGACGCAAGCGTGGCGAGGCAGCCGGGGTCGCTTGTGTACGTGGGCAAGATTTGCTTTAAAAAGGGCGTCGAGTCGCTGGTTCGAGCCGTGTCATTGCCGATTGACAATGGCGTCCGCCCATCTGGCTTGGTACTTGTGGGCGGCCGCGGGGACGATGCCGAGTACGCGCGTATCGAGCGCTTGACCGCGGCCTCGAATGTGCCGGTGACGCTGGCGGGGCGCCTGGAAAGCGATGGACTCGTGCGTGCCTACCGCAGTTCCGACGTCTTTGTGCTGCCTTCGTTTTACGAGGGTCTGCCGCTCGTGACGATCGAGGCCCTCGCGTGCGGCTGCAAAGTTGTGGCGACCGATTTGCCCGGCGTTCGTCCCTGGGTGGAGGAGATGCTTCCCGGTGCTCCCGTGACGTGGGTGGCGTCGCCGCGTATGACGGATGTCGACACGCCCGTGGCGGCCGACCTTCCATTGTTTGAGCGCGCACTGGCAGATGCTATCGCGCAGGCGCTTGCGGCTCCGCCTTCGACGTTCGAGCCGTCAGCGGTCTCTTGGGAAGCGTGCCTGGCGCGTATACTTAAAGTCGTTGATTTGTTGGAAGGGGGTTCGTATGGCTAAGGACACCATGAGGCTCACGTCCATGACGGCCGCGAGCGGTTGAGCCGCTAAGTTGGCTCCCGGAGCCCTCGCCCAGGTCCTGGGCGACTTACCCAATGTGCATAACGACAACTTGCTCGTGGGGTTCGATACCTCCGACGATGCGAGCGTCTTCCGCGTAGGGGAGAACCTGGGGCTCGTGCAGTCCATCGACTTCTTCCCACCGATGGTCGATGACCCGTTCCTGTTTGGCCAGATCGCTGCGGCCAACTCGCTGTCGGACATCTACGCCATGGGCGGGCGGCCGAGCCATGCCATGAACCTGCTATGCATACCCAGTTGCCTGGGCGTTGAGGTTGCCGGTCAGATTCTGGCGGGCGGCGCCGATAAGTGCGTCGAGGCGGGTTGCTCCATCGCGGGCGGCCACACCATCAACGACGACGAGCCCAAGTACGGTCTGTCCGTGAGCGGTTTTGTGCCACTCGACCATATGCTCGCCAACAGCGGCGCACGCGTGGGCGATGTTCTGCTGCTGACCAAGGCGATCGGCTCGGGCATCATCACCACGGCCATTAAGGGCGAGCTCATCGAGCAGGACGAGGCCGCAGCCATGTTTGACTCGATGCGTACCCTCAACGAGGCCCCGATTCGCCTTGCCGAGGGACTCGAGCTTCACGGCTGCACCGACATCACGGGCTTTGGCCTGATCGGGCATGCGTGCGAGATGGCCGAGGGCTCGGGCGTGCAGATTGAACTTACGTCGGGGGCGGTGCCGCTCTTTGACCAGGTGCTCGATATGGCGCGTCTGGGCATTATTCCTGCCGGTGCCTACCGCAACCAGGACTTCTTTGGCCCGCGCGTGGCTGCCGACGAGGACCTGGAGCCGGGCATGTTGGATGCACTGGACGATCCGCAGACCTCGGGTGGTTTGCTCATCGCGGCGCCTGCTGCCGATGTGGATGAGCTTGCGCGCCGTCTACATGCCGAGGGACGTATCGCCGCCGTCGTCGGTCGCGTGTGCGAGGCGGAGCCGGGCGGTCCTGCCGTCCGCGTTGTTCGCTAGCCCGCACGTTTATGTAACTGTTTGCCGTTCTCTAGAACGGCTCTTTCGAAAGGAATTTGCTATGTCTACCAAGATTGAAGTCAATGCCATGGGCGATGCCTGCCCGCTGCCCGTCGTCAAGACGCTCAAAGCTCTGAAACAGCTCGATGGCGAGGGCGCCGTCGTGACCTCAGTCGACAACGAGACCGCCGTCAAGAACATCTCCAAGATGGCGCAGGAGAAGGGCTGCACGGCCTCGGTCGAGAAGGTTTCTGACGCCGAGTGGCACGTGACCGTGGCGACCTCTGGCGCCGTTGCCATGGCCGATCCCGAGCAGGATGGCGCTGCCTTCTGTGATGCCAGCGCCGGCAAGGGCAGGCTCGTCATTTCCGTCTACACCGACTGCATGGGCCGCGGCGACGACGAGCTGGGCCACAAGCTCATGAAGGCGTTTATCTTTGCCGTGACGCAGCAGGAGGAGCTGCCCGCGACCATGCTGTTCTACAACGGCGGCGCCAAGCTCACCGTTGAGGGCTCGCCGGTGCTCGACGACCTGAAGGGCCTGGCCGAGCAGGGTGTCGAGATTCTCACCTGTGGTACCTGCCTCGACCACTATGGCATTAAAGACCAGCTTGCGGTGGGCGAGGTCACCAACATGTACGTGATCGTGGAGAAGATGGAGCAGGCCGTGTGCGTCGTGCGCCCGTAGCGTATTGGTTGGAGTTGCCATGAGGGAGAAGCGCCCGGCGCTTGTCATCACGTTTCCCACCACGGCGGCCGCCATGGGCTGCGAGTCCCTGTGCATCGAGCGCGGCCTTCCCGGGCGAACGATTCCCGTGCCCGGGGAGGTCGCTGCCGGCTGTGGTCTGGCGTGGAAAGCGTTGCCTGCCGATGAGGAGCTGCTGCGCGGCGAACTCGCCGCGGCGGGCGTTCCCACCGAGGGCTATACCGTGATTGATATGTGGGAGGTCGTGCGATGATCTACCTGGATAACGCGGCGACGACCATGCACAAGCCGCAGACGGTCATCGATGCCGTGACGCAGGCGATGTGCTCGCTCGGCAATGCCGGGCGCGGCGCCACGTCGGGTGCCCTCGATGCCGCTCGTACGATTCACGGTTGCCGTGCCAAGCTCGCGCGCCTTTTAGGTTGCCCGAGGGCGGACCATGTGTGCTTTACGCCCAACTCTACGGCGGCGCTCAACACCGCCATCTGTGGCGTGGTGCGCCCCGGCGACCGCGTGGTCACGACGGTGCTCGAGCACAACTCCGTGCTGCGTCCGCTCAACCGCCTGGCAGTGGAGCGGGGTGTGACCGTTGAGCATGCGGGCTGTGACGCGAACGGCGTGCTCGACTATGACGAGCTCGAGCGGCTGGTCACGCCCGGTACGCGTGCCGTGGCGGTGACGCATGCCTCTAATGTGACCGGCAACGCGGTCGACATTGCGCGCGTGGCGGCCTTGGCACATGCCGCGGGTGCGCTTGTGATCGTCGATGCCTCGCAGTCTGCCGGTACGGCGCATATCGATATGCAGGCCATGGGGCTCGACGTGGTGTGCTTTACCGGCCACAAGGGGCTCATGGGCCCGCAGGGCACCGGCGGCCTGGCCGTGGCGGAGGACGTCGACGTGGCGCCCTGGGCCATGGGTGGCACGGGCGTGCACAGCTTCGATGCGTTGCAGCCCATGGAGTGGCCCACGCGGCTCGAGGCGGGCACGCTCAACGGTCACGGCATAGCGGGCCTTTCCGCAGGCCTTGATTTTATCGAGGCACAGGGTGGAGTTGAAGCGATTGCGACTCACGAACGCGCCCTGGCCGATCGCTTTCTCGCCGGTGTTCGTGAGATTCCGGAAATCAAACTCTACGGTGCCTTCGACCAGTCAGCACGCTCGGCGATCGTTTCGCTCAACGTGGGTGATATCGACTCTGCCGAGATCTCGGACGCGCTCATGCAGGGGTGGGGGATTGCGACGCGCCCCGGTGCCCATTGCGCTCCGCTCATGCACCGCGCGCTGGGAACCGAGCGCCAGGGCGTGGTTCGGTTCTCGTTTGGTTACTTCAATACGGCCGAGGAAGTCGACATGGCGATTGAGGCTCTGCGCGATTTGAGCTGCGATTAGACCAACCTTTTGCGCCCTTAGATAAACCGTTTGCGCTACCTTCCCGCATTGTCGCTTATACAGGGTAATGTGAAATGATGGCCCACTCTGGGACTCTGTATCTTTGCGAATTGCGGGAAGGTTCCTATGAACAGGATCACTGCTGCCCTCTATAGGTTTTTGGTTGTCTATCTTTCGGTCGCGATGGTCGTGACCTCGATACCGCTTGCGCCCCGCGCGGCTTATGCCGATGACGCCGGGGCGCTTGCCGTTGAGAGCGAGGCCCAAGAGACCGACTCGGGCTCCGATACCGATGCGGTCGATGAATCATCACCTTCGGACGAAAGCGCTTCATCCGCGTCTTCCGACCAAGAGAATAATACGCAGGACGACTCATCCAGCGCGGCATCCGACGCCCCCGGGACGAGCCTAGCGCAGGACCTCACAAGTGCTGCGACCGATTTCGATGCTGCTAAGAGCTCGCCTGCAACGTCAGAGTCCCCGTCCGACGACAGCGAAGTCGATGCCCTCACGTACGAGCCAACGGTCTACGAGTATGCCAAGTTCATGCCGAACTACTACCTGTATCCGTGCGATGCAGACGGAAATGTAACGGTAGAGATTGATGAGAACAACCCGCGCGAGAACTCCGTCGACGGTCGGATGGTAACGAATTTGATTATCGATTACAGGACGGATCTAGTCGACGTACAGCTCTGCGCCGACTCTACCAATCTGCGCTCAGTGCGCTTTGAGAACAGTTCAATTTCAAAAATCGGAACACATGCCTTCTATAACTGCCCGAACCTCACCGATATCAGCCTTTCCGGTATGACTATCGGTCACATCGGAAAAGAGGCATTCTATGGTTGCAAGTCGCTTATAAGTTTGAACATCAACGAGGTTGCCACCATTGGCTCTATGGGCGACGCCGCGTTTGCCGGGAGTGGACTGGTGTCGACGGGACTCGACAAGGTCGTTGGCCTCACATCGATTCCCGACAGAGCCTACGAAGGCTGCAAGGCTCTGACCGATACCGGCCTGGACAAGAATGCCTCCATTACATCGATTGGCGTTTGCGCGTTCAGGTTCTGCTCGAACCTTGCTACCACAGGGCTCGAG
>DBFVGT010000074.1:0-3448 GCA_048524725.1 Collinsella sp. | reverse complement strand
GATCGTAAAGCCGAAGGAAAGCACCACGGCAAGCACGTAGCTCAGCGGCTCGACTTCGACGTCAAAGTACAATGACGGCATCTGCAAGATGTACGTAAAGCTCTCGGCCAGCGCACCACCCAGCGGTACGCCCAGCGCGGCACCAATCGCCGTGAGGATCAACGTCTCCTTGTTGACGTAGTGGTGCACCTCGCCACGGCGGAAGCCCAGCACCTTAATGGTCGCCAGCTCGCGCTCGCGCTCGGAGATATTCGTGTTGGACAGCGTAAACACCACCACAAACGACAGGCACGCCGCCATAATGGTCACGAGCACCACGACCGAATTGATAATCGTAAAGTTCGCCTCATAGTTTTCCCAATGCTCGGCCGTACTCGAAATCGTAAGCCAACCGTCACTCTTAAGATTCTTGCTAAACGCAATCTGGTCGGCCGACGAACCCTTAAGCAGCACAAAGACGCCGTTAAGGCGTGCACTTCGACCGAACGCGCGCTCATAGGTGCCCTGCGTCATGTAAAGCGTGTTGCCCAGATAGTTGAGCGAGATGTCGCTGACTTTGACCTTGGCAACATTGAGCGACGAATCCTGGACGTGTGCCGTATCGCCCGGCTTGATCCCCAGCACCAGCTGAGAGCTCTTGCTCAAATACACATCCCCGTCACGCAGGGCGAGCGGTTCTTTGGACTCGTCCTCTAGGCGCACGTAGTCATCCAGGTCGTTCGTGCGGTCATCGGGCACCACGATCAGCTGCACGGTCTCGCTCTTTCCGCCGAATGTAAAGGTAACGTTGTCGGTCATAATCGGCAGCGTCGAAGTCACGGTCACGTCGGAATCCTTGGCTGCACTGCGCTCATCCAACGCCGCGCACGTCTGCGAAAAATCATCGGGATTGGCGACCGCCAGCAAATCGTAGCGTGTGATGTGCCCGTACTGCTTGGGCGACAGCGCGACCGACGTATCACGGATGCCCATACCGCAAATCACAAGCGCCGTGCAGCCCGCAATGCCAAAGATGGTCATAAAGGCGCGCTTTTTGTAGCGGAACAGGTTACGTGCTGCCACCTTGTTCAAGAAGCCCATGCGGCGCCAAATAAAGCCGATGCGCTCGAGCAGAATGCGTGAGCCGGCGCGCGGCGCCTTGGGACGCATGAGCGAAGCCGGCGTCTCGGCCATCTCGTGGCGGCAGGCGATAATCGTAGCGCCCACCACGCCCACGGCAAACAGCGCCACCGAGACAATCGAGGACACGATATCGTACGAAAGCAGCATCTGGGGCAGTGAGTACATATCATCGAACACCGTAAACAGGAACAGCGGCAGGCCCACAAATCCGATGATGTTGCCGAGCACGCCGCCAATCAGACACGCCCACAGCGCGTAGTCCACGAATTTGGACAGGATACGCCCGCGCGAATAGCCGAGCGCCTTGTACAGGCCAATGAGCGTGCGCTCCTCCTCGACCATGCGCGTGGCGGTGGTGAGGCTGATGAGCACGGCGACGATAAAGAAGATGAACGGGAACACCGTGGCGATGGCCTCGATCGAAGAACTATCGCTCTCGACGCTCGAGTAGCTTGCGATATTGCCGCGGTCCTGGATGTACCAGGTGCATTCGCCCAGGTCAGAGAGCTCGGCGCGGGCATCGGCAAACTGCTGGTCGGCGGCGGCACGGCGCTGGTCCAGGTCGGCTTGCGCCTGCGCACGCTCGTCGCTGCCCTCGGCCATGCGATTGATGTTGTCCTGCTCGATCCCAAAGACCATATTCGCCTGACGCTCAGCTGCGTCCAAGCTCGCCGGTGTGTCGACCGTCAGCTCCTGGGCGCGCGCCTTCTCACGCTCCTCGCGGATCTTCTCGATATTGCCCTTGACCTCATTGATCTTTGCCGAGTAGGCATCCGAATAGGAATTGAGGCTCTTGGCTCCCTCGACGACCACGTGGACAGCGGAGTAGGAAGAAGATGTCGCGGCATCCTCGCTCACGTAGAACTTGTAGTCCGCAGTCGAAGCAGCGCGAAAGGCGTTGACTGTCGAGTCGGAGCTCACGTCGGTAGGATCGAGAACCTCGGCCGTGATGGTGTAGTCCCCATCGGCAAACTGGTCCTTGGCGCTTTGGTTCGACGAGCTCGCATCGTTGGCGGCAAAGCTCACCGTATCGCCGATTTTCTTGCCCGAAGCCTTCAAAAAACGTGAGGTCACTGCCACTTCGCCCGAAGTCTCGGGCAGCTCGCCGCGCACTAGCACCGGTTGGTCAATATTCTCTTTGGAGAGGCTCTGTACGACGACACGCTCGCGCGTCGTACCCACGGCGGTATAGGCGGTCTCGGTATAGATGCCCTCGGCCGTCTCGACGCCATCGACCTCTTGGATCGCGGCAATATCGTCATCGGTCAGACCATAGGTCGACTGCACGTTGATGTCATAGACATTCTGCTGGTCAAAATAGGCGTCGACCGAATCACACAGGTCCTCGCAGCCCGCCTTAAGGCCGCACATCACGCTCACGCCAAGCGCGGTGATCACAACGATAGACAAGAAGCGTTTGAGGCTGCCGCGAATCGTGCGGTAGATGCCACGGCGAAAAACCGTCGGCACCATATCGTTTGAGCTTTGGGCGGTACGGTAGGTCGTAAAATCCTGCTCGCGCTCCGTGTTCTGCGCGTCGCGGCGTTGACTGTTTTGGCGGTCCTGATTCATGGGCGCTACCACTCGATCGTCTCGATAGGCACAGGATTTTGCTGGATCGTCTCGCTCTCCACGCGGCCGCTCTTAAAGCGGATCAGGCGATCGGCCATGGGCGCCAGCGCAGAGTTGTGGGTGATGATGATGACCGTAATGCCTTGCTTGCGGCAAGTGTCCTGTAGCAGCTGCAAGATCTGCTTGCCGGTTTTGTAGTCGAGTGCACCCGTAGGCTCGTCGCACAAAAGCAGCTTGGGGTTCTTAGCCAGCGCGCGGGCGATGGATACGCGCTGCTGCTCGCCGCCCGAAAGCTGCGCCGGAAAGTTAGCGAGGCGGTCGCCCAGGCCAACCTGGCGAAGCGTTTGCTCGGCATCGAGCGAATCGGGGCAGATCTGCGCCGCGAGTTCGACGTTCTCAAGCGCCGTCAGGTTAGGGACCAGATTGTAGAACTGAAAGACAAAGCCAACATCGGCGCGACGGTATTCCACAAGCTGAGCCTCGTTGGCAGAGCTCACGTCACGCCCGTCCACCGTCACGGTGCCAGAAGTTGCCGTGTCCATGCCGCCCAGAATGTTGAGGGCCGTGGTCTTGCCGGCACCCGAAGCACCCAAAATGATGGCGAGCTCGCCGCGCTCGACCGTAAAGCTCGCGCCGTCGAGCGCGTGGATGCGGGCATCGCCCTCGCCGTATGCCTTGATGACGTCTTTGAATTCGATATAGGCCATCGATTAATTCCCATCTGGTCGGATAACTCTTTAGTATTACCCATTTC
>DBFVGT010000073.1:0-6188 GCA_048524725.1 Collinsella sp. | reverse complement strand
CCGTCGCCCACCATGGCGACCTTGCCGCCCGCATCCTGCAGTTCGCGCACGTGGCGTTCCTTGTCGGCGGGGAGGACGTCGGCGATGACCTGTTCGCTGGTGAGTCCCACGCGGCGGGCGATAGCCTCGGCCGTCACGCGGTTGTCGCCGGTGAGCATGCGCACGTCGACGCCGAGCTTGCGGAGCGCGGCGATGGCCCCGGCGCTCGTCTCTTTGACCTCGTCAGCCACGGCGATGGTGCCGACAAGCTCGCCGTTCTTGGCAAAGAACAACGGCGTTTTGCCCTCGGCAGCGAACTGCTCGGCAAGACCGGCGGGCACCTCCGCGCCCAGCTCGTTCATCAGGCGCACGTTGCCGGCTGCGATGACATTCTGCCCCTCGCGTGCCGTAACGCCTCGCCCGGGCACGGCGGCAAAGTCCTCGACCATGCGCGCGACAATTCCGCGTGCCTCGCACTCGGCCATAATCGCCTCGGCCAGCGGGTGCTCGCTCGAGCGCTCCAACGCGGCGGCCAGCTTGAGCAGCGCCTTTTCGCTCATGGTGGGCGAGCCGTCGGCGCGTGCGGCAACCACGATATCGGTCACGGCCGGCTTGCCGCGGGTGACGGTGCCCGTCTTGTCGAGCACCACGGCGCCCACGCTGCGCAGGTTCTCTAGCGCCTCGGCGCTCTTAAACAGAATGCCCATTTCGGCGCCCTTGCCGGTGCCCACCATAATGGCGACGGGCGTGGCCAGACCCAGTGCGCACGGACAGCTGATCACCAGCACGGCCACGGCGGAGGTGAGCGCCTCGTTGATGCTTCCGGTCAGCACCATCCATGCCACAAAAGTTACGGCAGAGATCGCGAACACCACGGGCACGAACACGCCGGCGACCTTGTCGGCCATGCGGGCGATGGGCGCCTTGGTAGCGTTGGCGTCCTCGACGAGCTGGATAATCTTGGCGAGCGACGTATCGGCGCCCACACGCGTGGCGCGGAAGGTAAACGAGCCCGTGCGGTTGACCGTGGCCGCGTTGACAGTGTCGCCGGCGGTCTTCTCCACGGGGATGGACTCGCCGGTCAGCGCACTCTCGTCCACGGCCGAACTGCCATCGAGCACCACGCCGTCAACGGGGATGGACTCGCCGGGGCGCACACGCAGCACCTGGCCGGGCAGAATGGCATCGACGTCGACGGTGGCTTCGATACCGTCCTCGGCCACGACGGTCGCGGTCTTGGGTGCTAAGTCGATGAGCGCCTCGATAGCGCCGCCGGTCTTGGACTTGCTGCGCGTCTCGAGGTATTTGCCCACGGTGACGAGCGACAGGATGGTGCCGGCGCTCTCAAAATACAGGTTGTCCATGCTCGTCATCATGGCCTCGTGCACCTGACCTGCGGCTAGCTGGTCGGCCATGATGAACATGGCGTAGAGCGACCAGGCGATGGAGGCGGTGGCGCCGACGGCGATGAGGGCGTCCATGGTGGGCGCGCCGTGCGCGAGCGATTTAATCCCGTTGATAAAGTACGCGTCGTTGACGTAGACGATGGGGATGAGCAGGACGAGCTCGGTGAGCGCGAGTGTCATGCTGTGGGTATGGTCGGTGAAAATGCCGGGCAGCGGCCAACCGAGCATGTGCCCCATGCCTATGTAGAACAGCGGAATGAGGAAGGCAATCGAGACGATGAGGCGGGTGCGCATGGCAGAGGCGGCGGCCTCCAATTTTTTGGTGGGCGACTCCATGTGGGCGGCGCCGGACCTGACCTGCGTGTTGCCGCTTGAGCCGGCGGCACCGGTGCCCGCATCGACGGGTGAGGCCGAGTAGCCCGCACGGTCGACGGCGGTGCAGATATCGTCGGAGGTGACCTGCGCGGGGTCATAGTCGACCATCATGGAACCGGCGAGCAGGTTGACTGCGACACTTTGGACGCCGTCGAGCTTGCTGACGGCGCGGTCCACATGCGCCTGGCAGGCGGCGCACGTCATGCCGCCCACGTCAAACTTATCTTGAGCCATGGTTTCTCCTTTCTGCAGTTCGGTATTGTAATTGTTAACCTGCCGATACTATACACCCATACCCCCTGGGGGTGTCCAGTGGAGATGAAAATGTATGACATTCCGCTACAGATGAGGGTGGCTGCTCAATCGTTGGCAGCTCATGTCAAACATCTCGATCTGTAACATCTAGCGGGGAAAATGACCTCTAACTGTTACAGATCGAGATTATGTTTTGCGATGTTTGAGTTCGTCTCAATCTGTAACGTGTAGACCCGGTTTTGTCTCGTAACTGTTACAGATTGAGACAATCGGCCCCGCCCGCCCCGTCATCTGTGGTTTACGTGGGGGCATGCGAAGCGCGGGTATACTAACCGGCGGCGAATCTGCTCCATCGCTTAGGGCCGCTGCGTCTGGACGGCGCGTGATAGGGCTGCCAAAGCGATCGCCAGCGTGCTGAGCAACGTCCTCTCTGTGCGCACCTGTTTTGTATGTATTAGCGCACTACCAAGCACGCCCGCGCGGCCGCATGCCGTGCCCATTGCGCGTGCAGATAAGGAACAACAACATATGCGTAATTCTGTATCCGACGTCACGGACGCCGAGATTCTGGACGAGACCCGCGAGGCCATGACCCAGGCTGCCTTCGATGCTGCCGACGAGGCCAGCGCCGCCGAGACCGTCGAGTCCGCGACCGAGAACCTGCCCGCCTTTGACGAGCTGGGTCTTTCGGACGAGATGCTTCGTGCCATCGAGAACCTGGGCTACACGGCGCCGACGCCCGTGCAGGCCGGCTCCATCCCCGTGGTGCTCGAGGGCCGCGACTTGCTTGCCGCCGCTCAGACCGGCACCGGCAAGACGGCCGCCTTTTTGCTGCCGACCATGAACAATCTGGAGCACATCGCTCCTCCCAAGCCTGTGCGCGAGCGCGGCGGCCGCAGCCGTCGTCGTGGCGCCAAGAAGCCCGAGGGCAACGGCCGTGGCCCCGTGATGCTCGTCATCACCCCCACGCGCGAGCTCGCCCAGCAGATCGACGAGGTCGCCAGCAAGATTGCCAACGTCACCGGCCACGTTGCCCTGACCGTCGTGGGCGGCGTGAGCTACAAGCCGCAGACCGCGGCACTCAAGTACGGCTGCGATATCCTGGTCGCCACGCCGGGCCGTCTGGTCGATCTGATCGAGCAGGGCGCCTGCCACCTGGACGAGGTCAAGGTGCTGGTGCTCGACGAGGCCGATCGCATGCTCGACATGGGCTTTTTGCCCGCCGTCCGCCGCATTGTGCGCGAGACGCCGGCCGAGCGCCAGACGCTGCTGTTCTCGGCGACGCTCGACGAGGAGGCCGTGGGCGAGATCACCGACCTGGTGAGCGACCCGGCCCGCGTGGAGATCGCGCCGGCCACGTCGACCGCCGACACCGTCGATCAGTTTGTGTTCCCGGTGTCCATCGAGGCAAAGAACAACCTGCTGCCCGAGTTCCTCAAAAAGGAGGGCCCGGAGCGCACCATCGTCTTTATGCGCACCAAGCACCGCGCCGACAGCTGCTGCCGTCGTCTGGAGCGTAAGGGCATCAAGGCCGCCGCGATTCACGGCAACCGCAGCCAGGCCCAGCGCGAGCGTGCGCTTTCGGCCTTCCGCGACGGCACCGTCGACGTGCTGGTGGCAACCGACGTGCTCGCCCGCGGCATCGACATTAGCGACGTGCGCTACGTCGTGAACTTTGACGTGCCGGCCGAGCCGACCGACTATATCCACCGCATTGGCCGTACGGGCCGCGCCGGCGAGCTGGGCTGGGCCATTACATTTGTGACCGAGCAGGACGTGGACGAGTTCTACGAGATCGAGAAGCTCATGGACAAGACGGCCGACATCTACGAGGCCGGCGACCTGCATGTGGGTCCCAACCCGCCCGCGGTTGATCCCGATCGCGACCCTGCGGCCTTTAAGGTGAAGAAGAAGACCAAGCGCGGCAAGTCCAAGAGCAAGAAGAAGCTTGAGCAGGCACGTCGCGACGGCAAGCGCAACGGCGACGATTACGGTGATGTGGCCGGTCGTTCCAACCGCGGTCGCGATGAGCGTCGCGGCGACGGCGAGCGTCCGAGCCGTCCCAAGCGCGGCGGCAAGACCCGCGTGCGCGAGGGAGTTCAGGCTCGCGTAGACGAGGCTGTTGAGAGCGTGGCCCGCGAGGTAGCTGCCGAGGAGCGCGGCGGTGCTGGTGCCGCTGAGCGGTCTGCGCGCGGTAACCGTGCCGAGCGTCGTGCCAAGCAGTTCCAGGGCGAGGCACATCGCCGCCGTCGCGAGGATGAGGATCGCGGTGGCCGTCGTCGTGTCGAGCGCGAGGACGAGGGCCGCGGTTCGCGCGGTGGCAAGCGCGGTGCGGGCGACCGCCGTCGTTCCGGTCGTGATGACGAGCGCGGTGGCCGTGATGAGCGTCGCGGCGGCGAGGGTCGCGGTGAGCGAGGTTCCCGTGGCGGTGAGTCCCGTGGCGGCAAGCGCTTTGAAGAGCGCGGTAGCCGCGGCGGCGCGCGTCGCGAGGGTGCTCGCGGCAATGGCGGCCGCGGCGGCGCTGGTCGTTCGAATGAGTCGCGCGATCGTCGCGACCCGCGTGCCAGCCGCGATCGTCGCGATGATTGGCGCAACTACGACGACACCCGCGAGGAGCGCCGTGGCGGCTATCGCGGCGGGCGTGGCGGCAACCAGGCCGGCTCCCGCGGCGGTCGTGCCGGCGGTCGCGATAACCGTGGCAGCTATGGTAACAATCGTGGCGGCAAGCGCGGCGGTAGCTCCCGTCGTCCCGGCGACGGCGGCGGCAAGCGCAAATAACACACGCATCGCGCGGTAAGGCGAGATGAATTTGGGCCCCGAGCAGACTATGCTCGGGGCCCTTTTTTGGTGCAAAGGGGTCAGAGCAAGGAGTGTCCCTGGGTGCCGGCAGAAAAGGAACGTCCCTAAGTGCTGCCTAAATACCGTTTATCGGAGAATAAATACCGTTCACCGGTCATAATGATTGTTCTGGCTTTGGGCTTGTCTACAATAGCTCTCGAAAAAAGAAATGCGGAAGGTTACCGAGTCCCTCGGACGTGGGCATAACCAAAGTCTTTGAACGGGTGTGTCTCTTTAGACGCATTCGCTTGATTTTGGTTGGGCTATATTTATGAAGGGACATGCCACCATGGGTTTCTTTTCTCGCCTGATGGGCGGTTCGGATGAGCAGAAGACTGCAACCTCCGAGTTCGAAATCCTCGCTCCCGTTTCCGGCGAGCTTGTTCATCTAGAAAATACCAATGACCCCGCTTTTAGCAGCCGTGCCGTGGGCGATGGCGTTGCCGTGGTTCCCCAAGAGGGAACGGTGTGCGCTCCTGTTTCCGGCACCGTCGCGGCGCTGTTTCCGACTGAGCACGCGCTGGGCATCATGTCCGACGACAGCTCTGCTCAGGTGATGCTGCATATCGGAATCGACACTGTTAAACTTGAGGGCAAGGGCTTCCATGCGCTTGTTGCCCAGGGTGACCATGTCGACGCGGGCCAGCCCCTCGTCGAGGTCGATTTTGACGCGGTTCGCGCCGCTGGCTTCGACCCCACGGTCTTCGTTATCGTGTGCGAGCGCTCGGAGAACTCGACTCTTCGTGAGCATGCTTCCGGCCCTGTTGCTGTTAAAGAGCCTGTCGTCTGGCTTTTCGAGTAAATTCTTGTGGTGGGTACCGTGGTTATCAAGCGAGTTTTCAACAATAACGTCGCAATGGTCACTTCGGACGATGGCTCCGAGCTCATCGTCATCGGCCGAGGCCTCTGCTTTGGCCGCCATGCCGGCGACGCTATCGATGAGGCATCGGTCGAAAAGACCTATGCGCTGCAGGAGGGCACTTCTCAGGATTCGCGCACGATTGACCGCTTGGCACATCTTTTGGAGTCCATCCCCACCGTCAACCTCGTGATTGCCGAGGACATTGTTCAGATGCTCCGTCGAGAGCTCAATGTTGATATCAACGACAAGATTCTCATTGCTCTCGCAGACCATATCAGCCTTGCCCTCGATCGCGAGTGCAAAGGCATTCCGTGCGAGAACCCGTTGCTGCTCGAGATCCAGCAGTTCTATCGCAAGGAGTACGCGCTTGCGGGCCGTGCGCTGCAGATTATCAAGGAGTATATGGGCATCCAGATGAGCGAAGAAGAGCAGGGTTTTATTACGCTGCATATCGTCAACGCCACCATGCCGCA
>DBFVGT010000072.1:0-3598 GCA_048524725.1 Collinsella sp. | reverse complement strand
GTCGGGCGCGCCCAGGCCCTCCTGCAGTACCGGCGTCGCCTCGGAGAGTGCAAGGACGAGCTCGTCGGTGGAGCCTGCACCCACGTTGACGCGGGCATAGACGCCATCGGGAAACTCGGTTTGGAAGTAGAGCGCCTCGGCCGCGTGCGGACACGAGCGCGCAAGGATACGCAGGTAGTGCTCGGCGCCCTCGTAGTCCAGCTCGCGCCAGGCTGCGCTCATCAGTGCGATGAGCGTCCACGGGTCCAAGTCGCGCTCCGCATCTTTGGGGCGGCGGCGCAGCGGGGTATTCGCGAGATAGGGTACGGAGTGGGCGGAGCGAAATCTTTTGAGCTCCTCGGCGGGGTATTCGAGCTTTGCCATGGCGAGCATCGCGGTGTGGCGGACGCCGGCCGGATCGTTGGGGGCAAAGTCGAGGCTGCGGTTTGCGGCTTCGAGCGACATGCGATAGCGGCCGCTAATGAGGGCGCGCGACGCAAGGGCGGCAAGCCAGCGCAGGTAGGGGCGGCGCATAAGGTCGCCAGCGGCCTCGCGCTCGTAGGGGTCCTGCGCCGAGGCGATTTTGAGTGCCAGGTCGTGCTCGACTTCATCGCGCTTAGATACCAAGTACTGTACGTACTCCTCGTTGGAGTTGGCGGTGAGGGCGGTCAGCATGCGCTGGGCGTCCCAGTTGGTGGGGTCGAGCGCGGCTGCCTCGCGAAGCATGTTCTCGGCAGCGCCCTCTTCTTGCTCTGCCTGGGTATCGTCAGGGATAAAGGGAATGCGGTAGTCGACAGCCTCGACCACCTTGGCAATGAGATGCCCGGCGCGGTCACGGTCGTGCACGATGAGCGGCGCGGGGTTGCGGGTGAATTGTTCCATCAGACGTTCTACGGCGGTGCCGTCGGTGAGCGGGATATTGTCGCGGCGCAAGGCCTCAAGAACGAGGCGATGGCAATCCTCTTGAATGGGATCGAATGCCATGGGGCCTCCTTTGCTGCGGTTAGGGTTCAAATGTCTCTATATAAGCTTCTAGTTTACCCGCATGTGGCACACCGGGGGTGCCGCACTTGGACTTGCACCTTTGCACCACGAAGACGGATGCCGCACAAATGTCGGCACCTTGGACGACCGAGTGGTATCACGGTGCCGCAAACGGTCGATTTTCGGCGGCGAACGGTGCATATTTTGGAGGGGCACCGTCCTGCCCGGGATATGTGGTCAACCTTGATAAAACGTTTGCCCAGCTTGGGGGTATGGATGCTGCACAAGGGTCTTCAGGGATAGAAAAAACGTTTCATCATTGGTAACTTTGGATGAATAACTGACCAACCAGAACGGTAGAATAGTGTTTGTCTGAGCGTTGAGACGTTTAGACATCGCGCATTGTCATCGCCGGCAACGCGCAAAACGGTCCTAACGGAGCCAATCGGGTGCTCCGTTATATACGCAAGTCTAAGAGGGGCTTGTTTAGGAGGCACAGTATGGGACGTTTTACCAATCCTCGCGATCTGTACTTTGGTGAGGGCGCTCGCCACGAGGTGAAGAACCTCAAGGGCAAGAAGGCCATCATCGTTTCTGGCGGCAGCTCTATGCGCCGCGGCGGGTTCCTGCAGGACGTCGAGAACGACCTTAAGGAAGGCGGTTTCGAGGTCAAGCTGTTCGAGGGCGTCGAGTCCGACCCGTCCATCGAGACGGTCATGAAGGGCGCCGAGGCCATGCGCGAGTTCGAGCCCGACTGGATTATCGCCATCGGTGGCGGCTCGCCCATCGATGCCGCTAAGGCCATGTGGGTCTTCTACGAGTATCCCGAGGAGTCCTTCGATAACATCATCCAGCCGTTCAGCTTCCCCGAGCTGCGTCAGAAGGCTCATTTCTGCGCCATCTCCTCTACCTCCGGCACCGCTACCGAGGTCACCGCGTTCTCCGTCATTACCGACTACGCCAAGGGCATCAAGTACCCGCTGGCCGACTTCAACATCACCCCTGATGTCGCCATCGTCGACCCCGAGCTCACCTACACCATGCCCGCCAAGCTGTGCGCCCACACCGGCATGGATGCTCTGACCCACTGCATGGAGGCCTACGTTTCCACCTGCGCCTCTATGTTCACCGACGCCAACGCCCTGCACGGCATCCGCGAGATCGTCGAGTGGCTGCCCAAGTCCTATGCTGGCGACCATGAGGCCCGTCAGCACATGCACGAGGCTCAGTGCATCGCCGGTATCGCCTTCTCCTCGGGCCTGCTCGGCATCGTTCACTCCATGGCTCACAAGACCGGTGCTGCCTTCGAGAACGGCCACATCATCCACGGTGCCGCTAACGCCATGTACCTGGGCAAGGTAATCCAGTGGAACTCCAAGGACCCGCGTGCTGCTGAGCGTTACGCTTACGTGGCCAAGGAGATCCTGCACCTTCCCGGCGAGACCAACGAGGAGCTCATCGCTGCGCTCGTCCAGAAGATTCGCGATCTCAACGACCAGCTCAACATTCCGCAGTCCATCAAGGATTACGCGAATGGTGGCGTGAAGGTCGACGCCGAGAACCCGCAGATGGTTTCCGAGGAGGAGTTCCTCGCCAAGCTGCCCGAGATCGCTGCGAACGCCGAGACCGACGCCTGCACGCCCGAGAACCCGCGTGAGACCAAGGCTGCCGACTTCGAGAAGATCCTCAAGGCCTGCTACTACGACACCGACATCGATTTCTAATCGACTCTTGTTATCGTAACGAGGGGCTCCGCACGTATCTGTACGGAGCCCCTTTCTTTTTTCTTTTAGAGAATGGGATAGTTATGGCTGCAATTTTCAATAGCCCCAGCAAGTACATCCAGGGTCCGGACGAGCTCGCCAAGCTCGGCTCCTATGTCGAGCCGCTCGGCGCTAAGGCCCTCGTCATCGTGACGCCTTCGGGCAAGAAGCGCGTCGGTGCCAAGATCGAGGGCGGTTTTGCCGAGGCTAAGGCCGAGCTGCTGTTTGAGGACTTTAACGGCGAGTGCTCCAAGGGTGAGGTCGATCGCCTGGTCGCGCTCGCTCGCGACAACGGTTGCGACATCATCGTCGGCGTCGGTGGCGGCAAGATCCTCGACACCGCGAAGGCCGTCGCCTATTACCTGGAGTCCCCGGTTATCATTTGCCCCACCATTGCTTCGACCGATGCCCCGTGTTCGGCGCTTTCGGTGCTCTACACCGACGATGGCCAGTTCGATAAATATCTCTTCCTTAAGGCAAACCCCAACATTGTCCTGATGGATACGACGGTTATCGCGGCGAGCCCGGTGCGCCTGACGGTTTCCGGTATGGGCGATGCGCTCGCAACCTACTTTGAGGCCCAGGCGACGCATGATGCCGACGGTGGCACCTGCGCTGGCGGCAAGGGCGGCATGGCCGGTCTGGCGCTCGCCAAGCTTTGCTACGAGACGCTTATGGCCGATGGCGTCAAGGCCAAGGTCGCGCTGGAGAAGGGTGCGCTCACGCCTGCAGTCGAGCATATCATCGAGGCCAATACGCTGCTTTCGGGCATTGGCTTTGAGAGCTCGGGCCTTGCTGCTGCTCATGCCATCCACAATGGCCTGACGATGCTGCCCGAGTGCCACGGCATGTATCACGGCGAGAAGGTCGCC
>DBFVGT010000071.1:0-4051 GCA_048524725.1 Collinsella sp. | reverse complement strand
AATTCCATACCGCGTCACCTCTCTTTTAAACGGGACTTTCAAGATAGCACCTCGATCCCCGCCACCACAGCTCCTTCACGTTCGCCGCCCTTCGGTCTAACGGAGGACGCGGCGGGGAAAAATCAACTCGTCAAACGATTTAGCAAGCACAACGCTGCCGGTACCCTGCCGGCCGTCATCACATAGAATCGAGCTTCCATGGATACCCTCAACGATCTAAATGAGCGCGTCGACGCCTTCGTCGGCACCAGCTCCTTCGACACGCCTGCCGCGGCAAACGACCAAGCCCCCATCGATGTGCCCGCCGAGGTTCACGAAGACATCGTCGCCTCGGTCGATTTCTCCGAGGTCGAGCTCGCAGACGAGTTCACCGAGCCCCAGGTAGCCGTCACGCCCAACGGCCTGCTCCCTATGGAGCCGCTGCCCATCGACGGGCGTCTGCGTAAGGCGGCTCTCCGCATGCCCGATGAGATCGAGGAGGCCAGCGGCTTTACGCTCTTTGGCCGCCGCATCAAGTCGCTCATCTACACCACCGACGTCGCGGTCATCCGCAACTCCAATGCCGATGCCGTCTTTGCCGTTTACCCCTTCACGCCGCAGCCGGCCATTACGCAGGCGCTGCTGACCGTCGCCGAGTGCCCGGTCTTCGTAGGCGTGGGCGGTGGCACCACCACCGGCAAGCGCTCCGTTCAGATGGCAGCCGTCTCCGAGATGCAGGGCGCGGCGGGCTGTGTGGTCAACTCCCCCGCCACCGCCGAGATGGTCGAGCACATCACCAACATCGCCGACATCCCCGTCATCGCCACGGTCGTACGTTGCGACGACGATGCTCACGCAAAGGTGCGCGCGGGCGCCAAGATTCTTAACATCGCGGCCGGCAAGAACACGCCGCAGGTCCTGCGCGAGCTGCGCGAGCGCTATCCCAACCTGCCGCTCATCGCACCGGGCGGCAAGACGCCCGAGAGCATCCGTGAAACCATCGCCGCCGGAGCCAACGCCATCATTTGGACGCCGCCTTCGGCCCAGCAGCTGCAGACCGACATGATGCAGCGCTACCGCAAGATGAAGGAAGACGCCACGCCCGTCATCTCGCACGACGATATACCCATTATCGACCAGGTTGCCGCCGCCGAGGTCAGTCAGGTCGAGAACATGAATCCCGACGTGCCGATTCCCGACGAAGTCATCGAGCGCGTTGCTTCGATCCACGATCATATCGAGGAGCGTCGCGCCAACCGTGGACTCAAGCCCTCGCTGCACGGCTTCTTCTTCCGCGGAAAGAAACGCTAACCCCAACAGCAAGGCCCGCCCCACAAACGTGAGGCGGGCCGTTTTCGTTTGAGCAATCATGCAGCGATGTGATGGGGCAAACTAATCCACGCGCTTGTCGCCCATAAAGAAGAGCGCCACCGTACCAGGTCCGGTATGCGAGCCAATCAGAGTACCGATGTTATTGATCTCAATCTTGCCTTTAAGCTGCGGAATCTGTTCCTCGATCAGCGCCGCAACTGCCTCGGCATCCTCGCGGCACGCCGAGTGCGACATGACGCACTTACCCGAATAATCCGCACCGTCCTGCACGTGTGCCATCATGGTCTTGGCCATCTCGGAAATCGCGCGCTTCTTAGTGCGAATCTTCTCACGTGGCGACAGCTTGCCGTCGCAATCGACCGTCATAAGCGGGCAAATCTTAAGCGCCGTGCCGATGATCGCACTCGCAGCCGAAATGCGACCGCCGCGCAGGTAGCTCGACAGATCGGTCGAGAAGAACCAGTGGTGCAGGTTGAGCTTGTGCTCCTCGATCCAAGCGGCCGTCTCGTCGAGCGAAGCGCCGCTATCGCGCACGTCGGCGGCATATTCCAGCAACAGGCCAAAGCCCGAAGACGCCGCCAGCGAATCGATGACGCGCACCTTGCCGCCTTGGGGATAGCGATCCGCGAGCATCTGCGCCGCAACGCAGGCCGATCCATACGTGCCCGAAATACCCGACGACAACGTCAGGTGCAGCACGTCTTTACCCTCGGCAACAATCGGCTCCCAAAACTCCTTATACTCACCCACGCTCACCTGAGACGTCTTGGGCATGGCACCCGCGGCAATCTGGGCAAAAAACTCGTCCGGCGTAATCGACTGATACAGATCGTCCGTATAGACGACATCGTCGATCTCATAATGAAAACCCACGACAGGGATATTGCGCGACGCAAAGAACTCACGGGTTCGGTCGGCGGCAGATTCACAGGTCAGGACAAAATCACTCATATGAGGCTCCTTACTCATTGCTGCGCAAATTATCGCACAGCAAGCGTGAATACGGTACAAATGTCCACTATTTACCAATGCGAACCGTTTGTATTGAATATCTTTATCATGAACATCCTCATCCCCGCCATGGGCCAACGTGGGCAAAATCACCCGCTTCGTCTCCACTCAACCGCCATATCTACCTCAACTAAATCGATTTACCAAACCGTTCAGCCGACAATTCAGCCGCCGGCGCAAAATCGAAACAAAGCCGGCGCATACTGGTAAACGCTTGACGCTGTTTTATCAGTTTTACCAACCATATCGGAAGGTGTTTCATGGTCGCATTCGATCGCAATCCGCAAGACTTCAAGTATCTGCGCCTGCTGTCGAGACAGTTCCCCACCGAGCAATCCGCGTTTACCGAGATCATCAATCTCTCGGCCATCCTCAACCTGCCCAAGGGCACCGAGCACTTTATGAGCGACCTGCATGGCGAATACGAAGCCTTCATGCACATCCTCAACAACTGCTCGGGCGTCGTACGCGAGCATGTCGACGAGATCTTTGGCGACACGCTCACCTTTGACGAAAAGGGCGAGCTGTGCACGCTCATCTACTACCCGCGCGAGAAGATCGAGCTGGTCCGCAGCCAGCACGAGGACTCGCCCACCTGGTACAAGACCATGCTCGACCAACTCATTGTGGTTGCCCGCTCGCTTTCGAGCCGCTATACCCGCTCCAAGGTGCGTAAGGCCATCCCGCGCGATTACGCCTACATCATCGACGAGCTGCTGCACACGCATCCGGACGAGAACAACTATCGCGTGCGCTATCACGAGCGCATCGTGGAGTCCATACTGGAGACCGCCAGCGCTGACGACTTTATCGAGTCGCTTGCCTCGCTCATCAAGCGCCTGGCCGTCGACCACCTGCACCTGGTGGGCGACATCTTCGACCGCGGCGGCGGCGCGGCCAAGATTATGGACCGCCTGCTCACCTACCATTCGCTCGACATCCAGTGGGGCAACCACGACCTGCTGTGGATGGGCGCTGCGGCCGGTGAGCCCGCCTGCATCGCCACGGTGCTGCGCAACAACCTACGCTACGACAATTACGAGATCCTGGAGAACGACTACGGCATCTCGCTGCGTGAGCTTGTCGCCTTTGCCGATGCCACCTACACCGACGGTGAGCCCATCACCCCGCTGATCAAGGCCATCAACGTGCTGCTCTTTAAGCTCGAGGGCCAGATTATCCAGCGCCACCCCGAGTTCGATATGACCGACCGCCTGTTACTCGACAAAATCGATCACGACACCGGCACGGTCACGCTCGCCGACGGCAGCGTGTGGCCGCTCACGACCAACGACTTCCCCACCGTCGACCCGGCGGACCCCTATTCGCTCACGCCCCAAGAGCAGCACATCATCGACAAGCTCGTGCCCGAGTTTGTCACCGCCGATCACCTGCATCGCCATATCGATTTCCTCTATTCCCACGGCTCGATGTACAAGGTCGCCAACGGCAACCTGCTGTTCCATGGCTGCGTGCCGCTCAACGAAGACGGCACCTTTAGCAGCATGAACTGCCTGGGCACCTGGCACGCTGGCCGCGATTATCTCGATTTTTGCGACCACATCGCCCGCCGCGCCTGGCGCGTGGGCGACCGCGACGCTCTCGACTGGATGTGGTACCTGTGGATTGGCTTTAACTCACCCGCCAGCGGACGCCTGGTGCGTACCTTTGAGCGCGCCTATATCGCCGACAAGAGCACCTGGGTCGAGCCGATGGACCCGTACTTTAC
>DBFVGT010000070.1:0-6591 GCA_048524725.1 Collinsella sp. | reverse complement strand
TTGTCCTGCTCCTTCGGAGCCGCGGACAAGGCGCCACACTGGTCTGCGGAGTGTTCTGAAAACCAAGCCCGGCCCCCGCCTGCGGTGACTCGGCTGCGAGCGGCCTGCGATGGGGTCGTTGTTGGTTGGGGCCGCTGGGCTGATGTGGGGGCACGTGGCCGTTGCAGGCCCTGGTCCCGGCGGCGGCCCCGGCGCTTCGCGCCTGCCGCCTTGGGGGACTTTGGGGCGCGGCCGGCAGCTGTGGCGCGTTGCGCCTGCTGCCTGCGGGGACTTTGGGGTCGTGCGGCAGCTGCGGCGCTGTCGCGCTTGCTGCCTTGGGTGACTTTGGGGTCGATTGGGGTTGTCTGCACAATTCGCGGTATTATGTTGCGGAGTTTTGAAAGGAGCCGCTGGTGGTCACGACGACATTTGCCTCGCCTTTGGGCGAAATCTTGCTTGCCGCTGATGGCCGCGGTCTGACGGGGCTTTGGTTTGAGGGGCAGGAGCACTTTGGTTCCACGCTTCTCCGGGAAGACTCCGAACATGTTGAAGGCGCCGACGCGGTTTCCGGTACCGGTGGCATGTTGCCGGTGAGTCCGGCAAATGGCGCGGCTTCTTCGGTGCTTGAGCGTTCTTGGGCTTGGCTGAATGCTTATTTTGCGGGGCAGGAGCCTCGGTTTACGCCGCCGTTGCATATGATCGGCACGGCGTTCCAGCGCGAGGTTTGGTTTGAGCTGCTTTCAATTCCGCGTGGCGAAGTCGCTACGTATGGCGAGATCGCTCAGCGTGTTGCGGCTCGACATCGTGTGCCGGGAAATGAGGCACCCGTCGTGTCTCCTCGTGCGGTGGGGGCTGCGGTTGCGCGTAATCCCATTTCGATTATCGTGCCGTGCCATCGCGTGGTCGCGGTCGACGGATCGCTCAACGGATATGCTGGCGGCCTTGATCGCAAGGAGTGGCTGCTTCGGCTTGAGGGCGCGTACGAGGAATAGCGCTCGAACGCTTTGCATAACTAGGACGCCGCGAAAGGACGAGCCTCCGTCCTTCTACGGCCGGCATGCGTCCAGACGCTTGGCATCTGCGCTTTAAGTTTGGCTAAGCCATATCTTGCGTATTTGAAAACGCGCAGGTTGAGCCGCTAGGGCTGTGCTAAGGCAGCTTTCGGTGCGCTATTATCGGCAGTATCGAAACCTGTATTTCCATGCGCCAAAGGAGCAACTATGAAGCTGATGCTTGCCGAGGACGAACCTGGTCTCTCCCGCGCCCTCACCGCGATTCTTCAACATAGCGACTACGAGGTCGACACCGCCCTCGACGGCTTGACGGCGCTCGAGAATCTACTCACCAACGATTACGACGCCGCAATCCTGGACATCATGATGCCCGGCATGGACGGCATCGAGGTGCTCAAGCGTACACGCGCCGCCGGAAATCGACTGCCCATCATCATGCTCACGGCAAAAAGCGAGGTGTCCGATAAGGTCGAGGGCCTGGATGCCGGTGCCAACGATTACCTGACCAAGCCGTTTGCCGCCAAGGAACTGCTTGCGCGTATTCGTGCCATGACGCGCGCCGCGACGGCAATTGACGCCACGACGCTCAGCGTGGGTAACGTGCGCCTCGACACGGCGGCTTGCGCGCTTGTGGGACCCTTGGGCGAGGAGCACCTGGCCAATCGCGAGTTTCAGCTTATGGAACTCTTTATGCGCAACGCCGGCACGCGCATGCCCACTGAACGTCTGATGCTCGAGGTTTGGGGTGAGGACGCGCCCGAAGGCGCCAACGTGGTGTGGGTCTATATCTCGTACCTGCGCAAAAAGCTGACGGCGCTTGGTGCCAACGTTGCCATTCGCGCGTCGCGTAACCAGGGCTATTCGCTCGAGGTTGTCGAGGAAGGCGAATAAGCGTGAGCGCGAGCGCGTGGTGCAAGCGCATGACGGAGTGGTTTCACGCCGCCTCGAGTAGTACGGGGCGGGCTAATTCTGTTGACGCATTGGGCCGCCGTCTGCGTCGCAAGTTTATCCTCGTTGCCATGGGCGCCGTGACCGTGGTGCTCACGCTTATCATCGCCGGCATCAACATCGTCAATTATTCGCATGTCTGCAAGATGGCCGACGCTCGCCTGGACTATATTCTGGCGGGCAAGGACGGTATCGATTGGGGGGACGAGCCTAAAGCCGAGCCCGCTAATGGCAAGGATGCCGGCGATAGCCAAGCGGGCGTTCGCATCAGACACTTCGAAGGCATGACGGCGGAGTCTCCCTTCGACACGCGCTACTTTACGGTGACGATTGACGCCGGACAGGTTGCCGATGTCAATACGGCCCGCATTGCCGCGGTTGGTGCCAAGCGCGCCGCCAGTATTGCCGCAAGGCTGCATGCCAAGGGCTGGACCTCGGGCTTCTCTGGCAATTATCGTTATACGACCGACGTCCAGGACGACGAGATCACCTATGTGTTCGTGGACTGCTCGCGCGAGCTTGCAAGCTTTCATTCGTTTTTGAGCGCGAGCGTGGCGATCAGTTGCATTGGCTGGCTGGCGGTGCTGGCAATTGTGGCGGGTGCCTCGGGCGCGGTGATTCGACCGATGGTCGAGAGCTACAGCAAGCAAAAGCGCTTTATTACCGATGCGAGCCAAGAGATCAAGACGCCGCTGGCTGTAATTGACGCCGCCAATGAGGTACAAGAGATCGAGAGCGGCGAAAGTGAGTGGACGCAGAGCATTCACGAGCAGGTTGCGCGGCTGACGGCGCTCACGGAACGTCTAGTGTTTTTGGCACGTATGGACGAGGGCTCGGCGGGCTTTACCATGACATCGATCGATCTTTCGGAGGCCGTGGACAAGGCTGCGGCGCCGTTTGAATCGGTGGCGGTTTCGCGCGGCAAGCGTCTGTCGACGTCGATTGCGTGCGGCGTGCGGGCCCATGCCGATGCTGCGGCGGTGGCGCAGGTGGTTGAGCTGCTTCTGGACAACGCCACGCGCTATGCGAGCGAGGGCAGCGTGATTGAGCTGAGCCTGCGTGCCGTTTCGCGCGTTCAGGGTAAGGGCGCCACCGAGCTTGTCGTATCGAACGCCGTGGACGAGCTGCCCGAAGGCGACCTAGATCGATTGTTCGACCGCTTCTATCGTGCGGACGTGTCGCGCAGCTCCAAGACGGGCGGCTCGGGCGTGGGCCTATCCGTGGTGCGTGCCATCGCCGAAGCCCATGGCGGGAGCGCTTCTGTCTGCGGCCACGGTAACCAGATCACCTTCACCGTCCGCCTCTAAGACCTGCCAAAAAGGGACAGGTTTATTTTGGCAGGTTTTATCTGTGCAGACGGCAGCGGAGGCTGGCGGTGATCGGCGCCATGAACGCCACCGACCCAAATAAACGCACCTCTAACTGCTAAAATATGGACATCGTTGTTCGGCTCCCGAAGGAAAGGAGACGGTCATGCAGTACGAGATCGGCGGAGGGGCTTTCCCGGTTGTTACGTGCAACCTTAGCGACGGCGAATCCATGATCACCGAAAGCGGTGCCATGGTCTGGATGACCCCCAACATGGAGATGTCCACCTCGGGCGGCGGTATAGGCAAGATGTTCTCTAAGGCTTTTTCGGGTGAGGCGTTGTTCCAAAACATTTGGACCGCGCACGGCGATGGCATGATTGCGTTTGGCTCTTGCTTCCCCGGCCGCATTATACCGATCGAGATTGGCCCTGGTAAGAGCTGGATTTTGCAGAAGCGTTCGTTCCTTGCCGCGGAAAGTGGTGTTGAGCTGAGCATCCACTTTAACAAGAAGGCAAAGACCGGCGTCTTTGGCGGCGAGGGTTTTATCATGCAAAAGCTCACGGGCTCGGGTATTGCCTTTGCCGAGATCGACGGCGACCTAGTTGAGTACGAGCTTGCTGCTGGCCAGCAAATGATTGTAGATACCGGCAACGTGGCCGGCTTTGAGGAGACGGTGAGCATCGACGCGCAGATGGTCAAGGGCGTCAAAAACATCATGTTTGGCGGTGAAGGCGTGTTCAACACTGTGCTCACCGGTCCGGGGCGCATCTGGCTGCAGACAATGCCCATTTCCAATCTTGCGGCAGCAGTGGCTTCGATGACCAACAACAATAACTAATCGTGTATAGGATGACGCGCGCGGCGGGCCCGGCCTGTCGTGCGCGTTTTTTGGTGGCAAACGCCCTGTTTATCGGGTGCGGCTGTGCTCCTGCAGCGCATAGATCGACTTATCCATGTTGAACAGGTAGGCCACGACGCAGACAATAAAGAACGTCGGCAGACTGCTAAAGCCAAAGACCTCGCAGCCAATAAAGATGGGCGCGAGCAGCGTATTGGTGGCGCTGCCAAAGACGGCGGCGTATCCCAGCGCGGCGCAGAGCTCGACGGGCATGCCGAGAATCCCGGCGAGTACGACACCCAGGCTGGCTCCGATGGAGAACAGCGGCGTCACCTCGCCACCCTGATATCCTGCGGCAAGCGTGGCGATGGTGAGTACGAATTTGAGCGCCCAGTCCCAAGGCATGATCGACGCCTCGCCGTTATCACCCAGTGCCGCCGATATCAGGTTGGTGCCAAGGCCGCAGTATCGCCCCTGCCACAGCACGAACAGAATCGCCGACAGCGCAAGGCCCATAACGGCAACGCGAATGTAAGGGTTGGGGTGCAGCCGCGCTGCAAGGGTCTTAGCATGGGCAAGGCACCAGGCAAAAGCTCCACCTACCATACCGAACGCGATACCCAACAGCGCCAGCCGTCCAAGACCGGGGAGGTCGAGCGCATACGAGGCGGTAATGGCGACCTCGAACTTCTCGAGTCCCAGAGCGCCGGAGGTCATGCTTGCGGCAAGTGAAGCCGTAAGCGCGGGAAACAGCGCGCGGTATTCCATGCGTCCGGCGACCAGCACCTCGACAGCAAAGACCGTAGCGGCGAGCGGCGTTCGAAAGAGTCCGGCAAAGCCGGCGGCCATACCAATGAGCAAAAACGTGTTGCCGGGGTCGCGGAAAGGCAGGCGTCGGCCGATCCAATGCGAGACGGTTGCGCCGATCTGCACGGCTACGCCTTCGCGTCCCGCGCTGCCGCCAAAGAGATGCGTGGCCCACGTGCTCAGCATAATGAGCGGCACCAGACGCGGGGAGATGGCGTCCTCGCGTCCGTGACCTACGTCGAATACTAAGCTCATGCCCCGATCGGTGCCTTTGCCCCAGGTGCGGTAGGCAAATACGATGGCCAAGCCCATGAGGGCGAGGAAGGGAAGGAGCAGTACGATGTGCTCGTCACGGAAGGCGCCAATTGCCAGGAGCACACGACCAAAAAGGGCACAGATGGCGCCAACGATAACGCCGATAGGGATTCCGACGGCGCCCATGAGCACGAGACCGCTATAGGTGTTGACCAGGCGTTTGATTCTGCTCGAAGCGCTGCTTTCTGACATTTTGCTTTCCGACACTTGCTCTCTTGATAGAAAAAGAGCTGGAGTTGCGCATCGTTGAGAGGCTTTCCAGCTTTAGCAAAACAAACTTATAAGATGCGACGGGCCGCGTCAAGATAATTACCGGACGGCCTAGGAGGCGGCTGGTTGGCTGGCTTAAAACCTAGCGCGTGAAATGACGCCCCACGCTATTCAGCGCGCTTGATAGGATGACGAACCACGGTCTTAAGTTTCTCCGGTGCGCATTTGCGTGGATCGGAGAGATAGATTTCGTGATGTAAACGGGTGTCTGAGAAGTCGGGAACATAGCCCAGCTCGGTCGTGTATTCATGCATAGCGTCTACGGTCGCCGGTTCGTTGTCGTAGGGCCCGGTGTGCATGCATTGAACGCAGAGACCCTCGTCAACTTTAAGCAGTTCGACGGCGGAAAAGTCCAGTTTCTTTTTGGTCGTGGCTTCCGCGACTGCCCAGTCAAAGTCATCTCGGGTGACGAAATCGGGCAGGCGGATGCACGAGATAAAGTTGAAATTGTCCTTGTGTACATAATCGATGTCGCCGCTCGGGGACTCTTGCCACCAGAAACCCTCGAGCGGCGGTACCACAAAGTCGAAATAGCCCTCGATACTCCTTGAGCCTTTCTTCGACATCTTGACGGTATAGGCGATGCCGTAAAGTAGCGGCAGGGCGTTTTGATACTCGCCACCTTCGGTATTTGGGTCGCCCTTTCCGCGAACGGCAACGTAGCTCATAGGCGGGACTGTTACGATACTCGGCTTGCTTGCAGGTTTGTAGAGCCCCTTGCATTCCTTCTTAAAGTCGAACGCCATGTTGGCCGCCTTTCTGCGTATTGGCCTGCTTAGATAGTTGGATCATATCATAGAAACGAACAGCTGTTCGAATTATTTGGCTGACAGATTGAGATGCGTGCGTTGTGTTTGGCGGTCGGCCTGACCCCGTTGATGATTTCTCGGCCTCCCCGGCGCCCTATCTATAGCTGCCGTTTCCCCATATAAAACCTGCCAAAATAAACCTGTCCCTTTTTGGTAGGTGGGAAATGGGTAATACTAAAGAGTTATCCGACCAGATGGGAATTAATCGATGGCCTATATCGAATTCAAAGACGTCATCAAGGCATACGGCGAGGGCGATGCCCGCATCCACGCGCTCGACGGCGCGAGCTTTACGGTCGAGC
>DBFVGT010000069.1:0-9465 GCA_048524725.1 Collinsella sp. | reverse complement strand
ATGCTCACGAGCTACCCCGACCTGTTCCGCACGTATGCCGACCGCATCTGCTCTATCGAGTGGGTTGACCCACGTCACGAGTCCATCGCATGGGCCGTTCTGGCAACGCCGCCGGGAACCGATCCTGCAGCCTGCATGGATGCGGCGCGCTCGGTGTGTCCCGAGGCGGCAACGCTTGTGAGTGCCGGGCGCATCTCCGCGACGAGCAAGCACCCCACCGAGACGAACATCGTGTTCATGCTCGATACGCTCGAGCTCTACACCATCAAGCGCCGCATGCGTGCCGCACAGGCCAAGCTGCGCCAGGACCGTTCGCTCGATGATGAGGCCCGTCGCGCGCTGACCGTGCAGGCCGCGCAGGATTCGCAGCGTCAACGCGAGCTGCAAAAGTCTATCGGCGGCGTGGCGGACCCGTTCCGTTTGATCGGTCTGGAGGCCGCAGGCACCGAACAGGCCTAGATGTTGTGGTCAACCAGCGTATTCTCGCCTATATCCAGCCCTCTTTTTGGGTATAGACGCCTATGTGTGTGCTAAAGTATTGAGTCCTGTGGACTATGAAGGGAGAATCTGTGCCAAAAAAGACTGAGAGCACGGGTACTGGGCTGGAATCCTACGTTGCAAAGCTCATGGGCAACGGCTCAAACAGGACTTCGGTAACCGAGGACGAGATTCAGGTCGCCCTGAAGGATATCGATGTTTCTGACGAGCAGCTCACCGCGGTGTATTCCGCGCTGCGCAACAGCGGCATCCAGATTATCTCCGCGAGCGGAAACGACGACGCCCCCATGGACGTCGACGATGACGATAACGATACCGATACTGACGATTTCGATGACGACGACGAGCACGATTCCGGCTCGCTCGACGATCACGAGCTCAAGATGGCCCGTCAGGCCGACGCCGAGATGGGTTCTTCCAAGAGCAAGAAGAAGCGCACCGTGCGCACGTCCCGTTCACGCTCCCGCGTGCGTGGCATCGATGCCTCCACGGTGATGCTGACCGGCGATCCGGTTCGTATGTACCTCAAGGAGATCGGCAAGGTCGACCTGCTGACCGCCTCCGAAGAGGTCGATTTGGCCATGAAGATCGAGGCCGGTCTCGAGGCCACCGAGAAGCTCGAGGCTGCCGATGCCGGCGAGCTCGAGCTCACGCGCGCCGAGATGCGTCGTCTTACGCGCATTGAGAACGTCGGCCTCGAAGCCAAGCAGGCACTCATCAGCGCAAACCTGCGTCTGGTCGTCTCCATCGCCAAACGCTATGTCGGCCGCGGCATGCTGTTCCTTGACCTGATCCAGGAGGGCAACCTCGGTCTGATCCGCGCCGTCGAGAAGTTCGACTACCAGAAGGGCTTTAAGTTCTCCACGTACGCCACGTGGTGGATCCGTCAGGCCATTACGCGCGCCATTGCCGATCAGGCCCGTACCATCCGTATTCCCGTGCATATGGTCGAGACCATCAACAAGCTCGTCCGCGTGCAGCGCCAGCTCCTTCAGGACCTGGGTCGCGACCCGACCCCTGAGGAGATCGGTGCCGAGATGGACATGAGCGCCGACCGCGTCCGCGAGATCCAGAAGATCTCGCAGGAGCCCGTGTCGCTCGAGACCCCCATCGGCGAGGAAGAGGATTCCCAGCTGGGCGACTTTATCGAGGACTCCCAGGCTATCGTTCCGCCCGATGCCGCCAGCTTCTCCATGCTGCAGGAGCAGCTCACTCAGGTGCTCGACTCGCTTGCCGATCGTGAGCGCAAGGTTATCGAGCTGCGCTTTGGCCTTGTCGACGGGCATCCCCGCACGCTCGAGGAAGTCGGCCGCGAGTTTGGCGTCACGCGCGAGCGTATCCGCCAGATCGAGTCCAAGACCTTGGCCAAGCTCCGCCACCCGAGCCGTTCGAGCAAGCTGAAGGACTATATCGAGTCTTAGTAGTTACGGCGTTTTGCCAAACGCCGTAACTGGCCGACGCTGCGCGGACACCAGAGCGACAACTTGTCATTCAAAGAGGACGGCATGACCAGAAGGTCTATGCCGTCTCTTTTCATGCCAATTTGTTCGCTCTGGTGCCCGCTCGCTGGCATTGTTAAAACATCGGCGTTTCCGCTGCCGGTGCCGGCAGTTAGGCCGTCCCCAAGGGATCAAGGGATCAAGGCGAGAAAATTTCTTAAAAAAGTTCTTGCCCTGAGCTGATTCGTCCGTATAATAAACTTCGTTGCTTGAGAGCACGCACCTATTCCTCGGTAGCTCAATGGTAGAGCACGCGGCTGTTAACCGCGCTGTTGTAGGTTCGAGTCCTACCCGGGGAGCCAGAATTTCTCAGCCCAATCCGCTGGGCTTTTAAATTCCTCGGTAGCTCAATGGTAGAGCACGCGGCTGTTAACCGCGCTGTTGTAGGTTCGAGTCCTACCCGGGGAGCCAGGTTGTAAAACCCGTCGCTTATGCGGCGGGTTTTTTCATACCGCGATCGCCTGACGTGAACGTTGCCATATCAACATTTCGTGTCGAGGATGTAATCCCGCGACCCACCACCTCAACATGACGCGGTCGTTGTAGAATATTGCAATGATTGCTCCCACGACATGGTGCCGCGAGCACCAGATAAGGAGATTCTTGTGTCTGAGACCATTAACGGCAGCCTGAGCGTCTCGAACGACGTTATTGCCGATATTGCCGGTTATGCCGCGATGACGTGCTATGGCGTCGTCGGTATGGCTGAGCAGCTCCAAGGCGCCGAGAGCGTGCGCCTGCTTGCCGGTCAGCGCCTCCGCAAGGGCGTGCTTGTCTCCGCCGACGAGAACGGCCTTACGGTCGATCTTCACGTCGTGCTCGAGAACGGCGTCAACATGAAATCCGTCTGCCACAATCTTTCGAGCTCCGTTGCCTTCACCCTGCAGGAGATCGCCCAGATCGATCCCGCCAGCCTTAAGATCGGCATCCATATCGACGCGCTCAAGAGCCGTCTGAACTAGCATCCGAAAACGGAGATTCAAATACCCATGATTGCAAAGACTATTCGCACCTGTTTTCCGATCGCTGCGGCTGCCGTTTCCGACAAGGCCGAGGAGATCAACAAGCTCAACGTCTTCCCCGTGCCCGACGGCGACACCGGCACCAACATGTCGCTCACGCTCGCCTCAGTGACCAAGGAGCTCTCCGCCCTTCCCGCCGATGCCGACATGGAGGCCATTGCCGGCGCCATCACCCACGGCTCCCTGATGGGCGCCCGCGGTAACTCCGGCGTCATTACCTCGCAGATCCTGCGCGGCGTGGCCGAGGGCCTTGTCTCCGCCGACGAGCCCATTACGTCCGCCAACATCGCCTTCGCCTTCCGTCGTGCCGTCAAGGTGGCCTTCCAGGCCGTCCGCAAGCCCATAGAGGGCACGATCCTCACGGTGCTGCGCGATGTCTCGACCAAGGCCGACGAGTGCGAAAAGAAGAAGTTCTCGGCCGAGGATGCGCTCGACGCTATCGTCGTCGAGGCCTACCAGTCCGTCGCACGCACGCCCGACCTGCTGCCCGTCCTCAAAGAGAACGGCGTGGTCGACTCCGGCGCCTTCGGCTTTGCCATCTTCCTGGAGAACTTTGTGGCTGCAGCACTTGGTCGCAGCACCGTTGTCGAGGATTTCTCCGCTACGTTCGATTCTGCTGGCTCTGCACGCGATGCCGCTCTTGGCCGCGTTGAGATCGAGGCCAACGACGATTGGGAGGGCTCGGAGTTCCGCTACTGCAACGAGTTCCTCTTTAAGGCCGACGCCCCGTTTGACGAGGATGAGTGCCTTAAGTTCCTGGGTTCCATGGGCGACTGTGAGCTACTCGTGGGCGCCTACCCCGATTACAAGATCCACGTGCACTCCAACACCCCCAACCTGGTGCTCGAGCACATGCTTCAGCTTGGTCAGATCTATGAGGTCTTTATCCATAATATGGAGATGGAGGCCCACGACCGTACCGCCAAGATCCACGAGGATCAGGAGAAGGCCGCCGAGCCCGCGAAGGCCCTGGGCTTTGTCGCCGTTGCCGCCGGTTCCGGCGAGGCCGACATCCTCAAGTCCCTCGGCGTCGACGTGATCGTGTCGGGTGGTCAGACCATGAACCCCTCGACTGCAGACCTGCTGGGTGCTGTTGACCAGGTCAACGCGACCTCGGTCATCATCCTGCCCAACAACGGCAACATCCGCATGGCCGCTGAGGCCGCTGCCTCAGCCTGCACCGACAAGAAGGTCGCCGTCGTTCCCACCAAGACCGTTCCGCAGGCCTTCTCCGCACTGTTCGCGGTCCTGCCCGATTCCGAGCTCGAGGATGCCGTCGCCGCTATGGTCGACGCCATCAGCGAGGTCCGCGATGGCGAGGTCACCCGCGCCGTGCGCGACTCCAGCGCCTCGGACGGCTCCCCGATTCACTCCGGTGACGTCATGGGCATCATTGCCGGCTCCATCGATGTCGTCGGCTCCGACGTGAAGCAGGTCACGCTCGATTGCATCAACCGCATGCAGGAGGAAGAGGAGGGCGACGCGCTGACGATTCTGGCCGGCGAGGAGCTGTCCGACGAGGCCTTCCAGGAGATCGTCGACGCTATCGAGGAGGCTCAGTCCGACCTGGAGATCGACGCCCATCGTGGCGAGCAGCCGCTCTATCCCGTGATCTTCTCGATCGAGTAGGCATCTGCCCATGTCCGAGCTCTGCTCCGTGCCGCGCGTCTCGGATCGCTTTGCCCAGAGCAATGCGCTCGACGAGGATATCGCGCGACTCAAATATGTTTCGGGTAAACGTGAGGAGGCCCTTCGCCGTCTGGGAATTCGGACGGTGGGGGACCTCCTTCTCCATATCCCTCATCGATACCTGGACTTTACGCGCTCCTGGTCCATCGAGATGGCGCCCATCGGTACCGTGTGCACCATCATCGCCACGGTCGACCGTATCGTTCAAAAGAAGCCGCGTCCGCGCATGCAGGTGACCGAGGTCTCACTCGTTGACGAGACGGGCGTGCTGCAGGTCGCCTTTTTCCGTCAGCCTTGGATTGCCCAGCAGCTTAAGCAGGGCGACCGCCTGGCCGTGATGGGCAAGGTCGAGTTTGCCTACGGTTTTAAGCAGATGGCCTCGCCGCACTTTGAAAAGCTTGATGACGGGCGTGCTGCGGGCACCATTTTGCCGGTCCATTATGTGAGTGACGGCGTGAGCCAGGCATGGATGCGCCGCATCGTAAGTGGCGCGCTCGAGGTCGTCGGCAATCCCTTCGACCCGATTCCCGCACGCTTGCGCGTTAAACGTCGCCTGATGAGCGATGCTCGTGCGCTTCGATCGATCCACTTTCCTTCGAGCATGGCTGAGCGCGATATCGCGCGCGCACGGCTTGCCTACGAGGAGTGCCTCTACCTGCAGCTGGCGCTGCGCCTGCGCAACGACGGCAGCCTGGTCGATGTGGTGCCCTACGCCCACGCCGCGGGCGAGCACCTGGCCGCGCTTAAGCAGGCCCTGCCGTTTTCGCTGAGCGACGAGCAGGAGGCCGCGTTCCAAGATATCCTGCGCGATATGTGCGATGGCGGGCGCGTGATGAACCGCCTGCTGCTGGGCGATGTCGGTACCGGTAAGACCGCCGTTGCCGCCTGCGCGCTGGCTGTGGCTGCCGATAGCGGCACGCAGGCCTGCGTTATGGCGCCCACGGGCGTGCTGGCGCGTCAATATGCCGATAAGACCGGCCCCTTGCTCTTGCAGGCTGGCATGACCTGGGCGCTCCTGACGGGCGCCACGCCGGCGGCCGAGCGCGAGCGGATCCATGCCCAGCTGGAATCGGGCGAGCTCGATGTCCTCTTTGGCACCCACGCGGTGCTTTCGGATAACGTGGCGTTTAAGCATCTGTCGCTCGTGGTCATCGATGAGCAGCACCGGTTTGGCGTCGGCCAACGCAACGCCCTGCGTGCGAAGGGCCCTGGTGCCGATCTGCTCGTTATGACGGCAACGCCCATCCCACGTACGCTGGCGCTTTCGGTCTACGGCGATCTGGACACGAGCATCATCCGCCATCGGCCCGTCCCTGGCGCTGGCGTGACGACACGCGTGCTTACCGAGTCGAGCCGCGACCTTGCCTATGGCGCCATCCGCGAGGCGCATGAAAAGGGTCAGCAGGCCTACGTGATTTGCCCGCTCGTGGAGCCGAGCGACTCGGCCGATGAGCTTGAGGATGTGCCCGGTATCGTCCGTGACGACGAGGGTCGCGTAACCGTGCCCGTGCCGCTGCACGATACGGCAACCGAGCTCGACCGCCTACGCCTGGCGTTGCCGGGGCTTACCATCGAGCGTCTTCACGGCCGCATGCCGGCGGGGGAGAAGGACCAGGTTATCGATGCCTTTAAGCGTGGCGAGATTGACGTGCTCGTCTCGACTACGGTGGTCGAGGTGGGCGTCGACGTGCCCAACGCCACCGTCATGGTCATCGAGAACGGTGAGCGCTTTGGTTTGGCTGCTCTGCACCAGCTGCGCGGTCGCGTGGGCCGTGGCAGCGTGTCGGGCACGTGCCTGGTCATGACGCACTCCAAGGGCAACGGCGGCGCTTCGGCAGCACAAGATCGCCTGCAATCGCTCGAGAAGACCTCGGATGGCTTTACGCTCGCCCAGATGGACCTGCGTCTGCGCCACGAGGGCGAAATCCTGGGGTACCGCCAGCATGGCGGAGTGACCCTGCGCTTTGTTGACCTGGATGCCGACGAGGAGCTGATCGAGTGGGCCCATTTGGACGCAGTCGAGCTCTTGCGGTATGCTTGCAACCTTGACTCCGTGGCGACGCGCCCCCTGCGCGATGCAGTCGCCATGCGATATCGACACATTTTTAAGGAGGTCAGCGGAGGATGAGAATCATCGGCGGCGAATGGCGCGGTCGTAAGATCGAGGAGCCCCGTGGTCGCGATGTCACCCGCCCCACGACCGATCGCGTGCGCGAGGCATGCGCATCTATGGTCATGTCGGCATTCGACTTCGATCTGGACGAGGTCCGCGTGCTGGACGCTTTTGGCGGCTCCGGTGCCTTAGGGTTAGAGATGCTCTCACGTGGTGCCCGCTCACTCACGACGTTCGAGATCGATCGGAATGCCGCGCGGCTCATTACCAAGAATATCGAGTCGCTCTGCCGTGACCGTGCGCGTTGGCGCGTGGTAACGGGCGACATGCTGGCGAGCGCCTCGCGCGGTCGTGTGCCGGGCGGCCCCTTTGATCTGGTCCTGCTCGACCCGCCCTATGCTTTTGGTGCCGAGCCGGTCGAGATACTGCTGCAGAACCTGGCTCAGCAGGGTCTGCTTGCACCTGGCGCTTATGCCCTGTTTGAGCATGCCGCCGCCGATGCGGGCGCGCATCCGGCAGGCTTTGAGATCGTGCGCGAGAAGCGCTACGGCATTACCTCGGTCGACCTGCTTCGTTGGGTCGGCGATGACGATAGTGAGGAAGATTGCGCCGGCACCGATGCTTACAACAACGATGCCATGACGGTTCAGGAGAACGCCCATGAGTGACACCATCAACCGCGTGATCGTCCCGGGCACCTTCGATCCCATCACGTTTGGCCATATCGACGTCATCCGCCGCGCCCGCCGCATCTTTCCCAGCGTGATCGTCGCTGTCGCCGAGTCGCAGGGTAAAAACGGTGTGGGCACCACGTTTATGCTGGATGAGCGCGTGGCGCTGGCTCGCGAGGCGCTCGGTGATATCGACGGCGTCGAGGTCCTGCCCTTTACCGGCCTCTTGGTCGACTTCGCTCGCGAGCAGGGGGCGGGGGCCGTGGTCAAGGGCCTGCGCGCCATGACCGACTTTGAGTACGAGCTGCAGCAGGCAGACCTCAACTATCGCTTGGATAACGAGCTGGAGTCCATCTTTGTCATGAGTGCGCCGCAGTACGGCTATATCTCGAGTTCGGTCGTTCGCCAGATCGCCTCGCTCGGCAGCGATGTATCGACGTTTGTCCCGCCCAACGTGGTCGAAGCGCTCAGACACCGCTTTTCGTGACGTTTTTTATTGCCTGGTGGCATGTGGTAAACTAGCACGATGATATGTTACCTATGAAAGGAGACCGGATGCCGGGCGAGAATTTTCCTGGCGATAGGATCGTCAGCTTGGTCGATGAGCTCGAAGGGCTGATCGAGGAAGCCAAGCCGCCTTTCGGCAAGAACGCTCAGTTCAAGGTCATCGACGCCGACGTGTTCTTCAACATCCTCGACGAGATCCGCATGAGCTATCCCGAGGAGTGGCAGAAGTCCCGCCGTATCCTTAAGGAGCGCGAGGAGCTTATGGCTTCCGCCGCCGCTCAGGCCGATTCCATCATCGCCGACGCTCAGCAGCAGGCCCTCACCATTGCCGGTGAGCAGGAGATCGTCCGCTTGGCACAGCAGCAGGCCGACGACATCCGCGATCGTGCCCAGCAGTACGAGCGCGAGACGCGTTATGCTGCCGAGGACTACGCGGAGCAGGTCTTTACGCACCTGGAGGAGAACCTCAAGAGCCTGACCGGCACCGTTACCCGTTGCCGTCAGCAGCTCAACGAGGGTGCCGCCCAACAGAATGGTCAGTGGTAATGGCTGAGTTCCCGAGCGTTACCGTCGATCTTTCTGAGCAGCTCGAGTTTCCTGGTGATTCGTATCCGCTGACCGGCAAGGTCGATGTTGCCACCTACACGGTGGGCGAGAAGAAGTACCAGCTACAGGACGGCATCGACTACGACGTTGTCTTTACCAATGCCGGTACCGGTGTCTTGCTCACGGGCATGGTCCGCGCGCACGCCACCGGCGAGTGCGACCGTTGCCTGGAGCCTGCCTCGTTTGATATCGCCGGCGAGATCGAGGAGTTCTACCTCTTCGAGGAGCCCGAGGATCCCGAGGCCTACGAGGACGGCTACGAGCTCCTGGGTGAGGACCGCATCGTCGATCTGGGTGAGCCCATCAACGACGCGGTCGTCATGGACACGCCGTTTGTCGTTCTGTGCAAGCCCGATTGCCGCGGCCTGTGCCCCACTTGCGGTTGCAATCTCAACGTCGAGCAATGCGATTGCGCCGCCCAGGCAGAGGCAGAATGGGCCGCTGCCACGGAAAATCCATTTGCAACATTGAAGAATCTCAAGCTCGATGAGTAAAACTGTGGTAGTATCGCTACTTGCGCGTAATCGCCACACTGGATAGTTCATAAGGAAGGTCACTATGCCCGTACCTAAACAAAAGCAGGGTCGTATCCGCACTCACACCCGTCGTTCCGCTAACATGAAGATCTCGGCTGCGGCTCAGTCCACGTGCCCCCGTTGCGGCGCTGTCAAGCTTCCGCACCACGTGTGCCCCAGCTGCGGTTTCTACAAGGACCGCGAGGTTATCGTTACCGAGTAACGGTATACTCTGGATGCGATGCCGTTCCAAATGGAACCACAATGGCCGGCTCAATGAGTCGGCCATTTTTGTATAAGGAGCATGTATATGAGTAACGTTCGCGTTTGTGTAGACGTTGTGGG
>DBFVGT010000068.1:0-10881 GCA_048524725.1 Collinsella sp. | reverse complement strand
GGCCTGGACGTCGACGCGCTTTCCACCGTCAGCCACGGCATGGACGCCTACCGCAAGAGCTGCGACGGCTCCATGCTCATCATCACGCACAACACGCGCATCCTGGAGCACTTGGATGTCGACCGCGTCCACGTTATGGTCAAGGGTCACATCGTGCGCGAGGACGACGCCTCGCTCATCCCCTGGATCGACAAGAACGGCTTTGAGACCTTCGAGCGCGAGGCCGCCGAGCAGCGCGCCCAGGCCGAGGCCGCCGCTGCCGAGCAGCAGGCGTAAAGGGGCGACGCAATGACCAAGAACCGCACCGAGGTCGCGGACATCGACCGCAGCCTCTACGACTTCACCTATGGCGAGGAGGGATTCGAGCGCCTCGACGCCGGCATCACGCCCGACATCGTGCGCGAGATCAGCGCCAAGAAGGACGAACCGCAGTGGATGCTCGACCTGCGCTTAAAGTCCCTCGAGATCTTCAACCGCTTCCCCGATCCGACGTGGGGCCCCTCCATCGAGGGCCTGGACATGGACAACATCGTCACCTACGTCAAGCCCAACACCGACCAAAAGCACGACTGGGAGTCGGTGCCCGACGACATCAAGAACACCTTTGAGCGCCTGGGCATCCCCGAGGCCGAGCGCAGCTACCTGGCGGGCGTCGGCGCGCAGTACGACTCCGAGCTGGTCTACCACAACATGCAGGACACCGCGTCCAAGATGGGTATCGTCTATTCCGGCATCGAGGAGGCCCTGCACGACCCGCAGTGGGAGCCGCTCATCCACGAGAAGTTTATGACGCTCATCCCGCCCACCGACCACAAGTTTGCGGCCCTGCACGGCGCCGTATGGTCGGGCGGCTCGTTTGTCTACGTGCCCAAGGGCACCAAGCTCGACTTCCCGCTGCAGAGCTACTTCCGCCTTAACGCCAAGGGTGCCGGCCAGTTTGAGCACACGCTCATCATCGTCGAGGACGACGCCGACCTGCACTTCATCGAGGGTTGCTCCGCGCCCAAGTACAACGTTGCCAACCTCCACGCCGGCGCCGTCGAGCTCTTTGTGGGCAAGCGTGCGCACCTGCGCTACTCGACCATCGAGAACTGGTCCAAAAACATGTACAACCTCAACACCAAGCGTGCGCGCGTGGACGAGGATGGCGACATAGAGTGGATCAGTGGCTCCTTCGGCAGCCACGTGGGCTACCTCTACCCCATGAGTGTGCTCAACGGCCGCCGCGCCCGGTCGAGCTTTACCGGCATCACCTTTGCCGGCGCCGGGCAGAACCTCGATACCGGCTGTAAGGTCGTGCTCAACGCCCCCGAGACCTCGGCAACCGTCGAGACCAAGGGCATCTCCAAGAGCGGCGGCATTCAGACCTTCCGCAGCTCCATCGTGGCCACGCCCAAGGCCGAGGGTTCCAAGGCAACCGTGAGCTGCCAGTCGCTCATGCTCGACGACCAGAGCCGCTCCGACACCATCCCCGCCATGGACATCCGCGCCAAGAACGTCGACATCGGCCACGAGGCCACCATCGGCCGCATCGGCGACGACAAGGTGTTCTACCTGATGAGCCGCGGCATCTCGGAGGAAGAGGCCCGCACCATGATCGTCAACGGCTTTGCCAACCCGGTCTCCAAGGAGCTGCCGCTGGAGTACGCCGTCGAGATGAACAACCTGATCAAGCTCGAGATGGAAGGAGCGATCGGATAATGAAACAGGAAACCAACACCGCTGCTACCACCCTTGAGCAGGTCAACGCGATGCCGGCTGCCACTTGGGGCTGGCTGAAGATGAATCAGACCAAGCTCGAGCTCTCTGACGAGCTTGCCGCCGCTCCCGCGGAGGCCGTTGAGGTCGAAGGCTTGGGCGAGCAGTTTTCCGGCGCTGCCGACGCGTTTGGCACCGCCATGAACGCCATGGCCGAGCGCTTCCCCGAGCGCCGCGCCTCCGCCCCCGGTGATGCCGCCGACCGCGCCCGCATCACGCCCGAGACCGAGCTCGACGTGCCCGCCACCTCCGTCTACCAGGCCGGCGCCATCAAGCTCGAGGAGGAGCTCTCCCCTGCTGAAGCCTTCGAAACCGGCATGGGCGAGGCTGCCTACGCCTACTTGGCCGAGCACGCTACCAAGCGCATCGTCATCGATGTGCCCGCATACCAGCACGCCACGGTTACCGTGCGTGTGAGCGGTGTCGATGCCGCCGCGGCCATCGCCGCCATCGACATCGTCGCTCGCCCGCAGGCAACGCTCGACCTGCATATTGCCCTAGACTCTCCTGCTACCGGCGAGGGTGTCGTGGGCTCCGTGCTACGCGCGTGCGCCCACGAGTACGCCACCGTCAACGTGACCTGCACGCAGACACTCGACGACAGCTGGATCGCACTCGACGACACCGGCCTGTTCCTGGACGAGGGCGCGCGCGTCAGCGTGCAGCACACCGTCCTGGGTGCCGGCACCAGCGCCACCGGCCTTGCCGGCGACCTGCTGGGCGACACCGCCAAGGTGACCATCGATACCGATTACCTGGGCGCCCGCGAGCAGGTGCGCGACTTTAACTACGAGCTGCGCCACCGCGGTCGCAAGACCGAGTGCGAGATCGACGCCAACGGCGTGCTGACCGGCACGTCCAAGAAGGTCTACCGTGGCACCATCGACCTCGTGCACGGCTGCAAGGGTGCAACCGGCACCGAACGCGAGACGGTGCTTTTGGCCAACAAGGGCGTCGACAACAAGACCGTTCCCGTCATTCTCTGTGACGAGGACGACGTCGCCGGCAACCACGGCGCCACCATCGGTCACGTCCGCGACGAGCAGCTGTTCTACCTCGCCTGCCGTGGCCTTGACCAAAACGCCGCCGAGGACCTGTTCATCCGCGCCAAGCTGGAGGACGCCGCGCTTTCCGCCACCGACGAGCGCACCCGCGCCGCCGTCGTCCGCCTAGGCAACAACCTGATCGACAACTTTGAAGAGGAGCTCGCATGATCGACACCGAGCACGTTAAATGCGACACCTGTACTGCCCCCGAGCCCATGGAGCTCGACGCCAGCGACGAGGCTTCGCGCGGCTGGCCCACCGTGGACATCGAGACCAACCCCTACAAGGGCCAGTTCCCGCTGTTCCAGCAGCACCCCGAGATCGCTTTCCTCGATAGCGCCGCCACCGCGCAGCGCCCTGCCCGTGTGCTCGACGCCGAACGCGACTTCTACCAGCGCATGAACGCCAACCCCCTGCGCGGCCTGTACTCGCTGTCCGTCGAGGCCACCGACGCCATCGCGAAGGTCCGCCAGCAGATCGCTGACCTCATCGGCGCCTCACAGGCCAACGAGGTCGTCTTCACCCGCAACACGAGCGAGTCGCTCAACCTGGTCGCTAAGAGCTTTGCGCCCACAGTGCTCGAACCGGGCGACGAGGTCGTCATCACCATCATGGAGCACCACTCCAACCTGATTCCGTGGCAGCAGGTCTGCCGCGAGACCGGCGCCAAGCTCGTCTACCTCTACCCCACCAAGACCGGCCAGCTCACCACCGAGGAGGTTCTTGCCAAGGTGGGTCCCAAGACCAAGATCCTAGCCGTGGGACAGGTCTCCAACGTGCTGGGCGTCGAGAACCCGGTCAAGAACCTCGGCAAACTCGTGCACAAGTACGGCGGCTACCTGGTCGTCGACGGCGCGCAGTCGCTGCCGCACATGCCGGTCGATGTGGCCGACCTGGGCGCCGACTTCTTTGCCTTTAGTGCGCACAAGGCCATGGGCCCCATGGGCATCGGCGTGCTGTGGGGCAAGATGGACCTGCTCAACGCCATGCCGCCCATGCTTACCGGCGGCGAGATGATCGATTCGGTCACCGAGCAGAACGCTGTCTGGGCTCCCGTCCCCGAGAAGTTCGAGGCCGGCACGCAGGACGCCGCCGGCATCTTCGCCACGGGCGCCGCACTCGATTACCTGGTCAACACGGTGGGTTACGAGAACATCCAGGCCCGCGAGCAGGCACTCGTCCACTATCTGATGGGCGAACTCATGCAGCTCGACTTTGTCCAGATCATCGGCTCCATCTATTGGGACAACCACCACGGCGTCGTGAGCTTTAACGTCAAGGGCATCCACCCGCACGACGTAGCGAGCATCATGGACATGGACGGCGTCTGCATTCGCGCCGGCCACCACTGTGCGCAGCCGCTGCTCACCTGGCTGGGCGTCGAGAACCTTGCCTGCTGCCGCGCCAGCGTGGCCTTCTACAACGACAAGGCCGATATCGACAAGTTCATCGCCGGCCTGCATCACGTTTGGAGCACGTTCAATGGGTAATCTGTACACCTCCACCACGTTTATGGAGCACAACTCGCACCCCGACTACAAGTACGAGATGGACGCCCCCACGCACGAGCACGACGGCATCAACCCCAGCTGCGGAGACGAGCTCACCTTGCAGCTACGTGTCGAGAACAACGTGATCGAGGAGGCCTCCTTTACCGGCCACGGCTGCGCCATCAGCCAGGCAAGCGCCGACATCATGGCCGACCTCATCACCGGCGAGACCGTCAAGGAAGCTCGCCGCTTGGCAGAGCTCTTCCTCGCCATGATCCGCGGCGAGCAGCTCTCCGAGGAGGACTTGGAAGACCTGGACGAGGCCGCCCAGCTCCAGGACATCTCGCACATGCCCGCCCGCGTCAAATGCGCCGAGCTCGCCTGGCGCACCCTCGACGGCATGCTCACGGGACAAAATAATCAGTAGTATTTGTCCCAAATCTTAAGAATTTTGTTGGCCGAATCGCTTGACAAGAGTGGTTCGGCCATTTTCTATTCCGAGCCCTCAGCCTGAGCCTTCACCCGAACATAAGCGCGCACGATACGAGAGACGGTACTCTTGCTGATTCCCGTATATCGTTCGATCTCGCGCACCGTGTAGCCGACATCGTGCAGGGCGAAAATGATTCCATCTCGCCGCGAGGGCGCTACGGTCTTGAGTTCGTTGAGCGGCACGCCCAGGCGCTTCGCCATCTTGTCGGCAAACGCACGCCGCTCCCACTCTGTCTCATCCATATCGTGAATCACCGGATCGGAACCATCGGGCATCGACAGAGAATAATCCAGAAACCCCTTGGCAGACTCAAAGAGCTCAAGCACACAAGAAGGGTCCGAAAATCCCCTCGTCGTATCGTTGTCATACGCTCTCAGATACTCGGCAAAGCTGCTCCAGGGATAACGCTCGATCAGGGCGATACCCGCCTCCTGCGGATTAGCGTGAACATAGCGAATGGCAGCCATTAGATAACGGTCGGTATCGAGCGAGCGCCGGTCAAAACGGTTCTGGAACAGATGACCCGTGCGCCCCGTGCGCTTATTGAACCGCCGCGCGTACGTCAAAAGCAGCCGGTGCATCGCCGCGCTCATCGCGTCCTCGTAATCTGCAAGCACCAGATGCACGTGATTGCCCATAAGGCACCAGGCGATAACCGTCACGCCCGCCTCGCGGCAGCACTCGCGCATCAGCTCCAAAAACTCCCACCGGTCTTCATCGCCCTCAAAGATGAGCTGCTTGCCCACACCGCGGGCACAGACATGGTAAAAGCCGGTAACCGTTCTCCAAACGCGCTGCATGGCGCTCCCTTCGCCGGGATCTGATTGCCATCCAATACAGCACGATTGAAGCGTGCCATCAAAACATTCACGCAAAACAATACACTCGCGCGGCCAAAGGCAGTAAACGGGCGGCGAACGGCACCGTTGCAACAGGTCAACCCCTGCAACGCTTACAAGAGCTGACCAAAAGCTTGCCCAAGACGAACCCCCTCTACGGAAGTTCGCGACCACAGAACATATAGTTAAACCGTTTCAATTAAAACTTCCGGACTTCTCGCTACGAAAACTGAGCCGTTCGCCGAATATTCCGTGCATTTCGCGGTATTATAGGGGCTGCATGTCATGTCCCTTTCGAAGGGTCGCCCGGCAATCGCCAGCCACGACCCCCAGACGGGACGCCAACACGATAGAGAGGAGAGGCATGCAGTACTCACAGGAAGTGGAGAACATGTGCCCCGTTGCCAAGGGTGCATACCACGGCCCCGCACCCATCCCCGAGGAGGGCAAGTGGGTCCAGGCTAAGGAGATTTCCGACATCTCCGGTCTCACGCACGGTGTGGGTTGGTGCGCACCTCAGCAGGGCGCCTGCAAGCTCACGCTGAACGTCAAGGACGGCATCATCGAGGAGGCCCTCGTTGAGACCATCGGCTGCTCGGGCATGACCCACTCTGCCGCCATGGCTTCCGAGATCCTTCCCGGTAAGACCATCCTCGAGGCCCTCAACACCGACCTCGTCTGCGACGCCATCAACGTTGCTATGCGCGAGATCTTCCTGCAGATCGTTTACGGCCGCAGCCAGACCGCGTTCTCCGAGGGCGGCCTGCCCGTGGGCGCCTCCCTCGACGACCTCGGCAAGGGCCTTCGCTCTCAGGTCGGCACCATGTTCGGCACCAAGGCCAAGGGCGCTCGTTACCTCGAGCTCGCTCAGGGCTACGTCACCCGCATGGCTCTCAACGACAAGAACGAGATCATCGCATTCGAGTTCCTGAACCTCGGCAAGTTCACCGACGCCGTCAAGGCCGGCAAGACCCCCGAGGAGGCCATCGCTGGCGCTATGGGCCACTATGGTCAGTGGGAGAACGCTGCCAAGTACATCGACCCGCGCACCGACGAGGAGACTCACTCCGTCGCCAGCGTGTTCCCGGTTCACGAGTAGAAAGGGAGGGAAATAACTATGACTGTTACGTTCGAAGGTTACGAGCGCCGCGCTGACAAGATCAACAAGTGCCTCGCCGACAACGGCATCGCCTCCCTCGAGGAAGCTCTGCAGATCTGCACCGACAAGGGCTTCAACCCGCGTGAGATCGTCAACAACACCCAGTCCATCGCCTTCCAGAACGCCGAGTGGGCCTACACCCTCGGTTGTGCTCTCGCTGTCAAGCGTGGCGCCAAGTCCGCTTCTGAGGCTGCTGCCATCATCGGCGAAGGCATCCAGGCCTTCACCGTTCCCGGCTCCGTCGCCGAGGACCGCAAGGTCGGTCTGGGCCACGGCAACCTGGGCGCTATGCTGCTCTCCGACGACACCGAGTGCTTTGCCTTCCTGGCCGGCCACGAATCCTTCGCTGCCGCCGAGGGCGCTATCGGCCTGGCTCTGAACGCCAACAAGGCTCGCAAGAAGCCGCTGCGCGTCATCCTCAACGGTCTGGGCAAGGACGCTGCTCAGATCATCGCCCGCATCAACGGCTTCACCTATGTGAAGACTCAGTTCGACTACTACACGGGCGAGCTCAAGGTCGTCGAGACCATCCCCTACTCCGATGGTCCCCGCGCTGCCGTTAACTGCTACGGCTCCGACGACGTCCGCGAGGGCGTTGCCATCATGTGGCACGAGAACGTCGACATCTCGATCACCGGTAACTCCACCAACCCCACGCGCTTCCAGCACCCCGTCGCTGGCACCTACAAGAAGGAGCGCCTCGAGGCTGGCAAGAAGTACTTCTCTGTCGCTTCTGGTGGCGGCACCGGCCGTACTCTGCACCCGGACAACATGGGTGCCGGCCCTGCCTCTTACGGCATGACCGATACCATGGGCCGCATGCACTCCGACGCCCAGTTCGCCGGTTCTTCCTCCGTGCCTGCGCACGTCGACATGATGGGTCTCATCGGCATGGGCAACAACCCCATGGTCGGTGCCACCGTCGCCTGCGCTGTCGCCGTCGAGGAGGCCCTCAAGGCCTAATCGCGCCCGCGCGATGCTCAAATAGTTGAGCTTTGGAGCCGCTACCCACCCGGGTAGCGGCTCTTTTTTTCCAGAGGGGTAGCTAATTTGGGACGTGTCTCTCTTTTAGCTACCCCGTCGCAAGACCAACTACTACCGATATATCAGCTGCAGAGGAATATGGGTTGCAGCGAGACGGAACCGTCACGCGCCCATGACGCCCACCTTCCATATGTGCCCTTTACCGATTTGCCGAGTCTTTGCGGCCCCATTGCCGATCACCCGTGCGACAATGCGCCAGACGAGAAAGGAATCCGATGGAATCGACTGATGTACTGGTAATTGGATCTGGCATTGCGGGCCTTTGCGCCGCCATCGAAGCGGCACGCACGGGTGCAACCGTCACTGTGGCATGCGCCGGCAAGACTATGAGTGGATCGAGCTTCTTCCCCGGAACCTGGGGCCTGGGGCTTATCGGACCCGTTAACGAAGACGACGAACAAGACCTCATCGATACCATCCAGACCGTTGGTGGCGGCGTCGCCGACCCCGAGCTTGTCCAGACGTTTGTCCACGGCATTCCCCAGGCAATTGAATGGCTCGAGCAAGACTTGGGCGTTGAGCTTCAGCGTCCGCAAAGCGCCGAAAGCGCTCAGCAAAAGCAGTTTATCCCCTGCTTTGACCACAAGACGCGCATGTGGCGCGGCCTCACCCGCAAGCCCCTTGAGGACGCTCTGACGACCCGGATCGAGTCGCTCGGCATTCGCCTGCTCCCCCGCCATGAGCTTATCGACCTTGTTGAAGATACGGACGGAAAGATTGTCGGCGCCACGCTCTACGACCGGACAAACGAGCGTCTCGTGCCTATGGCAGTCAAGGCCACTATCATCGCTGCGGGCGGCACGGGTGGCCTGTTCGAGCGCAGCCTCACTTCCGCCGACGTGCTCAGCTCATCACAGGCTATCGCGCTGGCGCACGGTGCGTCCCTTACTAATATAGAGTTCATGCAGATGATGCCCGGCTTTATAGAGCCCAAGCGAAACCTTGTTTTTAACGAGAAGACCTGGCGCTACGTCAAGTTCGACCAGCCGGTCGATAACGCCGACGATAAGCTCGACGATCTGCTCGAGCAACGCTCCGGATATGGTCCCTTCACTTCGCGTCTGGATTCTCGCGCTATCGACCTAGCCATCGACCAAGCGGGAGCCGAAGGCCTGGCGCTCCACTACGATTTCCCCCGCGAGGATGTCCCAGAGTTTGTGCAGACCTTTGCCACCTGGCTGCAAGACGAACACGGCATCGCCCCGACCGACGAGATGCGCGTTGCGATGTATGCCCACGCCGCTAACGGCGGTATCAAGATCGACATGACCGCGTACACGGGCGTTGAGGGCCTCTACGCCTGCGGTGAGGCAACAGGCGGCATGCACGGCGCCGACCGCATCGGCGGCTTGTCAAGCGCCAACGGCATCGTGTTTGGGCGCATCGCGGGCGTCTCAGCGGCTCACGCGGCACTGGACGCTCCCGAGGCGGCCGCTCCGATGGATATCGCCCTCCCTCAGTATGGCATTGCCACAACAGATGCCGAACGCCTGACACACAGCCTTAAGCACACGATGAGCACCTATTGCATGATCGACAGGACCGAAGCAGGTCTATCCAAGGCCCTGCAACAGCTTGAAAGCCTGAAAGACGAGGCAACGGCGCTGAGCAAGCCGCATGCCAATGACAGCGAGATCGCAGCCCTCGCCCGCCTGCAATCGCAGAATCAGCTGGCAACGGAGATGGTCAAAGCCATGCGCAAGCGGACCGAAAGCCTGGGTTCGCACTATCGATCGAATAAAACTGGACACCTATCTAGAGCAGAGCACAACTAATCGATATCTATGGGCCCCGTGACCTCGAAGTGGCACAGGGCCCATTCGTGTCCGCACGGCAGCGTATCCTTATTTTGAGTACAGAGCGTGCAAAGCGCGCATAGACAATAGATCAGCGAGGAGGAGATATGGACAGTAGAGATATCGAGAAGTGGCGTGTCGAACTTGATAGCTACGCCAATGTGGAAGACGGCGTTGAGTATTGACTCGCACGCGATTTAATGGAACCCATGGGATACACTCGATGGGAGAACTTCGCCGAAGTTGTTAAGAGGGCAAAAGTCTCGTGCGAAACAAATAAAACTCCATTTGATTCCCATTTTCGTGACACCACGAAAATGATAACTGCCGGTGTCGCCGCTCGCGCGGTTAAAGACTACAAGCTTACGCGCTATGCATGCTATTTAATCGCCCAAAACGGAGATTCAAACAAGCCAGAGATCGCGCTCGCCCAGGCATACTTTGCCGTGCAGACGCGCCGGTTTTACTGATCCCCAGGGTAGACTCGATCTGTGAAAGCGGCCGTGCCCTTTCGGGTTCGACCCCATGTACTGTTAACAAAAAACGGCCAACCGAAGTTGACCGTCTTAACAATCTTTGGTGGGCCGTCAGGGGGTCAGCCTGCTGCGCAGGCGGCCGCTGCGGCGCTTCGCGCCTTGCGCGCTGCGCTGGCAAATGCTCGCGCATTTCCTCAGCTCCGCGCCCTTACGGGTTCGACCCCATGTACTGTTAACAAAAAAAGACGGCCAACTTTCGTTGACCGTCTAAACATGCTTTGGTGGGCCGTCAGGGGGTCGAACCCTGGACCTTGGGATTAAGAGTCCCCTGCTCTACCAACTGAGCTAACGACCCAAAGCTAAAGTCCGTGGTGGCGGACTTTAGAGGAGATATCGTGTGGTGGGCCGTCAGGGGGTCGAACCCTGGACCTTGGGATTAAGAGTCCCCTGCTCTACCAACTGAGCTAACGACCCGATATCAACACGAAGCAAGAACTGGGGTGGGTAAAGGGACTCGAACCCTCGACCTACGGGACCACAACCCGTCGCTCTAGCCAACTGAGCTACACCCACCGTGTCCTGTGCGCTTCGCGCTCGACTATTATTGCAAGGAACGCCACGCGATGCAAGCCCCAATTTTCAAGAATTTTGAAAAGAGTTTTTCGAGACCATTTCGAGCATTTCCCACCGGTTTCATAGGAGTAAACTTGCCCCACTGCAAATGCTCGAAAGGACCGGCATGAAAGAACTCTCCAACCGCACGGCAACGTTTACCGATTC
>DBFVGT010000067.1:0-15281 GCA_048524725.1 Collinsella sp. | reverse complement strand
CTGTCTAGGACAAAAAACTTTATGCCGTCTTTATACATACAAGAGCAGTTTGGCACATCGGGTTATTTTAGACAATAATCCTCAGCTGGGGATTATTTATCTACGCAGGTAGCATTTCAAAGCAGGGGCTTTTAAGCACGTGCTGTCTGGGCGATGCCAGCCTTGGCGTTTGCGCGTTTGCCGGCGAGTTCGCAAAAAATCGCGCCGCCGATGATAAGCGCGGCGCCCATCAGGCGGACCGGTGTTATGGCTTCACCCAAAAGGGCGGCCGAGAACACGACCGCCGAAAGCGGCTCGAGGTAGCCGACGACGGCGACGGTCTGGACGGGCAGCTTGGCGACGGCGCTAAAGTAGAGCAGGCAACCAATGCCGGTGTTGACGACGCCGAGCATAGCGACGGCGCGCCAATCAATGCTGGCGGCGACGCCGGCGGACAGGAACGAGGGAGCGCCCTGCGTGATGAGCGTGAGGGCCAGTGCGGTCACAAAGGCGGCGCTCACTTGGAGTGCGGAGTTCTCGAGGCCCTCGATGTGCGGCGCACCCTTGCTGGCGATGACCATCAATGCATAGCAGAAGGCCGAGGCGATTCCACAGACGATGCCCGCAATGGGCATATTGCCGCCTAGACCTTGCGCTGCAATGAGAAAAGCACCGCAGGCGACGGCGACAAAGCCGGCGATTTTGCCGCCGGTCAGCTTTTCGCCAAAAATGAGCGGGGAGAGGGCCATAACGATGATGGGGCCACAGTAATACAACAGCGAGGAGATACCAACGCCGATCGTCTGATAGGCGCGGAACAGGAAAATACAGCTGGCGCCCAGCGCGGCGCCCGAGACGATGAGCGCTGCGGCCTCGCGGGGGCGAGACGGAGCCTGCAGGTTATGGCGCTTGGTTATGAAGAGGATGGCGGCAAGGGTGAGAGCGCCCAAAAACGTGCGCAACAGTACGATATCGGAGCTCGGCAGCGCGATGGCAGCGGCGATGATGCCGTTGGAGCCAAACAATAGCAATGCTGCTAAGTACGTAAACAATCCGTTGTTCATGTGCTGACATCCCCTCTATATCCGAGCATGTTCACTATGGGTGAACTGGCTTTAGAAGAAAAGCGAATATAATGCATGGATAACATGACAAAAACTCATGTAAAGGTGGAGGGGTGCCGTGGAAACGAATATTCAAAAGATGCAGGTGCTGCTCGAGACCGTGCGGGCCGGCAGTTTTACGCGCGCCGCCGAGCGGCTGAGCTATTCGCAGTCGGGCGTGAGCCGCATGGTGGGCGACCTTGAGACCGATTGGGGTTTTAAGGTGCTCGACCGCAGCCGCGAGGGTGTGGTGCTTTCTGCCGATGGGCGGCAGATCATGCCGGCGGTTGAGGCGCTCTGCGAGGAGTTTGGCCGCCTGCAGCGACACGTGGACGAGATGCGTGGGCTCATGCGCGGCAAGATCTGCATTGGTACGTTTTCGAGTGTGGCGACCCATGTACTGCCGCCGGTGATTGCGCGCTTTCGCGCCGATCATCCGGATGTCGATTACGAGCTGCTGATGGGTGATTACTCCGAGATTGAGCAATGGGTGGCGGAAGGCCGCTGCGACTTGGGCTTTATTCCGCGCGAGCCACGCGGCGCCGGCATGGCGTCGCGACCGTTGGTGCAAGACGAGTTGATGGCCGTGGTGCCAGCGGACTCCTCGCTTGCCACGGCGGAGGTTGTTTCTCTTGCCGATTTAGCCAACGAGCAGTTTATTCTGCTAGAACGCGGCACCGATGACGAGATTACGCCGCTGTTCCGTCGGGCGGGCCTGGCGGTGCGCTCGAAGCTGTCAACCTGGGATGACTATGCGATTATGGCTATGGTCGAGGACGGCCTGGGCGTGAGCATCCTTCCGGCGCTCATCTTGCGTCGCTGTCAGTTCGATGTTGCCGTGCGTTCGCTCGAGGGGCATCCCCATCGGCAGATCAACGCCATATATCGAACGGCCGATGTTTCGCTTGCCGCCGCTCGTTTCCTCGAATACCTCTAAATGCGTGCACGTCGTTATCGCCTTGGGATAAATCTCGAGGTCTTGCTCATTTTATTTTTGAAATTGAACTATTCGAAATAGCACGGCGTTATACTGCTGCCTAAATTGAACTCAGGTTCAATTCGTGTTGTATAAATTGAACTTTGCCAGCAAGGAGGTTCTAGTGGCCCAAGAGACGTTTAGCGATCGTCTGCGACAGGCTATGTCCGATCGCGACGTTCGCCAGTCGGACGTGATCCGCGCATCGGAGATGCTCGGCAAAAAACTCGGCAAGAGTCAGATGAGCCAATATGTGAGCGGCAAGACGATTCCGCGGCGCGATGTGGCTGAGCTGCTCGCCCGTATTTTGGAGGTCGATGTTACCTGGCTGCTTGCCGGCGACGCCGATCAAGGCGAGGCATCATCATCCCGCAACGATTCCAAGCCCGAACCCCATCCCTCAGCTCAAATTGCAAGGAGCACCACCATGCGTACTTTTTCTAAATCCACCAAGCTCGATAACGTCCTGTATGACGTGCGCGGTCCCGTCGTCGACGAGGCCGCCCGTATGGAGGACGAGGGCGAGCGCATCCTCAAGCTCAATATCGGCAACCCGGCGCCCTTCGGTTTCCGCACGCCCGATGAGGTCATCAAGGACATGCGCCAGCAGCTGCCCGACTGCGAAGGCTATTCCAACTCGCGTGGCCTGTTCTCCGCGCGCAAGGCGATCATGCAGTATTCGCAGATCAAGGGCTTGCCCAACGTTCAGATGGAGCATATCTACACGGGCAACGGCGTATCCGAGCTCATTCAGCTTTCGATGAACGCGCTGCTCGACAATGGCGACGAGATTCTGATCCCCAGCCCCGACTATCCGCTCTGGACGGCGTGCGCAACCCTTGCCGGCGGTCATCCCGTGCACTATCTGTGCGATGAGCAGGCGGATTGGTATCCCGACCTGGAGGATATGGAGTCTAAGATCACGAGCGCGACCAAAGCCCTCGTCATCATCAACCCCAACAACCCCACGGGTTCCGTCTATCCGCGCGAGGTGCTCGAGGGCATCGTTGAGGTTGCACGCAGGCATCAGCTGATGATCTTTGCTGATGAGATCTACGACCGCCTGTGCATGGACGGCTACGAGCACGTCTCGATTGCCTCGCTCGCTCCCGATCTGCCCTGCGTCACCTTTAGCGGTCTGTCCAAGTCGCACATGATCGCGGGCTATCGTATTGGCTGGATGGTGCTTTCGGGCAACCAGCGCTGCATGAGCGACTTCATCATGGGCATCAACATGCTCTCCAACATGCGCCTGTGCTCCAACGTGCCGGCTCAGTCGATCGTTCAGACGGCGCTCGGTGGCCATCAGTCCGTCAACGACTACATCCGCCCCGGCGGCCGTGTCTACGAGCAGCGCAACTTTGTGTATGAGGCGCTCAACAAGATTGACGGCATCTCGGTGGTTAAGCCGCGTGCGGCGTTCTACATCTTCCCCAAGATGGATGTGAAGAAGTTCAACATTACCGATGACGAGCAGTTCGCCCTTGACCTGCTGCACGAGAAGAAGATTCTGATCACGCGCGGCGGCGGCTTCAACTGGGCTGAGCCCGACCACTTCCGTATCGTGTACCTGCCGCGCATGGAAGTGCTCAAAGAGTCCCTCGAAGATCTCGCCGACTTCTTCGATCATTACCGCCAGAGCTAGTGGGATAGAAGTTCCGCACTATGAAAAGCTCCCTGCAGTTGTTTTGCTGCAGGGAGCTTTCTTGAATCGGCGGAACTAAATAACGATTCCGCAACAGTGGTCGATTTCGTGTTGGATGATCTCGGCGGTGTAGCCCGAGAAGTTTTTGATGCGGTGGACGAAATTCTCGTCCAAATACTCAACCTTAATGCGGCGATAGCGAGTACAGGGGCGCTCGCCGGAAAGCGAGAGACATCCTTCGCTCGTCTGATAGGAATTGACCTGCTCAAGAATTTGAGGGTTGTACATCAGCAGCGCCCTGTTGCCGTCCTTTACGCAGATGATGCGTTTGCGCACGCCAATCATGTTGGCGGCAAGGCCCACGCACTCGTGCTCATGCTCATGGAGCGTATCCAGGAGGTCCTGCCCGGTCGCGGCATCGTCGGGTCCCGCGTCTTCGGAAGGCAGGCGCAAAAAGAACTCGGATTTCATGATGGGCTTAATCATGGCGGGCTCCTCATGTCTCGTGCTTTCGTGGACTTTTAATAATAGCGCGGAAGGAAAGCTGCGCGTCAGCGTTACAATCTTTCAACGTTGGACCATGTTGTCGGATCCGTCGCGTGCGGCGTCTGACGTAAGTCTAGGGCTCATGCTCGCCCTGGACTGTTCCTCTGGGGCGATGCGACTGTCGTTCCAAGAGGAAGGAAATGCATGGGGAGCAAATCTCAGCAACAAGTTCAAGCAACGCCATCGGCCACTTCGGCGTTTCTCGTCGTAATGTATATTGCAGCCTTTGTCGCCGCGTTTAACGAGAACATCATTAACGTGGCACTGCACGATATCATGGCGGCCTTTTCGGTGAGTGCCACCACGGCGCAGTGGCTAGTTTCGGGATACATGATCGTGACGTCGATCTTTACGGCCATCATGGCCTTTCTGTCCGGTCGTTTCTCGACGCGCAAGCTGCTGTTTTTCGCATGCGGATGCATGGTCGCCGGAGAAGTTCTGTGCCTGGTCGCCCCGTCGTTTACCGTTTTGCTACCAAGTCGTATTTTGCAGGCTGCGGGATCGGGCATCTTGTTTCCGCTCATGATGAATGTGGTGCTATCTTGTGCTCCGCGCGAGAAGCTCGGTCTGTATCTGAGCCTGGGCGGTGCCTGCATTACGCTAGGGCCGGCGTTTGGGCCCGTGATTAGTGGTCTTATGTGCACGTTGTTTGGCTGGAGGGCGGTGTTCGTAGTGCCGCTGGTGGGCGGTGTCGTGGTCGCCGCGGCGGCAGCAAAGCTCGTTCGGAATGTCGGAGAGCGCTCGAACACCACGCTTGATATTCTGTCGGTTGTTTTGCTCGCTGCCGGCATTACGGCGTTCGTGTATTCCGTAGGCGAGTTCTCGACCAATGTGATGGCCGGTATCGTGGCGCTTTTCGCCGCTGTTGTGGTGCTCGGCCTGTTTGCGGTTCGTCAGCTCAAGCTCGAGCATCCGGTGCTTAACGTGCGTCCCATGGCGAGCGTTCGTTTTTGGCCTGCATGCCTGCTTGTGGTGGTGTCGATGATGACGACGTTCTCGATGAGCGTTTTGTTGCCGCTCTATTTTGAGGGCGCATACGGCATGACCGCACTTGTCGCGGGTTTGCTCATTTTGCCGGCGATCGCCTGCAACGCCGTGATCTCGATTGTGGGCGGACGCGTGATGGATGCCCGTGGTGCGTGGCCGCTGCTGCCGGTCGGCTTTGCCCTGATCGCTGTGGGGCAGACGGCAATCTCGATGACCGCGGCAAGCATGAACATCGGCGTTGTCGTGCTGCTGACCGTTGTGGTGTATGCCGGCGTCGGTTTGGTACTGAGCCCCTCGCAGACCGCCGGTTTGGAGACGCTTCCCGCCGCTGAGCATCCTCACGGAACGGCATTGCTTAACACGTGGAACATGATTGCCGCGTCGTTTGGTCCGTCGCTGTTTATCGGCCTGCTTTCGAGTTCTGCGGTGGCTGCTGGCGCCGCAGGCGTTGCATCGGACGTTGCCCAGGCGATAGGATTTGCAGCCGCCGTGCGCGTGGCGGCCGTGATTGCCGTTGTCGGGTTCGCGGTGTCGCTGGTGTACGCTCGCCGCGAGTCGCACATGTCGCATTAATGTGTGCACATAGATTCTGCAGCTAGATTGGATGGCGACACCATAAACTAATGGACGTTTTGCCGAGAGGCATGAATGTATAAAGCGCAAAGAGTGCGCGACGGGCCCCGCGAATGGGGCGATGATGCCCGAGAGGGCCAAGAAGGAGTCTCATGTCTGAGAACGAAGAGATCATGAACGAGACCGAGAACGAGACCATGGCTGCCGAGGTCGAGGCAGTCGAGACCGTGGAGACCGAAGCTGCCGAGGTTGAGGCTGCTGACGAGGTTTCCGCCGAGGAGGCCGAGGTTGTCGAGGCCGCCGCTGATTACGATGACGAAGAGCTGATGGACAAGATGCAGAAGGCCGCCCGCCTGCTGCGCAGCCGTCGCTTTGCTATTTCCAAGGAGGAGGAGGCCAAGGCCGAGCGCATGGCGAACATCGAGCGCGCCATCAAGCTTCTTGACCTCAAGCCCAAGATGGAGCAGAAGGAAATGTCCGACCTGCTGGGCATGCGCCTTCGTGAGCTCGATGGCCTGATGGCCGAGGCCGAGGCTGCCGATCTGGTCGGCCGCATCGACGACGCCGAGGGCGATATGCGCAAGATCGTTGTCTTCGCTGCCGAGGATGCCGCTGAGGGCCTGGTCGAGCTTGCCAACAAGAAGGAGAAGCTCCTGCCCGAGCTTTCTTACGAGGAGGCTACCGAGCTGATGGCCGCTCTCGATAAGGTTATCGCTCCGCTCGTCGCCATGGGCCTGGACGAGGACCGCGGTCCTCGCGGCGGCCGTGACGAGCGCGGTGGCCGTGGCGGCGACCGTGGCGGTCGCGGTGGCGATCGCGGTGGCCGTGGCGGCTTTGGCGACCGTGGCGGCGACCGTGGCGGTCGCGGCGGCTTTGGTGGCAACCGTGGTGGCTATGGCGATCGCGGTGGCAACCGTGGTGGCTTCGGCGGCAACCGTGGTAACGACCGCGGCGGTCGCGGTGGCGACCGTGGCGGCCGCAACGGTGGCGGCTTCCGCGGCAACCGTTTCTAGGGGTTACGCGGTTCTACGAACCGCGTAACTAGTTGACGCTGCGCGCCACCCAGGGCGACAATTTGTCATTCAAAAGGCAAGGCATGACCAGAAGGTCTATGCCTTGCCTTTTTCATGCCAACTTGTTCGCCCTGGGCGGCGCTCGCTGGCGTTGCCAAAGCATCGGCGTTCCCATAGTCCAAATCTGCAAAAAAAGGACGCCAAAAAGGGACAGGTTTTTTTGGTCGGTTTTATCTGGGCAAACGTGGTCGTCTATCGCGATGTAGTCGTTTAAGAACGTCCCCAACGACTACATAGAACGAGAGTGGATAATCTCCCGGTTTGAGCCTGTACTCAAGCTCAAAGTGGGAGATTATCCACTCTCATTTGTTGTATGTCCGATAATCCACGCTCGTTTAAATTCTGCCTACATTTGCAGGAACAGTTCGTGGAGGCGGGTGTCTTCATCGAGTTCGGGGTGGAAGGTTACGCCGAGCTGGTTGCCCTGGCGGGCGGCGACGATGCGGCCATCGACCTCTGCCAAGGCCTTGGCGTCGCCGTGGACCTCGACGATGCGGGGCGCGCGGATAAATGTCAGCGGCACTTCACCGTCGATGCCGTCTACCTGTCCCTTGGTGCGAAAACTGCCGAGCTGTCTGCCATAGGCATTGCGCTCAACGAGCACATCCATGGTTGCCAAACGCGGCGTGCCCTTATCGTCATGAGCGGCAAGGTCGTGAGCCAGCAGAATCAGGCCGGCGCAGGTGCCCAGGACGGGCATGCCTTCAGCGATACGGGTACGAAGCTCCTCGAGCATGCCCAACTCATCAAGCAGTTTCCCTTGAACGGTAGACTCGCCGCCGGGAAGTACCAGACGGTCAAAGTTCTGCTTCAAATCAGCCGCCTGCCTCAGCTCAATACAGCGTGCGCCCAGCTCAGATAGCCTTGCCTCATGCTCGGCAAAAGCGCCTTGGACCGCCAGCACGGCAACCGTTTGGTGTGCATAATCGCTCATGTGCGATCCTTTCTGCTGGACTAGCGCCCGCGCTCTTCCATGATAATCTCGATCTCGTCGGCGTTGATGCCCACCATGGCCTCGCCCAGGTCCTCCGAAAGCTCGGCGATGAGCTTGGCGTCGGTGAAGTTTGCCACGGCCTTGACGATGGCGGCGGCGCGCTTGGCGGGGTCGCCGCTCTTAAAGATGCCCGAGCCAACAAAGACGCCCTCGGCGCCCAGCTGCATCATCAGCGCGGCGTCGGCGGGGGTCGCGACTCCGCCGGCGGCAAAGTTTACGACGGGGAGCTTGCCCGTGGCATGGACCTCGCGCACCAGCTCGACCGGAACCTGCAGCTGCTTGGCTGCCTCAAAGAGCTCGTCGTCGCGCAGAGCAACAACGTCGCGGATCTGCTTTTGGATCTTGCGCATGTGACGCACGGCCTGAACGACGTCGCCCGTGCCCGGCTCGCCCTTGGTACGAATCATCGTGGCGCCCTCAGCAACACGGCGCAACGCCTCGCCCAGATCGCGGGCGCCGCAGACAAACGGCACGTCAAACTGGGTCTTGTCGATGTGATAGACATCATCGGCGGGGGAGAGGACCTCGGACTCATCGATGTAATCGATCTCGATGGCCTGCAGGACCTGCGCCTCGACAATGTGACCGATGCGACACTTGGCCATAACGGGGATGGAGACGGCCTCCTGGATGCCCTTGATCATCTTGGGGTCGCTCATGCGCGAGACGCCGCCTGCGGCGCGGATGTCGGCCGGGATACGCTCGAGCGCCATGACGGCGCAGGCGCCCGCCTCCTCGGCGATGCGTGCTTGCTCGGGCGTGGTGACGTCCATGATGACGCCGCCCTTGAGCATCTGCGCGAGTTCGCGATTGAGTTTGACGCGATCGGCCTTGCTGGTCTGTTCTGCCATGGTTGCTCCCTTGGTTGGCATGTACATTGCTTGACGGAACATCCTATCGGGGAGCTGGGTATGGCGAAATACTCAGTTTTCGAGATAATAACAAGGTCAGACTAATGCCAGATTGAATGATTCGATAAGGTCAGGTGATAGACCCATGCTTGACTACAATTTGGAAAATCGCGGCGAAGCATCGCTTTATGAGTATGTTTACCAGCAAATTCGCGATGATATTGTTGCTGGCCGTATTGCGGCGGGGGAGCATCTGCCGTCTAAGCGCGCCTTTGCGAGTCATTTGGGTATCAGTGTCATTACCATCGAGAATGCATATAGCCAGTTGCTTGCCGAGGGCTATATTTGCTCGATGCCGCGTCGTGGCTACTACGCGTGCGAGCTTCCGGATGCGCCGGTTTTGGCTTTTGCTGCGGGGGATATCGACCGAGATGCTGTCCCTGTTGGTCCCAGCGCGCATGATGCCATGGGGCAGGCAGAGCGATTCGACGCACTTTCTCCTTCCGCTTTGGAGGCGGCGCGGCTTTGGCAAAGTGCGCTACGGGCGACGCTGACGTCCGAAGACGAACGTGAAATCTTTTCGCCCGCACCGGCGCAGGGCACCGCTCGACTGCGACGTGCGATTGCGCACCATCTGCGCGGGACAAGGGGCATGAATGTCGACCCCGACAACATCGTTATCGGTGCGGGCGCCCAGCTGCTCGATACCATGTTGGTTCAGTTGCTTGGCGCGGACAAGGTGTATGCCGTCGAGGATCCAGGCTATTTGCGCTTGACGCGCATCTATCAGGCCATGGGTTGCGAAGTGCGGCATGTCCCGTTGGATGCTGAGGGCGTGGACTTGAGCGCGCTGCAGAAAACCGGGACCGATGTCCTTCACCTGATGCCGTCTCATCAGTATCCGACCGGTCTTGTGACGAGCATTGCGCGTCGCTATGCGCTGCTGAGCTGGGCCGCCGAGCGGCCAGGTCGGTATCTCATCGAAGATGACTTTGATTGTGAGTTTCGCCTTGCCGGCAAGCCGATTCCCGCGCTCGCGTCGATCGATGCCGCCCAGTCGGTTATCTACACCAACACGTTTTCGAAGAGCCTTTCATCGGCGTTACGTTTGGCGTACATGGTGCTGCCCGATGAACTAATGGAGAGGTTTAAACGCAACCTTGGTTTCTACGCCTCGTCGGTAAGTTCTGTTGATCAGGTTGCCTTGGCGCGTTTGCTGGAATCGGGTGATTACGAGCGACATGTGAACCGCGTGCGCGTTCGTGCTCGTGGGGCGCGTGATGGCCTGGCGGCGCTTGTACGGAAAACGTTTCCGGCAGGGGAGGTTTCGATCGATCATGCAGATGCGGGCCTTTACTGCGTCGTGGCCGTGGAGCGTGACGCGGGCGGAAGCTCTTTTGCACGGGCCCTCACGCGCTCGAGCATCCCTTTTATCGATATCGGTGACTGTTTTTGGTGTGCCGATGGCGCATCTGTCCCTGAAAACTCAACTCAAATTCTTGTTCAGTATGACGATCTGAGTCCAAAAGTACTAACTACCTTGGAATTGCAGCTAATGGGGGCACTCTGCAACCTAAGTGAGTAGACTTTTAGCACTTTGGCGACCAGGCAGTTTTGTAACAAGCTATCTACCTGCGGTTTTGAAAAGCAGGATGACCGGCCTGCTCGGGATGTTCAAAAAAGTCTACTCACTTGCCGCGCACAGCTCCTGCATGAGAAAAAATGGGGTTTTCAACAGGGCTTCGTCCAGCTCTCGGCAAGCTTTTGGCCAGTTGGGGAGGGCTGTTGAAAACTTGGCAGTCCGTTCGGCACCATTTTTGGTGCGTTCGCGCCAATGCGTGACTGACTGGGTTGAAATTCGTGTTTTCCTGTGCCTATGAAGGATCTACTTTGTGACATATCAGCTTTTAGGTACTGGCGTTTGCCTCCTCAAGTCCGCGCTTTGTGTCCGCCGCTTCCACGACCGGAAGAAGACCGGCAGCGATATGATCTCGCCCGCAACCCGACGGCTGCGGTCGCGCTCGGTTTTCCGTTGTATACATTGGTTCGGTCGAGAAACAAACGGACTTGTCCTGCCAGCATTAGGCAGCGGCTGTTTCTTGGTGAGCTTCCCAGGGAATCCGTGCTGGAAACGGAGCATGGGTTTTTGGTTGCGTCTCCTCTACTGACGGCATTCATCATGTCGCGGCATCTGACGGATCTTCAGCTTCTTTTGGTATTGGCGGAGATGTGCGGCTTGTTTGCGGTGTATGCCCTGCCGGCGGCACTTGAGGCGGAGCTTTCGCGTGCAATTGATTCGGGCGCGATTTCGACAACGTTCGGTTGGGTGCGCTGCCCGTCCGAGGACGGCACCGCCTCAAATTTATGGCGTCGAGACGCTTTGGTTTTGGGCGGAGACCTTGACCGTTTTTGTTCAGATGTTTGCGGGATGCGTTACGGCAATAGATTTATAGCGGTATCGCAACTCGTTCCATTGGGCGCCGCGTCGCCTTTTGAGGTCGAGGCGTATTTGCTACTTGCACTGCCGCGATCCCTGGGAGGCGAAGGTTTTTGCGGCATAGAGCTTAATGTTGAAGTGATGCTAAGCACAAGTGCTCGAGCGATTGTGGGAAAGTCCCGTGTGTATATCGACCTACTTCTTTCTTCGCCGGACGGCAGGCGACAGGTGGCCATTGAATGTCAGGGAAAGGCCTCGCACGGATGCGCAGGGGATGGCTTGCGTGACGCTGACCGCATGACGGCCCTTCAGGCCATGGGCTACGATGTACTTCTCCTGACACACAGACAGATATCCGATGAGGGTAGATTCCACGCGATCGTTAAGGCCGTATGCAGGATGCTCGATGCTGAATATCGTGATAAAAGCTCAGATGAGCAAAGGGCTGAGACATTACTCCGGTCTGAACTATTCGTTGACTGGATAAAATTGGGAGTAATTGACGGAAAGATGCCCGTTAGACACAAAACAGCTCGATCGTGGACGGCTGCGGTTCTAAGTGAGTAGGCTTTTGGCACTTTGGCGACCAGGCCGTTTTGAAACAAGTCATTTACCTGCGACTTTATAAAGCAATACGGATGGTCTGCTCGGCAAGTTTCGAAAAGTCTACTCACTTAGTTTTTGACGAGAGACCGATGCCGAAGATAGCTCTATTTCAGGGCGTTAACGAGTCCTCGAGACACAAAAAGGCCCGAACCAATACGGTCCGGGCCTTCTTCGAGCTAGAGGTTATGTCTCAGGCGGTTGGCTTAGCCAAAGTAACGCTTGAGCAGGCCGGCGAAAGCCTTGCCGTGGCGAGCCTCGTCGCGGGCCATCTCGTGCACGGTGTCGTGGATAGCATCGAGACCGGCGGCCTTGGCGCGCTTGGCAAGATCGGTCTTGCCGGCGGTGGCGCCATTCTCGGCCTCAACGCGCATCTCGAGGTTCTTCTTGGTGGAATCGGTCACGACCTCGCCCAGGAGCTCGGCGAACTTGGCGGCATGCTCGGCCTCCTCGTGGGCAGCCTTCTCCCAGTACAGGCCGATCTCGGGATAACCCTCGCGATGAGCAACGCGAGCCATGGCCAGGTACATACCGACCTCGGAGCACTCGCCCTCAAAGTTGGCGCGCAGATCGGCAACGATGTCCTCGGAGACGCCCTCCATCTTGGCGACGCCCACGACGTGCTCGGCAGCCCATTCGAGCTGGCCCTCCTCCTGCTTCAGGAAGCGAGAGCCGGGAACGCCGCACTGGGGGCACTTGAAATCCTCGGGCAGCTGGTCGCCGTCGAACTCTTCCACATAACCGCAAACGGGGCAAACAAACTTCATGATTCGATCCTTTCGATCGATGGCGATGGTGCGCTCGTCCGGTCCCGTAAGGGCCCTCTCCGGACGTGCGTCTTGACGAGTTCTATTATCCATAAATGAGACCGAATGTGAAGCCTATTAGGAATGATTTTTAATAAAACAATTTAAGCATGTGTAGATGTTGATTGATTAACGATTGCTAGACCTCGTGCGACCTCCGATGAGTACAATCGGTCGAGCAAATGTTGACCAATCAACAAATGAAGGAGCTTCCTTTATGCATCTAGCCCGCCGCGCCTGGTGCCGAACGTATCAAACGGTTTTTCGCATCGCATTGCCGGTGCTGCCCTATACCGAGCCACGCATTTTAGAGCACGCTGAGGAAGTGCCCGCAGTGCTTCAAAAGCGTTCAATACACCATGTTCTTATCGTGACAGATCCCGGCATTGCCCGTCTGGGGCTCACGGCACCGCTCGAGACAGCGCTCGCGTCCAAGGGAATTAGCGCTGCGGTCTATGCCGAAACGCGTGCGAACCCCACGGTCTCGAATGTGGAGGAAGCAGCGTCCCTGTATCGAGAGAACGCCTGCCAGGCCATTATTGGTTTTGGCGGCGGTTCGGCCATGGACTGCGCCAAGGGCGTGGGGGCACGCATCGCGCAGCCAAAGAAGCCCATCAACAAGATGCGCGGCCTGTTGCGCATTCATCGTCGTCTGCCGCTGCTCATCGCCGTTCCCACCACGGCAGGCACGGGAAGCGAGGTCACGCTTGCGGCGGTAATTACCGATGACGAGACGCATTACAAGTACCCCATTAACGACTTTGTACTCATCCCACGTTTTGCGGTGCACGACCCCGAGTTTACGCGTGGGTTGCCGGCGTCCATTACGGGGCAGACGGGTATGGATGCCCTGACGCATGCTGTCGAGGCCTTTATCGGCCGTAGCACCACGTCCTACACGCGCAAGATGGCGCGTCAGGCGGTTCAGCTCATCCACGACAATTTGCTGGAGGCCTATGAGCATGGCGGTAACATGCGTGCGCGCCGCAATATGCTTTCGGCGGCGTATAAGGCGGGTGTTGCCTTTACGCGCTCCTATGTTGGATATGTGCATGCCATCGCGCACAGTCTGGGCGGCCGATACGGAATTCCACACGGTCTGGCCAACGCGATCATCCTGCCGCACATGCTTCGCGCTTATGGTGACGCTGCCGCTCCCAAGCTTGCCGATCTCGCCCGCATGGCCGGTATCGCGCCGGCTAACGCGCAGGACAGCCTGGCGGCCGAGGCCTTTATCGATTGGGTCGACCGCATGAACGAGACCCTGGGAATCCCCAGATATGTTTCAGGCATTCGCCGCTCCGACATTCCTGAGATGGCGACGCATGCCGATGCCGAGGCCAATCCCCTGTACCCCGTTCCGCTTTTAATGGACCGTTTGGAGCTCGAGCATATGTACGAGGTCGTTGCGGGTGGTATGTTTGAGGACGAGAACTAGGAGGGCTCATGAACACCGAGGAAATTGCGCGCATCGTCGGCGATCAGCGCGCCTACTTTAAGACGCACGCCACGTTTGATGTCGACGCTCGCCGTCGCGCGCTCGTGAGTTTGCGCAATGCAGTACGGGCGCACGAGGCCGATATCGCCCATGCGCTCAAGACCGATTTGGGCAAGTCGCACGACGAGGCCTATATGTGTGAGATCGGCACATCGCTTTCCGAGATTCGTCATCAGATTGCGCATGTGGCTCGATGGAGCCGTCCGCTCCTGCGCCCGTGTGACCTCGCCAACGCCGTAAGCGTGTGCAAGACGCAAGCCGTGCCCTACGGAGTCACGCTCATCATGGCTCCATGGAACTATCCGTTTTTGCTAACGCTCGAGCCGCTCGCTGGCGCCCTTGCCGCGGGCAATACCGTGGTCATCAAACCGAGCGCCTATGCTCCGGCATCGAGCGCGGTGCTCAAGCAAATCTGCGAAGAGGCATTTGATCCGCGCCTGGTGACGGTTGTCGAGGGTGGGCGCGCCGAGAACGAAGCGCTGCTCGATGAGTGCTGGGACAAGATCTTCTTTACCGGCAGCGTTCCGGTCGGCAAGCTCGTCATGGAGCGCGCAAGTAAAAACCTTACGCCCGTGACGCTTGAGCTGGGCGGAAAGAGCCCCTGCATCGTGGACGCGACGGCAAACTTGAAGGTCGCGGCACGGCGCATCGCTTTTGGCAAATGGCTCAACGTGGGGCAGACCTGCGTGGCGCCCGACTATCTGCTGGTCGATGCGCGCGTGCACGACGAGCTACTGGGCCTCATCAAGGAGGAAGTCCATCGTATGTTTGGCGAGCATCCGCTTGACAACGAGGATTACGGGCATATCGTCAACGCCAAGCACTTTGCGCGCGTGCGCGGACTGATCGATCCCGATAAGGTCGTGCTTGGAGGCGCCGCGCGCGAGGCTTCGCTCAAGATCGAGCCGACGATTTTGGACGGCGTGTCCCCCGATGACGCCGTGATGCAGGAGGAGATTTTCGGCCCCATCTTGCCGGTGCTGACGTTTGAGAGCCTAGACGAGGCCGAGACGTTTATTACGGATCGTCCGACGCCGCTGGCCCTGTATATCTTTAGCCAGGACCGTGAGGTTCAGCAGCGCTTTGTGCGTTACGTGCCCTTTGGTGGTGGCTGTGTTAATGACACCATTATGCATTTGGCCACGAGCCATATGGGCTTTGGCGGCATGGGGGCGAGCGGTATGGGACAGTACCATGGACGCGAGAGCTT
>DBFVGT010000066.1:0-4549 GCA_048524725.1 Collinsella sp. | reverse complement strand
CCACGGCGACTTCAACCCCTCCAACGTCATCGTCGGCGACGACGGCCAGCTCTATGTGTGCGACTGGGCACACGCCACCCAGGGCTCCCCTGCTGCCGACGTTGCCACCACCTACCTGCTCTTCGCCCTCAACAGCAAGGATCAGGCCGAGGCCTACCTGGAGCTCTACTGCGACCGCGCCGACATGCCCATGCAGGTCGTGCGTCAGTGGACGAGCATCGTCGCCGCTTCCGAGCTCGCTCGTAAGCGCAACGTGAACGATGAGTTCCTGAAGAACTGGATCGACGTCGTCGATTATCAGTAATATCTGAGCGATTTATTTCGCATCGGAGGACAAGAAAACCCCGCAGCTCATATGGGCTGTGGGGTTTTCCTTTACCCATCGAGTTTATTCACGCAACAAAATAGACTGCTCCGCATCTCTTCCTAAGAGAGATACGGAGCAGTCCCGCAATTACATCTAATAGCAGAAACGTCGATTAACGGCGGGCCGCCTTAACAAGCTCGGCAACCTTGGCGACGACCTCGTCAATCGCCACGTCCTCGCGCTCGCCCGTGGCACGGTCCTTGAGCTCAACGGTGCCATTCTTAAGGCCACGCTTGCCAAGCACCACCTGATACGGGAATCCCATAAGGTCGTTATCGGCAAACTTAAAGCCGGGACGCTCGTCACGGTCGTCGACGACGACCTCGATACCCTCGGCGCACAAGCCCTCGACGATTTGGTCGCAGACGGTTGCGCACTCCTCCTTCTTGGGATCGAGCGGAATCACAGCGACCTCGTACGGGGCAACGGAAACCGGCCAGACGATACCGTGCTCGTCGTTGTGCTGCTCCACGACGGCAGCAAGCGAGCGGGACACGCCCACGCCGTAGCAACCCATGATAAGCGGCTTCTCCTTGCCGTCCTCGTCCATAAAGGTGGCGCCCATGGCCTCGGAATACTTAGTACCCAGCTGGAAGACCTGCGAGACCTCGATGCCGCGAGCAGCAGAGAGCGGCTTGCCGCAGTGCGGGCAGGGATCGCCGGCAACGACGGTGACCAGATCTGCCCACTCATCGACGGTAAAGTCGCGCTCGGGGCAGGCACCGGTAAAGTGATAATCGACCTCGTTGGCACCGCAGGCCCACTGCTTGGACTCGCGCAGGCTCTCGTCGCACACCAGACGGATGCCCTCGGGCAAGTTAACCGGTCCGATAAAGCCCTTGTGCAGACCGTAGGTCTGAAGCTCCTCGTCCGTCATCATGCGATAACCCTTGCCAAAGACATGCTCGGCCTTGCAGTCGTTGAGCTCATGATCGCCCGGGACGATGGCCACGACGGGCTTGCCCTCGGCATCGATGAGCGCCAGGGACTTGCGCGTGCCGTTCTCGGGGAACCCAAAGAACTTAGCAACGGCCTCAATGGTGCCCATGCCCGGAGTCTCGACCTTGGTAAGCGTACCGTCACCGGGACCCTCAGTCACGACGACCTTGGTGCTTGCAGCCTCATCATCGGCGGCAAAACCGCAGTCATCGCAATAGACGAGAGAAGCCTCGCCGGCGTCGGCCAAAGCCATGTACTCGACGGAGGTATCGCCACCGATCTCGCCGGAGTCGGCAACGACGGGCAAGGCCTTGATGTAGCAGCGCTCGCAAATGTTAGCGTAGGCCTGCTTCATCTTGTCATACTCCTCCTGCAAGCTCTCCTGCGTGGCGGAGAAGCTGTAGGCATCCTTCATGATGAACTCGCGACCGCGCATCAGGCCAAAACGGGGACGGAACTCGTCGCGGAACTTATCCTGGATGTGATAGAGGTTCACTGGCAGCTGCTTATAGGAGCGCAGCTCGTTGCGCACCAGGGCCGTGACGGTCTCCTCGTGCGTGGGGCCCAGCACGAACTCGCGACCATGACGGTCGTCAAAGCGCACAAGCTCCTTGCCATAGGCATCGATACGGCCGGACTCACGCCACAACTCGGCGTCGACCATAATGGGCATCATAAGCTCCTGGGCGCCGGCGGCGTCCATCTCGTCGCGCACGATGTTCTCAATCTTGCGAATCGAGCGCCATGCGAGCGGCAGGTAGGAATACAGACCGGCGGCCTCCTTGCGGATCATGCCGGCACGGAGCAGCAGGCGGTGGCTGGCGAGCTCAGCGTCCGCCGGATCCTCTTTAAGCGTCGGCGCATAGAGCTTAGACATATACATTGCTCGGGTCATTTATTTCTCCTCAATAAGCTTGTCGACCTCTGCCATAAGCGCGTCGACAATTTGGTCCTCAGCTACTTTACCAATGATCTGGCCATGCGAAAAGAGCAAGGCCTGACCACGTCCGCAAGCAACGCCCAGGTCGGCATCAGAAGCCTCGCCGGGGCCATTAACGGCACATCCCATGACGGCAATCGAAAGCGGCGCGGAATAGTTCTTAAGCCGCTCGGTGACCTCCTCGGCGATGGGAATGAGGTTAACCTGGCAGCGGGCGCACGTGGGGCACGAGACAATCTCGGGACCACGGCGACGCAGGCCCAGCGACTGTAGAATTCCCCAGGCGACCGGCGGCTCCTCAACCGGATCGGCCGTGAGCGACACACGCATGGTGTCGCCGATGCCTTCGGAAAGCAAGATACCCAAGCCTACAGAGCTCTTGATGGTGCCCTGAAGCTTGGTCCCCGCCTCCGTCACGCCCAGGTGAAGCGGAACGTGGGGAATCTCACGTGACAGGGCTCGATAGGTATCGAGCGTCGTTTGCACGCTATGGGCCTTGGCCGAAAGCACAATGTTCGTAAAGCCGCGATCCTCAAAGTGCTTGACGAAGCGCTCGCTCGACATCACGAGCTTTTCGGGCTGCGTGAGGTCGTCGCGCTCGGCAATATCTTGCTCAAGCGAGCCCGCGTTCACGCCAATGCGAATCGCACAGCCCGCGGCACCCGCAGCATCGATCACCGCGTCAACCTTGGCCCAATCGCCGATATTGCCGGGATTGATGCGCAGCTTGGCGGCACCGGCCTCAACGGCACCAATGGCGAGCTTATGGTTAAAGTGGATATCGGCGACAATGGGCACCGGAGACTCGGCACAGATGGTGCGGAAGCCCTCAAGCGCGGCCTCGGAGGGCACGCTCACGCGCACGATATCGCAGCCAGCCTGCGCCAACGCGCACACTTGCGCAAGCGTTGCCTGGGCATCAGCGGTATCGGTGCAGGTCATAGATTGGACCACCACCGGCGCGCCGCCACCGATCTGAACGCCGCCCACATGCACGGGGCGCGTCAGCTCGCGAGGCAAAGGATGGGATAAAGACAATCCAAACACTCCCCTACAAAATAAATCGAAGGATGTCGGAACGAAGCATATAGACAAACAGCAGCGCAAAGAGCGCGATGCCCACATAGCTCACAATCGTCTGGACCTTGAGCGGAAGCTCGCGGCCCGCAATCTTCTGAATGATCTCGATGACTAGCTTGCCGCCATCGAGTGGCGGGATGGGCAGCAGGTTCATAAAGCCAAGCAAGAATGAAATGAGGGCGGCAAACGAAAGGAACGTGGCAGGGCCGGCAGCAGCAGCCTGTGAGGACATAACGCTAATACCCACGATCGAAGAGGACTGATCGAGAATCTCCATCGTATGCTGCGGCTGGAGCAGGCGCATCACGCCCTCCGCTGTCTGCACAACATAGGAGAACGACAGGCGAGCCGACGTGATGGGGTCTAAACGGACCACCTGCGTAGAGGCATACACACCTAGGCGATCGTCCTCTTTGAGCGCAACCGTGGTCGAATGCTGCTTGCCGTCACGCTCGTACTCAATGGCGATATCGTCCTTACCGGCAGCCTTGTCGATGGCATCGTAAACGTCCATCCAGGTAGAGCACGATACTCCGTCGACCGAAAGAATCGCGTCGCCGCCCTCGATTCCCGCCGAGGCGGCAATCGAGCCTTCGTCAACCTGGCCAATCACATTGGTATCCACCGGCACGGTGACACCTGTGATGGAATAGATGCTCATAAGGAGCAAAAAACCCGTCAGGATATTAACGATAATGCCCGCAAGCAGCATAAAGGCACGCTTGACAAAGCCCTGGCCCAAATAGGTGTGCGAGCGCTCGCGCGCAAGGAATTCGGCCTCGTCGCACGGCAGTTCCCATACATCGCCCTCGGCAGTCGCATGCCCGCGATCGAACCGACGGCCGTCAAAGGTGGTATAACCCGCCGCGTCACGCGGCAGAGTCTGGTACTTGGTGGGATAGTAGCTGGGCGAAGGCTTTTCCCCTTCTTCATACCAGGGAGCGATAGAGCCCCAGCCCAACAGCAAAGCACAGGCCTCGAGCACATCCTCCTCGGACAGCTCGAGCTCGACGGCAAGATCGGCCACCGTCACCCGGCCGTGGCGATAGATGGCCGCGAGCACGCGATCGGCACACGAGACGTCGGTCGGATCCATACCGCAGATGGCAGCGTAGCCACCCAGCAGCAGCGGGGTCACGCCAAACTTGGTTCCAATGCGACGCGACGTGTAATGGATGTCAAAGCGGCACGGCAGACCCAAAAAGAACTCGGTCACACGGACG
>DBFVGT010000065.1:0-3634 GCA_048524725.1 Collinsella sp. | reverse complement strand
TCTTCGCCTTTACCATGGCGTTTATCATGGGCGGCAGCGTCGCCATGGTCTACCTGGTCATCATTCCGCTGCTGGGCTTTGGACTGTTCTTTATCATCTTTAAGGTGCGCCCCATCTTCTCGCGCGTGTTCCACAAGTACGATGCCCTTAACGAGTCCGTCGAGGAAAACGTCACCGGCATGCGCGTGGTCAAGAGCTATGTGCGCGAAGACTTTGAGAAGGAGAAGTTCGCGACCGCCGCGCGCGACGTCCAGATGGACTTCACCCGCGCCGAGAAGCTGCTCGCCTTTAACAACCCCATGATGAACATCTGCGTCAACGGCGCGTTTGTCGTCATCATCTACCTGGGCTCCAAGCTCATCATCACGAGCCAGGGCACGCTGTTCGACGTGGGCCAGCTCTCCTCGACCTTTACCTATGGTTTCCAGATTCTCATGAGCCTGATGCAGCTGTCGATGATCTTTGTCATGGTGACCATGGCCGACGAATCGGCACACCGCATTGCCGAGGTGCTGGCCGCCGAGCCCACGATCGCCGATCCCGCCGAGCCCGTGCTCGAGGTTGCCGACGGTTCCATCGACTTTGACCACGTGAGCTTTAAGTATTCCAAGCATGCGAAGCGCCAGGCGCTCGACGATATCGACCTGCACATTAAGAGCGGCGAGACCATCGGCATCATCGGCGGCACCGGCTCGGCCAAGTCCACGCTCGTCAACCTCATCGCCCGCCTGTACGACGCCACCGAAGGCGCTGTGCGCGTGGGCGGCGTGGACGTGCGCGACTACGACCTGGACACGCTGCGTCACCAGGTCGCCATGGTGCTGCAGAAAAACGTGCTGTTTAGCGGCACCATCGCCGAGAACCTGCGTTGGGGCGACCCGAACGCCACCGACGAGGAAGTCCGCGAGGCAGCGCATCTGGCCTGCGCCGACGAATTTGTCGACGGTTTCCCCAAGGGCTACGACACCTGGATCGAACAGGGCGGCTCTAATGTTTCGGGCGGTCAGAAGCAGCGCCTGTGCATTGCACGCGCCCTGTTGCGTCGCCCCAAGATCTTGATCCTGGACGACTCCACCAGCGCCGTCGACACCAAGACCGACGCCAAGATCCGCGCAGGGCTGGCAAGCTATCTGCCCAACACGACCAAGCTCATCATCGCCCAGCGCATCAGCTCCGTACAGGACGCAGACCGCATCATCGTCATGGAGGGCGGCCGAATCGCGCAGATCGGCAACCATGACGAGCTGCTTAAGACGAGCGAGATCTACCGCGAGACCTTTACCTCGCAAAACAAGATGTCTGCCGAAGGTACGCAAGACGCCGACGACGTCTCTGGCGACGCGAACACGGCGGCAGACAACACCGACATGACCGCAACGCAAGCTCAGACCCAGGAAGGAGGCGAGGCACATGAGTAAGGCAACGACCGCCGAGCGCGCGCTCAACCGTAAGGGCGGCACCATGTCGCGCCTCATCAAGACGCTCTTTGGCTTCTATCCTGTGCTTTTGCCCCTTGTCGTCGCCGGCGTGGTGCTCTGCGCCATCATCAACTCCATCGGCGCGACCTTCCTGCAGAGCGCCCTGCAAATTATTAGCGAATCGTGGCAGTCGGGCGATTGGGAAGCCGCGCAGCCCAAGATTCTGCAGCTCGTGACCACCCTCGCCTGCATCTACGGCGTCGGCGTCCTGTCCTCGCTCTTCTGGAACCGCGCCATGGCTATCGTCACGCAGGGCTCGCTCGAGAAGCTGCGCGAGATGATGTTCAACCGCATGCAGGACCTGCCGATCCGCTACTTCGACACGCACCAGCGCGGCGATATCATGAGCCACTACACCAACGACATCGACACGCTGCGTCAGATGATCAGCCAGTCGCTGCCCAACCTGCTCATGACGATCATCATCATCGTCACGGTGTTCTTTATCATGCTGTACTACAGCGTGTGGATGTGCCTGGTCATCATCGCCGGCGTCGCCTTTATGACCTTTATGACCAAGCTGCTCGGCTCCAACTCCGCGCGCTTCTTCATTGCGCAGCAGACCGAGCTCGGCGTGGTCGAGGGCCATATCGAGGAAGTCATGAACGGTCAGAAGGTCGTCAAGGCGTTCTGCCACGAGTCTGCCGCCGAGGCCGATTTTGACGAGCGCAACGAAAAGCTCTTCGAGGTCTCCCAGAAGGCCAACATGTACGCCAACATCCTCATGCCCATCCTTATGAACCTGGGCAACCTGCTCTACGTGCTGGTCGCACTGGCGGGCGGCATTTTCCTGGCGCTGGGCGTGCCCAACCTGAGCATCTCGGGCATGGCGCTGTCCATCGCCGTCGTGGTGCCGTTCCTCAACATGACCAAGCAGTTCTGCGGACAGATCGGCCAGATCTCGCAGCAGATCAACGCCGTGGTCATGGGCCTCGCCGGCGCCGACCGCATCTTTGAGCTCATCGACGAGAAGCCCGAGGCCGACGAAGGCTACGTGACACTCGTCAACGCGCAGGTGAACCCCGAGACTTGGGAGTTCGAGGAGGCGGACCACCACACCGGCATGTGGGCGTGGAAACATCCGCACCGCGCAACCGGCGAGATCGAGTACGTACCGCTGCGCGGCGACCTGGTCATGGACAACGTCGACTTTGGCTACACGCCCGACCACGAGGTGCTGCACGGCGTGTCCGTGTTTGCCAAGCCGGGCCAGAAGGTCGCGTTTGTCGGCGCCACCGGTGCCGGCAAGACGACCATCACCAACCTCATCAACCGCTTCTATGACATCGCCGACGGCAAGATTCGCTACGACGGCATCAACGTCAACAAGATCCGCAAGGCCGATCTGCGCCGCTCGCTGGGCGTCGTGCTGCAGGACGTGAACCTGTTCACCGGCACCGTGATGGATAACATCCGCTACGGCAACCTGGATGCGACCGACGAGGAGTGCATCGCGGCGGCCAAGCTCGCGGGCGCGGACGACTTTATCACCCGCCTGCCCGACGGCTACGACACGATGCTCACCGGCAACGGCGCCCAGCTGTCGCAGGGCCAGCGTCAGTTGATCTCGATCGCGCGCGCTGCCGTCGCCGATCCGCCGGCGATGATTCTGGACGAGGCCACGAGCTCCATCGACACCCGCACCGAGGCCATTGTGCAGGCGGGTATGGATAAGCTCATGGAGGGCCGCACGACGTTTGTCATCGCACACCGCCTGTCCACCGTGCGCAACTCCGACGCGATCATCTGTCTGGACCACGGCCGTATCATCGAGCGCGGCAACCACGACGAGCTGATTGCCAAGCGCGGGTATTACTACCAGCTCTATACCGGAGCGTTTGAGCTGGAGTAGGACCGATTACTGACGGAGGGCGCCCCGGGGACGGGCGGGGTGTTTCCTCCGTGCTCAAACATTCTCGCTGCGCTGCGAAACTGCGCGTGGAACGATATATAGGGGTCTCCCACGGGTGAGCTACGTTTACTTGCTAGCGGCTACGCCGGGTTCGCCCCAGTTAGAGCCTGCGAAGGTAGAAACAAATAATCTAATAACAGTTAGTTGATACGACAAAGGAACTGTTCCTTTGTCGTATCAACTAACCAGTAAGAATAATATTGTTACAAGCAAGAAGCCTCCCGTTCGGGGCTCACCCATATCG
>DBFVGT010000064.1:0-9013 GCA_048524725.1 Collinsella sp. | reverse complement strand
CGTTACCGACAAGTGCAATTTCCGTTGCATTTACTGCATGCCGGCCGATGGCGTGGCACCCCGCGCACACGATGAGCTTCTCAGCGCCGAGGAGATTGCCCGCTTTGTGCGCTTGGTGGCGGGGGAGGGCATTCGCCGCGTACGCCTGACGGGCGGCGAGCCGCTGGTCAGCCGCCGTATTATTCCGCTTATTCGCGACATCCGCGCGATTCCGCAGATCGAGGACATCTCGCTCACCACCAACGGCGCCCTGCTGCCCAAGCTGGCACCGCAGCTCAAAGATGCTGGGCTTAACCGCGTCAACATTTCGCTCGACACACTCGACCCCTCGCTCTTTGGAAAGATTACGCGCCTGGGTCGGCTCGAGCAGACCATGGCTGGCATCGACGCGGCGCTGGCTTGGGGCTTTGAGCCCGTTAAGGTGAACTGCGTTGTTGTGCGCCGGCTCAAACAGGATGTGGCGGCCCTCGCGCGGCTCACGCTCGACCGCCCCATCCACCTGCGCTTTATCGAATACATGCCCATTGGCGACGAGCACACGAGCTCGCATTGCGCCGTGGACCCGCACGCGCCCGCGCTCAATCCCGAGCTGTGGGACGCGAGCGATACCGTTCCGAGCGACGAGCTGCGGGAGCGCATCAATGCCGGGGCCGCCGCGGCGGGACTGGGCGAGCTCGAGCCGCTCGACATCAACGACGCTCCTGCCGGCGCGGGTCCTGCGCGCTATTGGCACTTTCCGGGCGCGGCGGGAACGGTTGGCTTCATTAGCGCCATGTCCAATCATTTTTGTGCGAATTGCAACCGTCTGCGCCTGACGGCCGACGGAAACGTGCGTCCGTGCCTGTTCAGCGATGCCGAGTATTCGGTGCGCGACGCCCTGCGCCGTGGTGATGATATGCAGGTACTTTCGATTTGGCGCGATGCCGTGGCCCACAAACCGCAGGAACACGCGATAATTGAGGGCACGCAACGATTTATGTCCCAAATCGGAGGATGATCATATGGCCAAGAGCAGGTACGCCGATGCCACCAAGGCCGCTCGCAGGGCCGCGATGTCTGCCCACAAAGTCACGGCTGCGTCCAGCGATGCCGTTACAGGCGCGCAGCCGACTGCCAGTGCTGCCACTGAGCCCGTCCGTGACGCCCGCGACGCCCGTCGCGACGAGCTGACGCACGTGGACGCCAAGGGCGAGGTACGCATGGTTGACGTGTCCGACAAGGCCGAGACCCATCGCACCGCCATCGCCGAGGGCACCATCCTCATGCATCCCGAGACGCAGGCCATGGTGCTGCAGGACCGCGCCAAAAAGGGCGACGTGCTTGCCTGCGCGCGCGTGGCGGGCATTATGGCCATCAAACGCACGAGCGACATCATCCCCATGTGCCATCCGCTGCTCATTACCAAGAGCAAGTGCGACATTGCGCCCATCGCTCCGGCGGGGACGCCGGCCGAGGACGTGCCCGAGGACTGGGCGCCGGCGCGCACGGATGGGCAGGTTGGCTTTCACGTACTGGTTACGGCCGGCGTGACGGGCAAGACCGGCATCGAGATGGAGGCCCTGACCGGCGCGAGTGCCGCGTGCCTTACGATCTATGACATGTGCAAGGCCGTCGATCGCGGCATGGAGATCGTCGACGTGCGCCTGCTGCACAAGGAGGGCGGCCGCTCGGGCGTGTGGGATCGCGCAGAGCGTCAGGCCGCTGCTGTTGAGGCCGTGGGAGCCGCGGGCGACGCACCCGCAAGCGCACCTGCCGCCATCGCGCCCGCAGCTCCCGCTCCGGCTGTCCCCGCGATCGCGTTTATCGGCTACCAAAACTCGGGCAAGACCACGCTCGTCGAGAAGGTCATCGCCGAGCTCACGCGCCGCGGCCTGCGTGTGGGTTCGCTCAAGCATCATGGACACCATGGCTTTGATATCGATGTTCCCGCTAAGGATACGTGGCGCCATCACCAGGCTGGCTCCAAGCACGTGGGGCTCATTTGCGCCACGCGCTGGGCGGAGTACGCCGACACGCGCGAGGAGGACGAGATGCCCGCGCGCGAGCTGCTGTCGCGCTACAACGATGTCGACGTGGTGATCATCGAGGGCTACAAGACCGAGGGCTTCGACAACATCGTCGTCGCGCGCTCCGGTGTCGACCGTCTGCGCGGCAAGAGCTCGCTCGACCTGGTCGACGGTCACACGCTGGCCCTTGCCTGCAACGAAGCCCTGGCGCGTCAGGCCTTCGACGCCGGCTTTGCGACCCGAGCCATCAACATCAACGACGCCCGAGCCATCTGCGACCTGATCCAAGATCACCTTTAAGGCTCGACGCTGCGCCGGCCCCAAGCACCCCATCTCGCCCCTCAAGCCGTCGCTCGCGTACCAAAGTACGCGTCGCTCCTCTTTCGGGGCGACCTGGGGCACTTGGAACCGGCTCGCTGCGCTGCCATAACCTGCCAAAAAGGGACAGGCATCTTTGTGGTGGTTTTTGCAAAAAAGCTTTGACTTAAAGTTAGCTCAAGGTGTCATAATCGCTGACAAACGATTGCGATCACGGAGGCCTCATGTCAAAACTGTACTTTATGCGTCACGGTCAAACGCTCTTTAACTTGCTTCGTCGCAAGCAGGGCTGGTGTGACTCGCCGCTCACCGAGCTGGGAATCGAGCAGGCTAAAACTGTCGGTGCGACCCTGCGAGGGCGTGGCCTTACGTTTGACCATGCGTACAGTTCGACGTCCGAGCGTGCGTGCGACACGCTTGAGCTTGCGTTCTCCGGTCAGCCTTACGAGCGCGTCAAGGGCCTTAAGGAGTGGAACTTTGGCAAATTTGAGGGCGCGAGCGAGGATTTGAATCCGCGCCTGCCGTACGGCGATTTTTACAAGCAGTATGACGGCGAGGGCGAAGTCGAGTTTCGCGAGCGTATGATGGCGACCATCACCGAGTTCATGCAGCGCCCTGGACATGAGAGCGTGTTGTGCGTGAGCCATGGCGCCGCAGCGGCTCAGGTCATGCGCGGCGTGGGCGTGGAGCCGCTCAAGATGAAGCACCGCATTGGCAACTGCTGTGTGCTCGAACTCGACTTTGATGCTACTACCGGCACATTTGCTCTTGCAGATTTGTACAACCCCTACGGCACCCCGCGCGAGTAACATCGGGGCATCAGCCAAAACCACCACAAAGGGGCCAGGCACCTTTGTGGTGGTTTTGCCGTTTACAGGCGATTTCCTACCGTTCAGCGGACTTTCGCACCAATGGGGCTTACGCTGCATGCAAGTTTCATCCTACAATCGCCCACGTGCTCACAAGTTTGTTACTCCTCGGGAGGCATCACTTGCGCATAATAGAAGACGAGGAATATCGCCCCGTCGTCTAGCGCCGATGTCCGAGGAGTTTTTTCATGCTCATTTTAAAGAAGATCAACAATAACGTTGCTCTCGCCGCCAGCGATGACGGCCGAGAGGTTGTTGTCTTTGGCAAGGGCATCGGTTTTCACGAGATGCCCTACGAGCTTGCCGATGAGTCGCTCATCCAGCGCAAATTCTATAACGTTCCCGAGAGCCTGCAGGATATGGTCGGCACACTTCCCGACGACGTTCTGCTCGCGGCAAGCGACATTGCCTGCTTCGCATCCCAGCAGCTTGGTTGCAAGCTGTCCGGTGGCCTGCCCTTTATCCTGGCAGATCACCTGCAGTTTGCCGTTCAGCGCGACGACGACCAGATCAGCGCTCCCAACCCGCTCGAGCATGAGGTGGCTTTCATCTACCCGCGTGAGCTCGAAATCGGTCAGGCCGCGCTCGCCATCGTGCAAAAGCACACCGGCGCCAAGCTGGGTCAGAACGAGGCCACGAGCATCGCGCTCCACATCGTTAACGCCGAGGTCGACGGCATGGGCCGCGCCAAGGACATGGACTTCATCATGAAGAGCACCCGCGTGCTTGACGAGGTAACCCATTCCGTGGAAAAGCAGCTCGGCTGCTCGCTCGACACGGCGTCGTACTGCTACATTCGCTTTCTTGCGCACCTGCGCTTTTTGGTTCGCCGCCTTGTTAAGGGCAGCTGCACGCAGACCGAGAACTCCTCACTGTTTATGCAGGCCGCCCGCGATTTTCCCGAGGCCTACCAGTGTGCGTACGCCATCAACCGCGTGTTCGAGAAAGAGTTCAAGCAGAGCTGCTCGGACGAGGAGCTCTTGTATCTGATGATGCATATCAACCGTCTGCGATCGGCTTCGCAGACCGAGTGAGTAAAGCCGCCAGCCCGGCGGCAATCGCAACAATTCTTTTTGGTTTCTAACTGCGGGCAAGGTACCGGCTCGCGGTAGGGGATATTTTTGTCGAAATTTGGAAAAGAGAGGACAGATCATGGCAGGTAAATACGACGATCTTGCTGCCCAGATCGTAGAGCTGGTTGGCGGCAAGTCCAACGTCAAATGCGTCGCACACTGCATTACCCGTGTTCGTTTTAAGCTCAAGGACGAGTCGAAGGCCAATGACGAGGCAATCTCCGAGCTGCCCAACGTCATCAAGGTCATGCACGCCAACGGCCAGTACCAGGTTGTTGTGGGCAACATCGTCGAGGACGTCTACGACGCCGTTCTCAAGGCCGGCGGTTTTAGCGACGGCGGCGCCGTCGACGCCGATGACGACGATGCCGCTCCCAAGGGCGTTACCGATGTGATCATCGACCTCATCTCGGGCATCTTCGCCCCCATGCTCGGCACCTTCGCCGCTGCCGGTATCATGAAGGGCCTGCTGGCGCTCGCTACCTTCCTGGTCCCGAGCTTTGCCAACGACGGCGCCTACACGCTGCTCTACACCGTCGCTGACGGCATGTTCTACTTCCTGCCCGTGGTGCTTGGCTTTACCGCGGCCAAGAAGTTCAAGATGAGCGAGTTCAACGGCATGGCCATCGCCTTTGCCCTGGTGTATCCCACCATGGTTGCCCTGACCTCGGGCGAGGTTGTCGGCTCCGTCGAGCTCGGCTTTGCTGGCACCTTCTCTTGGTACACCACGTTCCTGGGCCTGCCGCTCATCATGCCTGCCTCGGGTTACACCAGCTCCGTTATCCCCATCCTGCTCATGGTCTGGTTTGGCTCCACCCTCGAGCACTGGGTTAAGAAGTGGATGCCCGCTTCTATGAAGATGTTCTTCACCCCGCTGATCGTCGTCACCGTTACCGTCACCCTTGGCTATCTGGTCATTGGCCCCATCGCCACGCTCATCACCAACCTGCTTGGTGAGTTCTTCGCGCTGCTGTTTGGCCTGCCCATGATCGGCTCCCTCCTGGGCTGCACCCTCGTCGGTGCCTTCTGGATGTGCCTGGTCATCTTTGGCTTCCACTGGTCGCTCGTGCCCATCGCGCTGGTCAACCTGTCCACTCTGGGCCACGACTACATCCTGGGCTCCGTTATCGCCCACTCCTTCTCGCTGGGCGCCGTGCTCTTCGCCATGTATCTCAAGAACAAGGACGAGAAGTTCCGCGGTATCGCGCTGCCGGCCATGATCTCCGCCTTCTTCTTTGGTGTCACCGAGCCCGCTATCTACGGTGTCGCCCTGCCCGATAAGAAGGCCTTCATCAACGCCAGCATCGGTTCTGCTGTGGGCGGCCTCATCATTGGTCTCTCCGGCGCCGTGGTGTACATGTCCGGTGGTCTGGGCGTCTTCAACTGGCTGTCCTTCATCGACCCCTCCGGTGTTAACGGCATCAACCACATGATCTGGGCTATCGTTGCCTCTTTCGTGGGTGCCGCCGTGGGCTTTGCGATCGAGTTTGCCACCTACAAGCCCGAGGCTGCCAAGTAGCCCAAACGACAAAGACTCGGTACCAAGCCGGCGGGGGGAGCGCCCCGCCGGTTTTTTTCAAAGGGGCTAGATGCCATGCGCTCGTCCGAGCGACTGCCCAAAATCAAAACCATGCCGGATTACGGGGCTGAAACGGTGAGTGCTGACCATACCCCGTTTTTCCGTAAACTGACAAGCCTCCTACCTGCGGTTTTGTCCTTGCCGTTTCTGGCATGCTCAAGGGGCACTGGTTCTGCCCCGTAAACCGGCATGGTTTTGAACCTGCCAATAAGGGACAGGTTTATTTTGGTCGGTTTTATCTGGGCAAACGTCGTCTCCGTCAGCTCCGTCCGCATATCTTAAGCCGGCATAGTTTCGATGGGTCGGTCCGTGCGCGTCCCGCAACATGCCTCGCCACGAAACCGGCCTATCTACTACGTTTAAGTGGTAGGGGCCAACCACACGGTGGTTTTTCGAAAACCGCCAAGCCGTCTACCTGCGGTTTTATTTTTGACAATTGCGGCGTGGTCGGGGGTTCACGACTAAACGTAGTAGATGGGCCGGTTTCGTGGCGGCCGACTCAACGCGAACTCCGATCGGGACGCAAATTACCTCGTGGACGCCGCTTCGGCGTCCACGCAACATCCCAACACGTACGAAAGGAGCCAACATGGCTTTTCCCGATGGATTTCTGTGGGGCGGTGCCACTGCCGCCAATCAGTGCGAAGGCGGATACAACGAGGACGGCAAGGGCCTCGGCGTTCCCGACATCATGACCGGCGGCACGGTCTCCGAGCCGCGCCACATTACCGACGGCATTCTGCCCCAGTACCACTATCCCAGCCACGAGGCCGTGGACATGTACCATCACTATCTCGACGACATCAAGCTTTTTGGCGAGATGGGCTTTAAGTGCTACCGCATGTCCATCAACTGGAGCCGTATCTTCCCCAACGGCGACGAGGCCGAGCCCAACCAGGCCGGCATCGAGTTCTACCGCCGTGTGTTCCAGGCCTGTCAGGAGCAGGGCATCGAGCCCATGGTCACCCTTAGCCACTATGAGCTGCCTTATGGTCTGTCCAAAAACTACGGAGGCTGGAAGAACCCCAAGCTCATCGATTTCTACCTCAACTACGCCCGCACCGTCATGACCGAGTACAAGGGCCTGGTGCGCTACTGGCTCACCTTTAACGAAATCAATTGCCTGCTCATGGGCGGCTTTGGCGGCGTGATGGGCGGCGGCATGGTGCCCGAGGCAACCGACACGCCCATGGCCTTTGGCGACTGCGACTGGGACGACCCGCAGGCGCGCTTCGATGCCCTGCACCATCAGTTCCTGGCGAGCGCCAAGTGCGTCACCATGGGCCATCAGATCGATCCCCAGAACAAGATCGGCTGCATGATCGCCGGCAACGCCTGCTACCCGCACACGTGCAATCCGGCAGACGTTCTGGCCGCACAAAAGCAGCAGCGCGAGATGAACTTCTACTGCGGCGACGTGCAGGTGCGCGGTGCGTATCCCTCGTGGGCGCCCAGCGTGTGGCGCCGCGAAGGCGTGCACGTGGAGGTTTCGCCCGAGGACGCCGCCACGCTGGCCGCCGGCAAGGTCGACTTCTACAGCTTTAGCTACTACATGAGCGCCACGGCCACGGCTGACCCGGTGCTGCTGGAGCAGGGCAACATCTTTGGTGGCGCCGGCAACGAGTACCTCAAGAAGAGCGATTGGGGTTGGGCGATCGACCCCGAGGGCCTGCGTTACTACCTGGAGGAGGTCTACGACCGCTACCAGGTGCCGCTGATGATCGTCGAGAACGGCCTGGGCGCGGTGGACGAGGTCGAGGCGGACGGTGCGATTCACGACGGCTACCGCATCGATTACCTGCGCGAGCATATCAAGCAGATGGAGATTGCCATCGAGGACGGCGTGGACCTGATGGGCTACACCATGTGGGGCTGCATCGATTTGGTGAGCGCCTCGACCGGCGAGATGAAGAAGCGCTACGGCTTCATCTACGTCGACAAGGACAACGACGGCAACGGCACGCTCGCCCGCAGCCGCAAGGACAGCTTCTTCTGGTACAAGAAGGTCATCGCCACCAACGGCGCCGACCTGGCCTAGCCAAGTCTCAACCAGCGTAAACGTCGCAACCACCACAAAGGGGCCAGGCACCTTTGTGGTGGTTTTTGCTTTGGTGGATGTGTGGGACATGCCTTACAATCTACCAAGTAGTTCATGACGGACGGAAAACGGAGAGAAGGGGCTTGATGTGTCCTTAATGTTTCATGCGGATAGATTGATTTGACAGACGGTGGCGAATGCCCGCCGTCCGCATTCGTATGAAACAAGGAGTCTCCATGCTCGCCTCTCTTTTCTCAAAGCCTCAATCATCGCTGTCCGTGCAGGCCAAGCGCCTGGTGGCGATGCGCTTTCTCATCTACACCGGTTTTCAGACCAGTTATTTTATCGGCGTCATCGGAACGCTCACCTATGCGGACGATGCTTCGGTCGTCGCGACATCGCTGGCGGTCCTGTTTATGAACGTTTTCGTGATCCTGGGATCCTTTGTGGGTGGCGCGGCGCTCGACGCCTGGGGTCCGCGCCGCCATTTCTTGCTGAGCATCGTCGGCGCTCTTGCAACTGGCACGGCAATCATCGCCTTTGGTAGCGCGACCGGCATCGTCCTGCTCGGCGCGGTGCTCCTGGGCTTTGTGATGGGGTTCGCCCAACCCATTGCTACATCCTATCCGGCCTACCTCACCGACGACCCCGTCGAGCTCAAAGACATCAACTCCGCCATCGCCATGTTCTCAAACGTGAGCATTATCGTCGGACCCACGCTGGGCGGTTTTGTCGCGGCAGCCACGTCGTCGCGCGCGGTGTTCGTGCTCATGATGCTCTTTACCGTGCTGGCGCTCGTCGCCGGCTGGGGCTTTAGGCCGCAGACCAGCCATGTCGCCGGGCATGCGGATGCCGATTCGGCAGAGGAAGGGGAGCGTGCGGGACAAAGTTCCAACCCCAGCACGTCCGCCCGCGCTACCTTCGCAGCCAGCATCAAGACAGTCTTCACCAACAGCGTTCTCGCCCTGCTGTTTTGCATCATCTTCCTCTCGAACTTTGGCTACGGTGCCTTCGATCCGCTCGAGTCGTTTTTCTATCGCGATGTTCTGCACGTTGGCGTTGAGTGGATGGGCTGGCTCTCGTCTGCCTGCGGTGTCGGCGCGGTGCTGGGTGCCGTGCTCGCGCTCCGC
>DBFVGT010000063.1:0-2974 GCA_048524725.1 Collinsella sp. | reverse complement strand
TCGCCAGGCCTTGCGCCCGGCCGCGCTCTCACCATATGCGAAGGAGTCCCATGGCATCCAAATACTCCATGAACGACCGTCCCAGCTGGCCTCGCCGCGCCATCGTTACCGCCGGCGAGCCCTACGGCAACAAGGGTCTGCACTTTGGCCACGTCGGCGGCGTCTTTGTCCCGGCCGACTTCTTCGCCCGCTTCCTGCGCGACCGCCTGGGCCGCGAAAACGTCATCTTCACCTCGGGCACCGACTGCTACGGTTCGCCCATCATGGAGAGCTACCGCAAGCTCAAGGAGAACGAAGGCTACGACAAGTCCATCGGCGAGTATGTCGAGTCCAATCACTCCCGCCAGGCCGCGACCCTCAACAACTACAACATCAGCTGCGACATCTACGGCGGCTCGGGCCTTGAGCCGGCGGCCCAGATCCACAACGAGGTGACTGCCGAGATTATCGAGCGCCTGCACGAGCAGGGCACCATCTCCAAGCGCTCCACGCTGCAGTTCTACGACGCCAAGGCCGGCACATTCCTCAACGGCCGCCAGGTCATCGGCCGCTGCCCCATCCAAGGCTGCAAGTCCGAGAAGGCGTACGCCGACGAGTGCGATCTGGGCCACCAGTTTGAGCCCGAGGAGCTCATCGCGCCCAAGAGCCAGCTCACCGGCGAGGTGCCCGAGCTGCGCCCGGTCGACAACCTCTACTTCGACCTACCCGCCTACCTCGACTTTATGAAGACCTACACCGCCAAGCTCGCCCAGAACCCGCAGGTTCGCTCCGTGGTCTCCAAGACCATGGAGGAGTGGCTGCTGCCGGCTCAGCTCTACATCCAGAACAAGTTCCGCGAGGCCTTCGATGCCGTCGAGGACCAACTTCCCGAGCACACCGTGTTGGAGCCCGAGGGCAACAAGAGCAGCTTTACCGTCACCTTCCCCAGCTGGAAGGAGCGCGACGATGCCCACGCCGTGCTCGCCAACGGTGGCGTGCGCTTCCGCAGCGGCAAGGCACTCGTGCCCTTCCGCATCACCGGCAACATCGACTGGGGCGTTCCGGTGCCCGAGATCGATGGCGTGACCGACGTCACCTGCTGGTGCTGGCCCGAGAGCTTGTGGGCGCCCATCAGCTATACGCGCACCGTGCTCGCGCGCGATGCCAAGGCCGCCGGCGTGACCGAGGGCGTCGCCGCCCAGGATGCCGCCCTCATGGGCGAGCCCGCTGCCGACTCCACGCAGGTGCCCGCACCCACCTACCAGCACAGCTCGCTCGACTGGCGCGACTGGTGGTGCTCGGACGACGCACAGATCTACCAGTTTATCGGTCAGGACAACATCTACTTCTACTGCATCGCGCAGACCGCCATGTGGGAGGCCCTGGGCTGGGACCTCACGCAAAGCACCGTCAGCGCCTGCTACCACCTGCTCTACATGGGCAAAAAGGCCAGCTCGTCCTCGCAGACGCCTCCCCCGCCGGCAGACGACCTGCTCAACCACTACACCTGCGAGCAGATGCGCGCGCACTGGCTGTCGCTCGGCCTGTCCGAAAAGCCGGTGAGCTTTAGCCCCAAGGCATACGACACGCGTGTGACTGGCAAGGACAAGGACGGCAACGAGGTGCGCGCCTGCGACGACAAGCGCGTCATCGATCCTGCCCTTAAGGAGAGCGCCCTTTTGACCGGCGTGTTCAACCGCTTGGCCCGCAGCTGCTTCTACGGCGTCGCCGTCAAGGAGGGCGACGAGAGCCCCTACCGCAACGGCTGCATCCCCGCCGGCGCAGCTTCTGACACCGTAGTCGAGGCCGCCGAGCAGGCAGCCCTCGCCTTTGAGCAGGCCATGTACAAGTTCGAGACGCACCGCGCGCTCGCCGTGTGCGACGACTACCTGCGCGCCGCCAACAAGCGCTGGAGCGACGCCTCCAAGGCCGCCAACAAGCTTGAGGGCGAGCCAGCCAATGCCGCGATGACGCAGGCTCTCGTCGACGCCTTTACCGAGCTGCGCGTGGCGACCGTCCTGATGCACGGCATCGTCCCGGCCGGCTGCGAGCTCATCTGCAAGTACTTCGACGTTGACCCGGTCGCCTTCTTTAGCTGGGATAACATCTTCGCCTCCACGGATGAGTTTGTGGAGAGCCTGGGCGAGAAGCCCGGCGAGCACCGCGTAAAGCCGCTACCCCCGCGCTTCGACTTCTTCAGCAAGCACGAGAGCCAGTACTAAAGCACGCCAGCAGCAACGCGCCCGGGAATGATTATTCTGGGACGGGGATTAAAAAAATCATTCCCGGGCGCCACAGTACAGTCTTTTTGTGACGGGGGTCATGGAATGATTTTTTAATCCCCGTCCCAGAATAATCATTTCGGTGGAAGGAAAGACGGATGTCCAAGCCGCGTCGTCGTAAGCAGAAAAAGCAGGTCAAGGCCGAGCTCAAGCTCAGGCAGTTTGCCGCCACCGAGCTTTCCGACCAGCTTGCCGCCCTTCCTTGCGCCGCCGACCTGCCGCGCTTTATGGTCGACACGGTCGCCGGCGCCTATGCGCCCGCCGATGCCGAGCTCATGATCGAGGGCTTCGGCGCCGCGGCCACACGCCCGGTCACGCTGCGCGCCAACACGCTCAAGGCAACCGCCGAGGACATCGCTGCGGCGCTCGATGCCGCCGGCATCGCCCACAACGCTGTCGCCTGGTACCCGGACGCCTTTATCCTGCCCGAGGCCCAGGTTTCCGATCTGTGGGATCTCGACATCTACCGCGACGGCAAAATCTACCTGCAGAGCCTGTCGTCCATGATGCCGCCGCTGGTCCTGGGCGCACAGGCAGGCGAGGACATCCTGGACATGTGCGCAGCCCCCGGTGGCAAGACGACGCAGATCGCCGCCCTCACGCAGGGGCAGGCGCACCTTACCGCCTGCGAGATGAGCATTCCCCGCGCCGAGAAGCTCGAAGCCAACCTCCACCGCCAAGGCGCAAAAAACGTGCCCGTCATGCGCATCGAC
>DBFVGT010000062.1:0-18935 GCA_048524725.1 Collinsella sp. | reverse complement strand
CGGCGTAAGCGAGCCAGCGCTGTACGGATGCGGCTTTAAATATGGCAGGTGTCTGACGTGCATGGCCGTTGGCGGCGCCGTCGGAGGCCTTGTTGCGGCCGTAGGCCACGTTACGGCTTATACCATCGGTATGACGAATGTCCTCATGGTCATTGGCTTTGCCACAGGTGGTTTTTCGAACCTGCTGTGGTGCTGCGTTGCCGGCGGCACGGCTTTTGTGGTGTCTGCGGCGCTGAGCTACTGCTTTGGCGTGGTGCCGGCGAAGGGGCAGGCGACGGGGGACGGAGCCGATTCGCCCGAAACCTCGAAGAGCGTGGCCGAGGCAAGCGCATAAAACGATCGACAAAGGGGCAGTCCCGCATGTCATATTCCAAGGCCGCGGCCCGTGTGGGCTGCGGCCTTTTTGTATCTGGGGGACAAAGTGGCTACACTACAATCCGGTCAAGCAATAGATATATAAGTAGTACCGTGGGGGCGGATGCAGATGGTCGAGTGGATTGTTAGGCGCGCACAGGGCGATCGTGCGCGTGTGGGCACGTTAGCGGGCATGGTGTGTATTGTCGCCAATGTGGCGCTTTGTGCTGCAAAGGGTGCCATTGGTGTGGTTTCGGGATCGGTTTCGATTGTGGCAGATGCCATGAACAACCTGTCCGATGCCAGCTCGAATATCGTGAGCGTGCTGGGCTTTAAGCTGGCGAGCAAGCCGGCCGACCCCGAGCATCCTTACGGCCACGGTCGCTACGAGTATCTCTCGGGTCTGGTCGTGGCGGCACTCGTGCTGCTGATTGGCGTTGAGCTGGTGAAGTCCTCGGTCGAGCGCGTCATCCACCCCGAACCTGTCGAGTTCTCGCTTGCCCTGGTGGCAGTTCTAGTACTTTCGATGGTTGTAAAGCTCTGGATGGCGGCCCTTAACCAAAAGCTCGGCGACCGCATTGAGTCCGAGACGCTGCATGCGACCGCGCAGGATTCCAAGAACGATGTCCTCGCCACAGGCGCCGTGTTAGCGTGCGCAATTGTTTCGCAGGTGACGCACATCAATCTTGACGCATGGGTCGGCCTTGCCGTTGGCGCCTATATTGGCTGGAGCGGTTTTGAACTCATCCAGGATACGGTGAGCCCGCTTTTGGGCCAGACGCCCGATCCCAGGCTGGTCAAGCACATTCGAGACAAGATCATGAGCTATCCCGGCGTTTTGGGCGTCCACGACCTTATGGTTCACGATTATGGTCCGGGCAGGAAGTTTGCAAGTGCGCACGCCGAGATGGCGGCCGAGACCAGCCCGCTGGAAAGTCACGACACACTCGATAACATCGAGCAGTCGTTTAGGGTCGAAGACGGCATGATCGTCACGCTTCACTACGATCCCATCGTGACCGATGACCCCAAGGTGGCGAGCATGCGTTTACGCATTAACGCCATGGCTCAACAGATCGATAGCCGCCTCTCGATTCATGACCTACGCTGTGTGCCGGGTCCTACGCACACCAACGTGATCTTTGACTGCGTGCGTCCCTCGGATCTGCAGATGAGTGCCGATGACTTAAAGCACGCGCTGGCACAACGGGTCGAATCGGAATATCCCAAGTCGATTGCCAAGATTACGATCGACGAAGACTACGTAGGGCATACCCACGAGTAGGGCCGAGCCGATAAAGCAAATGATGCAGAAGGGGAGAGCATGAAGCGTCTATATCTACTCCGCCATGGTCAGACGGAATTCAACGTCAAAAAGCTCGTCCAGGGTCGCTGTGATTCACCGCTCACCGATTTAGGCCGTCAGCAAGCCGGGATGGCAGCCGCATGGCTCAAAGCCCACGGCGTCGTCCCCGACAAAGTGGTCTCATCACCCTTAGGCCGAGCCATGGACACAGCTCAGCTCGTCGCAACCGAACTCCTTGGCCCGGACGCAGCAGCCGAGCCCTGCGAAGGCATCATCGAGCGCTGCTACGGCACCTTCGAAGAAGGCCCCCACGACGCCCTGCCCACCGACGTCTGGGATCCGGGCGAGGATTTGGTCCCCTTCGGAGGAGAAGGAAGCAAAGCGTTGCAAGAACGCATGGTAGCCACCCTCACCAATCTCATGGGCGCCAAGGGCATCGAAACCCTCCTAGCAGTAAGCCACGGCAGCGCCAGCCGCCAATTTATCAAGGCTGTAGCCCCAGGGGGCTTCGAGTTCCCAACAAAACTCCCCAACTGCGCCATCATGATTTTCGATTTCGAAGAGGAAAAGTCGGGAGAAGAAGGCAACGCGCCCCAATCCAAGTTTATCTTGCAGCAAATCATCGATCCTCAACAAAGTAATTAGCTGAGCGAGCAGAGTTAAGCAGACATCAACGTGTCGTCTCCCGAGCACGGCGGAGGGCCGGAGAAATATATTAAGGTCATCGCGAGTTCCGCACGCAAAGGAGAGCACTTAATGTGCTCTCCGTCTTGCGCAGGACTGTAGAGCTGGGACCTTAATATATTTCTCCGGCCCTCCGCCGTGCTCGGGAGCCATCCACGCACTTTACCTGCGTAAACAATGTGAGTGAAATATGAATCTCGATGGATACGCCCGCAGCCGTGTATACTAAACAGCTGTGTGTAACCAGGGGAGTATTCTGGCTGGACAAAATGCCTGCTTAATAGGGTTGTCAGGTAGTCCGGGCGCAATACAAGACTGGGGAGCACGTCGTGTAAGTAGTGGTCCTCTAGGGGCGTACGCTCGGTGGTGTACGCATTGTCCCAAGACCACGCGAGAGTTGGGATCATATCTTGATCAGCATGATTCTCGGCCGCAAGATTGGCATGACCCAGGTTTGGGACGAGGACGATAACGTCGTTCCCGTCACGGTCATCCAGGCTGGCCCCTGCGCTGTCTCGCAGGTTAAAACTCAGGCAACCGACGGCTATGACGCCGTCCAGATCGGTTTCGGCGACATCAAGGCCAAGAACGTGAACAAGCCCATGGCTGGTCACTTCGCCAAGGCTGGCGTCGAGCCTGTCCGTTTCCTTCGTGAGGTCCGCGTCGAGAACGGCGAGGAGCACAAGGTCGGCGAGGTCGTCACCGTCGCTGATTTCGCTGATGTCGAGAAGGTCGACGTCATCGGTACCTCCAAGGGTAAGGGCTTCCAGGGTCGCATCAAGCGCTGGGGTCAGCGCCGCGGTCCTATGACGCATGGTTCTCACTTCCAGCGTCACCCCGGTTCTATCGGTCAGTGCGCCTATCCTGCGCGCGTCCTCAAGGGCGTCAAGATGGCCGGTCACATGGGTAACGAGCGCGTTACCGTCAAGAACCTTTCCGTTGTCCGCATCGATGCCGAGCAGAACCTCATCTTGGTCAAGGGCGCTGTCCCGGGTGCCAAGAATGGTCTCGTCGCCATCCGTATGGCCTAAGGGCCCAGCCCATTTAGCCCAGCGTCATACCAAGGAGAACACTTAAATGGCAAAGTTTGAAGTAAAGAACAGCGAGGGCAAGAAGGTCGCCGAGGCCGAGCTCGCCGCTGAGGTGTACGGCATCGAGCCGAACATCCACGTTATGCACCACATCGTCAAGTGCCAGATGGCCTCTTGGCGTCAGGGCACCCAGTCTGCTAAGGGTCGCTCTGAGGTTTCCGGTGGCGGCAAGAAGCCTTGGCGTCAGAAGGGCACCGGCCGTGCCCGCCAGGGTTCCATCCGTGCTGCCCAGTGGCGTCACGGTGGCGTTGTCTTCGCCCCCAAGCCCCGTTCCTACGCTAAGCGTATGAACAACAAGGAGGTCAAGCTGGCTATGCGCTCCGCGCTGTCCGCCAAGCTGGCCGATGGCGAGCTCGTGCTCGTCGACGACTACGGCTTCGAGAAGCCTTCCACCAAGGCTGCCGTCGCCATGCTCAAGGCTCTCGGCCTTGAGGGCAAGCGTCTGACCATCATCGTTCGCGACGAGGACGTCAACGCTTACCTGTCGTTCCGCAACATTCCCAAGACGTTCATCATCACCGCCGACGAGGCCAACACCTACGATCTCGTCAACAACAACGCTGTGCTGATGCCCGCCGACATCGCCGCTCACTTCGGGGAGGTGCTTGCATAAATGACCGCCCACGAGATCATCATCCGTCCGATCGTGTCCGAGCGTTCCTTCTCCGGCATGGAGCAGAACAAGTACACGTTCGAGGTCGCCAAGGATGCTAACAAGTATCAGATCAAGGACGCTGTCGAGGAGATCTTCGGCGTCAAGGTCGTTCGCGTGAACACCCTGACGGTCAAGCCCAAGACCAAGCGCGTGCGCTATGTCGCCGGCAAGACCCGTTCTTGGAAGAAGGCCATCGTCACGCTGGCCGAGGGCGACACCATCGAGGTCTTTGGCAACCAGGCCTAAGACTCGCTGCTGTTGAGTGAGCTCATGCCTCCCAAATAGGGGAGGCGAGAGCTCAAGGTTTCGTGCGTATAAAATGGACACGCCCGGAACCGTGTATACGTCCGGTGTCATCGCACCCGAGGCAGAACCTCGAATCCCTGTCTGCGATGGCTAACGGATTCCTATTGAAAGGGATTGTAATGGCTGTAAAGCACCTTAAGCCGACCTCCGCTGGTAGGCGTTGGCAGACGATCTCCGATTTCTCTGAGATCACCTGCACCAAGCCCGAGAAGTCCCTTCTCGAGCCCCTGCCCAAGAAGGCCGGTCGTAACAACAACGGCCGCATCACCACCCGCCACCAGGGCGGCGGCGTGAAGCGTCGTTACCGCGTGATCGACTTCAAGCGCAACAAGGACGGCGTGCCCGCCAAGGTTGCCACGATCGAGTACGATCCGAACCGTTCCGCTCGCATCGCTCTGCTGCACTACGCTGACGGTGAGAAGCGCTACATCCTGGCCCCCAAGGGCCTCGAGGTCGGTCAGACCATCATGTCCGGTTCTGACGCCGACATCAAGCCGGGCAACGCTCTGCCCCTCGCCGACATCCCCGTCGGTACGCTCATCCACGCCGTTGAGTTCCAGCCGGGCAAGGGCGCCGCTATCGCCCGTTCCGCCGGTAACTCCTGCCAGCTGATGGGTAAGGAGGGCAAGTACGCCATCGTCCGTATGCCTTCCTCCGAGATGCGTCGCATCCTCGTTACCTGCCGCGCCACCGTCGGTGAGGTCGGCAACGCCGATCACGCCAACATCGTCATCGGCAAGGCCGGCCGTAAGCGTCACATGAACGTGCGCCCGACCGTCCGCGGTACCGTCATGAACCCTGTCGACCACCCGCACGGCGGTGGCGAGGGCAAGAACCACACCTCTGGTCGTCCCTCTGTTACCCCCTGGGGTAAGCCGACGAAGGGCCTTCGTACGCGCAAGAAGAAGAAGGTCTCGAACCAGCACATCATTCGTCGCCGTAAGAAGTAATTTCGGATACCGAGTTTTAGGAGAAAGCACTTATGAGCAGAAGTCTCAAAAAGGGCCCGTTCGTGGAGACTCGCCTTCTCTCGCGTATCACCGCGATGAACGAGGCTGGCAAGAAGGACGTCGTGAAGACCTGGTCCCGCGCGTCCACCATCTTCCCCGAGATGGTTGGTCACACCATCGCCGTCCACGACGGCCGCAAGCATGTGCCCGTGTATGTTACCGAGTCCATGGTTGGTCACAAGCTCGGCGAGTTCGCGCCGACTCGTACGTTCCGTGGCCACAAGGCCAAATAGGGGGTTAACCGTAAATGGCAACTAAGTCTATTGAAACTGAGGCCACCGAGGTTCGCGCCGTCGCTAAGTACGTGCGTGTTTCCCCCAGCAAGGCCCGCCTGGTGGTCGATCTGATCCGCCGCAAGCCTGTCGCTCAGGCCTTCGACATCCTCCACTTCTGCGACCGCGCCGTCGCCGTGGATGTCGAGAAGGTTCTCCGTTCCGCCGTTGCGAACGCCGAGAACAACAACGGTCTGCGTGCCGACAACCTGGTTGTCGCCGCTGCCTATGTTGACGAGGGTCCGACGCTTAAGCGCATCCGTCCCCGCGCCAAGGGTTCCGCTTCTCGCATTCTGAAGCGTACTTCCCACATCACCGTCGTCGTTGCTCCTCGAAAGGAGGCGTAAAGCTGTATGGGTCAGAAAGTCTACCCCACCGGCTTCCGTCTTGGCATCACCGAGAACTGGCGCTCCCGCTGGTTCGCAGAGAAGGATTACGCTAAGACCCTCGGTAACGATCTCGAGATCCGCAAGTACCTCGAGAAGCGTCTTTCCCGCGCAGCTGTCTCCCGCGTCGAGATCGAGCGCGCTGGCGACAAGGTGAAGGTCATCATCCTCACCGCTCGCCCCGGCGTTGTCATCGGTAAGAAGGGTGCCGAGATCGATACTCTCCGCACCGAGCTCGAGAAGGTCGCTGGCGTCTCCAAGGGCCAGCTCTCCGTCGACGTTGTCGAGATCAAGCGCCCCGAGCTCGACGCCAACCTCGTTGCTCAGTCTATCGCCGAGCAGCTCGAGGGCCGCGTTGCCTTCCGTCGCGCTATGCGCAAGGCTGTCCAGTCTGCCCGCAAGGCTGGCGCTAAGGGCATCCGTATCCAGTGCTCCGGTCGTCTCGGCGGTGCCGAGATGGGCCGTCGTGAGTGGTACCGCGAGGGTCGCGTGCCTCTGCACACCCTCCGTGCCAAGATCGACTACGGCACGGCTGTCGCCAGCACCACCATGGGCGCTTGCGGCGTGAAGGTCTGGATCTACCTGGGCGAGAAGCTCCCGGGCCAGCCTGTTCCCAACCCTGCACTCGAGGGCTCTTCCCGTCCTCGTCGTCGTAACTCCGAGAGGAGGGGTCAGTAGTGCTTGCCCCTAAGCGTATTCTTCACCGCAAGGTGCAGCGTGGCTCCATGAAGGGCCAGGCCAAGGGTAATACCGAGCTGCATTTCGGCGAGTTTGGTATCCAGGCTCTCGAGGCCCATTGGATCACCAACCGTCAGATCGAGGCCGCTCGTATTGCCATGACCCGCTACATGAAGCGTGGCGGTCGTGTCTACATCACGATCTTCCCCGATAAGCCCATCACCAAGAAGCCTGCCGAGACTCGCATGGGTTCTGGTAAGGGTAACCCCGAGGAGTGGGTGGCCGTCGTCAAGCCCGGCCGCATCATGTTCGAGGTCAAGGGCGTGCCCGAGGAGGTCGCTCGCGAGGCTCTGCGTCTTGCACAGCACAAGCTTCCCATCAAGACCAAGATTGTTGCTGCCAAGAACGCTGAGCAGCGCATCGAGAAGGAGATGGCTGAGGAGGCCGCTCTCGAGGCCAAGTGGGCTGCTGAGGACGCCGTCGCCAAGGAGGAGAACTAATGAAGCCCGCAGAGATTCGTGAGCTCTCGGACGCTCAGCTCGTTGAGAAGCTGAAGGAAATGCGCGCCGAGCTCTTTAACCTTCGTTTCCAGATGGCCACCAGCCAGCTGGACAACACCGCTCGCGTCAACACCGTGAAGAAGGACATCGCTCGCGTCCTCACGGAGCAGCGCGCCCGCGAGATCGCAGCGGAGAAGTCCGCTGTCGCCGAGTAGGACCTAAGGAGAGAACATGACTGATTCGCGTAACTCGCGTAAGGTCCGTACGGGTGTCGTTACCTCCGTCTCCGGTGCCAAGACCATTGTTGTCACCATCACCGAGCGCAAGCGTCACCCCAAGTACGGCAAGATGATGACCAGCTCCAAGAAGCTGCACGCTCACGACGAGGAGTGCACGGCTGGCGTGGGCGACACCGTCCGCGTTATGGAGACCCGTCCTATGTCCAAGATGAAGCGTTGGCGCCTCATCGAGGTCGTCGAGCGCGCTAAATAAGCAGTCGCTCTTACGACTTGTACGTTTCCGAAGATGTGCGTATGCCTGGCTTGCATACCACGGGCCGTATAAAGGCTGCGCACCTCTCTTCGGTTCTTAGTTCGGAGGAACATCTACCATGATTCAGATGCAAACCATGCTGAACGTCGCCGACAACTCCGGCGCTCGCAAGATTCGCTGCATCAAGGTGCTTGGCGGTTCCAAGCGTCGTTATGCAGGCATCGGCGATGTGTTCATCGGTGCTGTCCAGGAGGCTACCCCTGGCGCCAACGTCAAGAAGAAGGACGTTGTCCGTTGCGTCGTCGTTCGCACCGTTAAGGAGATCCGCCGCAAGGATGGCTCCTACATTCGCTTTGATGAGAACGCCTGCGTTGTCATCAACAACGATGGTTCGCCCGTCGGCACCCGTATCTTCGGGCCCGTCGCTCGCGAGCTTCGTGACAAGAAGTACATGAAGATCGTCTCGCTCGCTCCCGAGACCCTGTAGTTAGGGGAGATATATGTATATCAAGAAGGGCGATAAGGTCCAGGTTCTCTCTGGTAAGGATCGCGGCAAGCAGGGCGTTGTCCTGCGTGCTCTCCCCGCCGAGAACAAGGTCGTTGTCGAGGGCGTTTCGGTCGTCAAGAAGGCCGTCAAGCCCAACGCTGCCAACCAGCAGGGCGGCATCGTTTCGCAGGAGGCTCCCATCGACGCCTCCAACGTCAATCTCGTCTGCCCCGAGTGCGGTAAGGTTACCCGCGTCGGTCACGAGAAGGACGGCAAGAACAAGCTGCGCGTCTGCAAGAAGTGCGGCCACAAGTTCTAAGCTGCCCGCAACATCAAGTTGCTAGCAAAGGCCCGGATGCCACGGCACCCGGGCCTTTTTTCTATCCCCACTCGATGGCTTCGGTTCTGCCGTCCCGTCATTCCGGTTGCATCCAGTTTTCGGTGCCGTCTCGAATCGAGTGCCGCCAGGTGATACCCTGTCGCGTTTCGTCGGCTTCGGGGACAAAAGTCGGGACAACTCCAAAAACTATTTTCGAACTCAGGGCTTTGAGTTTTTGTTTTTGTCCCAAAGGGCGCGGCGGGATGCCTTTGGAGGCTCGATAGCGCCGAAAACGCCCGTTTTGAAACTTAAATGCCTTTTCGCGTGCAAGCCGCCAGCTGCAATAGGAAGTGAATCAACGCAGGTGGCTTTCAAGCAGTTTGCAAAACTGCAGGTCGCAGGTCTTCATTGCCAGTAGGAGAAATGAGTAGTCTCAGGTGGCTTGCCCATGAGTTGACGAACGGGATTTGAGATTACTCTGACGTCCGGAAACGCTTCGAGCACGGCGTTACGTTTTTGGGGTTTGGGCGTAGCCCCTGCACCCGCGAGCGCGGGCCTTAAGCCCGCCGAGAGGGTGACGCGTCGAAAACGAAGGGGAAAGAGAGAAGGGGCCGTCCCTATCATTCAGGTTGCGACCGAAGAAGACAAGGAGACCCCCTGAGCCTGAATGATGCCCCGCAGACCGCGTCCGACCGAGCTCAAGCCGAGCTTTTCCTGACGTCCGCCTTCGCGGAGATGATGGCTGGATTGGCTATGGATTGGCAACACTTATTTGGACGATTCCGGGAGGGACGGCCCCGCCTCCCTGAACTCGACCGGCGACATGTAGCCCAGCGTCGAGTGGATCCTGAAGTTGTTGTACCAGTGCACGTAATCCGAGAGCTTGGCTCGGAGCTGCGCGTCCCTCCTCGGTCCTTCGGAGTGGCTGACGATCTCCCCGTTGCAGAGGTCGACGAGCAGGCAGACGTAGTTCCACGACGTCCCGACGCGCACGCAGGCCAAGTCGCTGCATATATGGGTGCACGGCGCCCTGCCGCCGAAGCCGCGCGCGACGACGTTCGACACGTCGGCCTCGTTGACCGCCCCGGGGTGCACCTTGAACCTCTTCCTGCCGTATGCGCCGGCCAGGCCGTTCTCCCTCATGATGCGGCAGACGCGGCGCCGGCTGACGGTAACGCCCGACCTCCCGGGCGACGCCTTGATCTTGCGCGATCCGTTCCGGCCCTTGCTGGCGGCGTGCGCCGCCGCGGCCGCCGTCGCCCCCGACATTAAGGTCCTCAAGGGCCGCGTCGTCTCCGGCGACCAGTTCGTCTCGCCCGCGGAACAGAAGGAGCGAATCCTCGCGACCTTCGGCGACCTGTGCTGCGAGATGGAGGGCTGCACCATCGCGCAGGCCGCCTATCTCAACGGCGTGCCCCTCGTCGTCGTGCGCGCCATCAGCGACAAGCCCTGCGCCGAGGGCCGGGTCGTCGACTACAACACCTTCGAGAAGAAGGCCGCCTGCGACTGCGCCCGCATCGCCGCGCGCATGGTTAAGCTTTAGGCCCTGCGCGCCGGGGCCCTTCTTTATGTTGGGACCCCGGCGCGCTGGGGCCCTTTCCAAAGCGAAGTGTCGAGCCGAAGTGTTGAGCGTCGGCCCTGAATGTTCAATGGCCGTTGTTTTCTGCCCCTCAAGTGGTGGACTTTTCCTCGGAGCTGTTGATTCCCCCACGCGCCCCCTTCCGTTCTCTGTTCTCCCCTTATACTCCTTGTACGAGGAGGTAAGAAGTCATGGACAAGACCACACAGGACAGCTTGGCAAAGAAACCCGTCGACATGAGGGACAGGATTCTCGAGCATCTCGAGGCCCTCACCTCTGCCGTCTCGCTCGACGACCTTGCCCGTCTGTCCACCTCCGACATCGCCGAGACGCTCATCATCTCCAGGAGCCTGGCGAGCCAGTGCCTCAACGACCTTGTTCGCGCCGGTCTTGTGGTTAAGGTGGCGGGCAGGCCTGTCCGTTATTTTCATCGCCGCGCGTTCCAGAAGCGTTTTCAGGTAAAGCTCTCTGCAAGCGAGTACGCCTCGCTCGCCGACCTCATCCAGGCGACGGGAATCGCCGATCACCGCGACTTCGCGCGTGCCGTGGGCTTCGACATGAGCCTCAGCTCCGTTGTCGAGCAGTGCAAGGCTGCGGTTCAGTACCCTCCGTTTGGCCTGCCCATCCTCTTGAGCGGCGGCGTGGGTGTCGGTAAGTCTTTCCTTTCTCGCCTTGTGTACGAGTACGGCAAGAACCAGGGCTTGCTGTCCCGCGACTCCTCCTATGTGCGCATCGACTGCGCCGGGGTCCCGGACGCCGCCTCGTTCAACGGGCTTCTTGACGAGTCGATCGCGAAAGCGCGCGGGGGTGTGGTCTTTGTCAACGGCATCGAGGCACTCTCTCCCTCTGCGATGGAGCACTGCCTTGCGACGGCCCTCGGGCTCGATGCCTCCCAGGATGCGCCGCGCGCTCGCCTCGTTCTTTCGACGACGCTTTCCGCCGATGACCTGAAGGTTTCCTCGGCCTACAGCAAAATGCCCATCTGTGCCCGCGTCCCCTCACTCAAGGAGCGGACCCCCGAGGAGCGCGAGGATCTCATCTTGAGCTTCCTGCGCAGCGAGGGGTGCCGAATCGGTTCTGATGTGAAGATCAGCCGCGGCGCATACCGTTGCCTCGTGAACGCGGACTTTTCCGATAACATCGCCGGCTTGCGCGCCTGCGTGACGAACTGCTGCGCCAAAGCGTTCCTCAATCGCGAGGGCGACTACGTCGTCGTTCGCCCGTATCTTCTTCCCAGCGGGCTCCTCTCCTCCGCGCAGATCGATCAACAGCCCGACGATGGCGTTCTGATCGACGCGTCTCTGGATGCCGCCGAGAGCACAGGGCCGGTCGAGCAGGCGCTCGATGCCCTGTGCTCCCTCGATGAGCGATTCTGCGCCGGGGAGCTCTCTGTCTCCGAGCTTGTCTCGCAAGCTGTCTCCGCTGTGCGCGGCGTTGAGGATCACTTGATCTTCGACCACGGCGTCGCCTCCTCGAGGTCGCGCGCCTTCGAGCGCGTCGTGGGCGCGGTCCTTGCCGACGCAGGCTCTTCTTATGGCATCGAGCTTTCGAGGAAGGTCGCTTTTCTACTGGCCCAGGAGATTTGCCTGCAGTTGTGGCCGGGTATCGGCCTGGCTAAGCGAAAGTCTGCCTGTGCGGAGCAAATCTCCCATCTCCTCGGTGCCGTGACCTCCGAATTGCCGTTTGCCTCGAGTGTCTCCGATCAGGTCGCCGCAGACGTGGAAGGGGCGCTGGGAATCTCGCTCGATCACTTCACGAAGACGCTTCTGACGCTGTGCGTCGCATCGGAGTCTCGCGATGCGAAGGCCCTTCGGACGCTCTGCGTCATCTTGTCCCACGGCTACTCAACGGCGACGAGCATCGCCGACGCGGCGAACCGTATGCTCGGCATGCATGTGTACGAGGCTGTCGACATGCCCTACGACCAGCAGCTGAAGGACATCGTCGGTCCGCTCCAGCGCCTCGTCGACCGCCATTCCTACTGCACCGGGGTCGTGTTCCTCGTCGACATGGGCTCCTTGGAGGAGGCCTATAAGGCCCTCGAGAACGTTACCGACTCCACTATCGGCGTGGTGAACAACGTCTCTACCGGTCTTGCGCTCGAGATCGGGGTCGGGCTGCTCGGCGGCAAGTCCATCGCCGAGGTTCTTGGCGATGCGACCGCCGCGTGCGTGACGCACTGCAAGGTGATCGAGCGCGTCAACCGTGAGGACGCCATCGTCTTCTGCTCCGAGTCCGGGGTCGACGCCGCGGAGAGGATACGCCAGCTCGTCTCGCAGAGCCTCCCGCGCACCATAGGCGCGCGCCTGCTCACGAGGCCCTTCAAGCAGCTCGTCGCGAACGGGTCGAACGACGCCGTTTTCTCCGAGCACCGCGTCTGCGCCGTCATCGGCACGGGAGACCCCGGGGTCGCCTCCGTCCCCTTCGTCGCCCTCGAGGACATCATGTCGACGGCGTCCGCCTCTAAGGTTGATGCCGTGTTCGGCAGGTGGCTTGACGCTTCCGAGCTCTCTTCTTTCCACGAGAAGCTGCTCTCGAACATGACGCTGCAGAACGTCATCCGCTCCATCACCATCCTCGACCCGGAGCGGCTATTCCATGAGATCGAGAGCGCCGTGCACGAGCTTCAGCGCAGGACAGGCGAGAAGATCGGCAGCAACGCCATCATTGGGCTCTACGTTCACCTCTGCTGTCTCGTCGAGCGCCTTGTTACCAGAAACCCCATTGAGACCTACGTTGGCCAGGACCGCTTCGAGGAGGAACGCGCCGATTTCATCGAGTCCTTCAGGCAGAGCTTCTCGAGCATCTCGACGCGCTATCGCGTAGAGGTTCCCGTAAGCGAGATCGCATATGTCTTCGACTACATAAGCGTGAGCGCCGCCCCGGCGCGAGAAGAGCGCCTCGGCTCCTCGGACCTCCTGCTCGACGAGTGACCTTCCCCACGCCGCCGCAAGCTGACCGCGCGTCCTCAATAATCCGATAACCCCTTGCCCGGCGCGAATCCGGATAGCGCCGAGGCAGTACCGAACGCAAAACTTCATTTGATAGGAGCAAACATGAGTGTTGTTATGGCACGAATCGACAATCGCCTGCTTCACGGCATCATCGTGACGCAGTGGGCCCCGGTGTCGGGCGCGACCCGAGTCATGGTCATCGACGACAAGGTCGCCGGCGACGAGGTCCTGAAGTCCACCATGAGGATGGCGCGCCCCGCGGGCATGGCCGTTTCGATCATCTCCGAGCAGACCGCGCTCAAGAACTTCGCCGCGGGCAAGTACGACCGCGAGAAGGTCTTCGTCATCGCCAAGGAGCCCGAGACGATGCTTCGCCTGGTCGAGTCGGGCGTCGAGCTCCCGTCGCTGGTCGTCGGCGGCTCGCTCGTCAAGGAGGACGGCATCCAGCTCACCCAGCGCGCCTACGCCTCCGCCGAGAACGTCCAGAGCTACAAGGCGCTCATCGCCCGTGGCGTCAAGGTGACGGCCCAGTTCGTGCCCGCCGACAAGCCCGTCTCCGTCGCAGACCTCATCTAAGGGGGAAATATGGTCAACTTCACTATCCTGCAGGTCGTCCTTTTGACCCTGCTGGCCTTCATCAAGCACGTGGACTACTACGGCATCCCGATGATCTTCGTCAATTACGCCGTTTTCTGGGGCCTCATCACCGGAGTCGTCATGGGCGACTGGAAGACCGGCCTTGTCATCGGCGGCACCATTCAGCTCATGCAGCTCGGCGTCGCGGGCTTCGGCGGCTCCTCCATTCCCGACTACGGCACGATGGCCATCATCGCCACCGCCTACGGCGTGACCCTGGGCTCCGACACGGGCCTCGCCATCGGCCTGCCGGTCGGCATGCTCGGCATCCAGCTCGACGTCGTCGCCAAGATCCTCAACGGCTTTGTCGTCGAGAAGTCCCAGAAGTTCTGCAACGAGGGTAAGTTCAATCAGATGAACGCCATCCTGTGGGTCTGCCCCGCGCTCTTCGGCCTGTGCGCCGCCCTGCCCGTCTTTGTCTCCGTGACGCTCGGCCAGCCCGCCGTCAACTGGCTCCTCGAGGTCATGCCCCAGTGGTTCCTCTCCGGCCTCACCCTCGCCGGCAAGATGCTCCCGGCCGTCGGTATCGCCATGCTGCTCCGCTACATGCCAACCGCCAAGTACTTCCAGTACCTGCTCGCCGGCTTCTTCCTCTCGGCCTTCCTGAACGTGCCCATCATCGGCGCCGCCATCGTCGGCGTTGCCCTCGCGATTGCGTTCTACCAGCGTGCCGAGAGGGACACCGAGCTCGCCGCCCACGCTTCCGCAGACGCCTTCATCGGAGAGGATGAGTAACCATGGAAAACGAGAACATCACCGCCGTCGCCGAGGGCAAGCCCTCCGGCTACAAGGTCACCAAGAAGGACCTGCGCAACGCGAACTGGCGCTGGCTCATGAGCGTGTGCACCTTCAACTACCAGACCCAGCAGGGCGCCTCAGTCGCCTACGCCCTCTCGCCGGTCCTGAGGAAGATCTACACGAACGACGAGGACTATAAGCAAGCGCTCAACAACCACTTCCGCTACTACAACACCCAGCCTTGGCTCGCCGCCATCATCCTTGGCGCCTGCGTGGCCATGGAGGAGCGCGACGGCCTAGCGGCGGCGGACGCCGTCCAAGACCTGAAGATCGGCACCATGGGACCGCTCGCCGGCGTCGGCGACTCCCTGCTCATGACCATGATCCCGACCATCATGGGCTCCATCGCCGCCTACATGGCCATCGAGGGCAACCCCGTGGGAGCCGGCATCTGGTTCGCGCTCATCCTGGCCATCTTCTGGGTCCGCATGCACGCCCTCGAGTTCGGCTACAAGCAGGGCGTGAAGCTCGTCACCGACTTCAGCGAGAAGCTTCCCAACCTCACTGCCGCCGCCTCCGTGCTCGGCCTCACCGTGGTCGGCTGCCTCATCGCCTCGGTCATCGGCGTCACCTGCCCGATTAGCTTCAGCTTCGGCGACGTCGCGATGGAGATTCAGCCGCTGCTCGACAAGATCCTGCCTGCCATGATCCCCGCCGCCATCACGGGAAGCGCGTATTACCTTCTTACCAAGAAGAACGCGAGCATGACGGCCCTCATCCTCGTGGTGATCGTCCTCGCGATGGTCGCCTCCGCCGCCGGCATCCTCGCTTAGCTTCGACCCAAGAGATTGGTGAATCAATGAGAAAGATAGTTGTGGCGAGCCATTCCCTTCTCGCCCAGGGCTTCAAGGACACCCTCGAGTTCCTTACGGGTAAGGGCGACGCCGTCAACGCCGTGTGCGCCTACGTGAACGACAACGGCGAGGGGCTCGACGCGGCGGTCGAGGCGGCTCTTTCGGGCACTGACGAGGTCGTCGTCCTTACCGACGCGTTCGGCGGTAGCGTGAACCAGCGCTTCTCCCGCTTCGCCTCCGACCGGATCCACGTGATCGCGGGTGTCAACCTCCCGCTCGCCATGACGGTCGCGCTCGCGCGCCCCGACGAGAAACTCGACTTCGACGCCCTCGTCAACGAGGCGCGCCAGCAGATCATCTACGTGAACGGTGTCAGTTCTGCCGAGTGCGACGACGACGAATAGAGGAGGTCAACGATGAGAGAGTTCCTTAAGGACGTGTGGATGCACGGCGGTGAGGAAAGCCGCGCCATCACCCCCGAGAACATCACGGGCGAGAAGGGCCGCGCCGCCATGTCGGCCAGCCACCTCGGCGTCGGCCGCAAGGGCTCGTGCTGCGTGCCCCTTGAGTCCGGCGAGACCATCACGCTCGCGGACATCGAGGGCCCCGGCATCATCCGCCACATCTGGATGACCGTCCCCGACAAGACCGCCGCCGGCAGCTTCGTCATGCGCGACCTCGTGCTGCGCTTCTACTGGGACGACGAGGAGACCCCCTCGGTCGAGTGCCCTGTCGGCGACTTCTTCTGCAACGGCTTCGGTGAGCGCGCCATCGTCAACTCAATGCCCATCTGCGTGAACCCGACGGGCGGCATGAACTGCTACTTCGAGATGCCCTTCAGGAAGCACGCCAAGGTCACGCTTACGAGCGAGCACCCCGGGTTCATTAAGTACATCTTCTACACGTTCAACTACGCGCTCACCGACGTGCCGGACGACGCCATGTACTTCCACGCTCGCTTTAACCGCGAGCGCAGCACCCGCAGGGGCGTCGACTACACCGTGCTCGACGGCGTGCGCGGCAAGGGCTACTACGTCGGCACCTACATGGCCCTGTGCGCCCTGGAGCGCTATTGGTGGGGCGAGGGTGAGATGAAGTTCTTCCTCGACGGCGACGAGGAGTTCCCCACGGTCACCTCGACGGGAGCCGAGGACTACTTCGGCGGTGCCTGGGCCTTCCTCGACAGGCCGCCCCACGCGCTGCCCGAGGCGCAGTGCTTCAACACGCTGTTCGCCGGCTACCCGTACCGCTCGACGCGCGACGCCACGCGCGACCGCTTCAGCGCGGGCAAACCGAACCCGAACCCGATGCTCGCGACCAACGACGACGCGCTTCCCAGGCACGGCCTCTACAGGTGGCACCTTCCCGATCCGATCTCGTTCAAGGAGGACCTGCGCGTGACGTTCCAGGACCTCGGCAACGACGACATCAAGCTCTACGAGCGCGAGGACGACATCTCCACCGTCGCCTACTGGTACCAAAGCGAGCCGCACGCCGTGCTCGCCCCGTTTGCCGCAAGGCAGGACCGCGTGCCCAGGTAGGGTCGCCTCGAAACAAGCCAACGTTATGGGCGTCCGCGGTTGACCATGACCGCGGGCGTCCCTTTGCAAGGAGGATCACATGAGCGAAAAGCAAATGAGGCTCGGCGCCCTCGAGGCCGGCGGGACCAAGATGGTCTGTGCCGTGGTGTCCGGCGACGGCGAGGTCCTCGACCGTATGGAGACCCCGACGCTTACGCCCGCCGAGACCGTCCCGCAGATGATCGAGTGGTTCACCGCCCGCGATGTGGACGCGTTGGGCATCGGCGCCTTCGGCCCGACCTGCGTCGACCCCAACGACGAGCGCTACGGCTCCATCCTCCAGACGCCCAAGCTCGCGTGGCGAGGCCATGGTCTTCGCGCCGCGTTCGCCGACGCCCTCGGGATTCCGGTGGCCTACGACACGGACGTGAACGTTGCCTGCCTCGGCGAAGTGGTCTTCGGCTGCTGCAAGGGGCTCGAGGACGCCGTCTACGTGACCATCGGCACCGGCGTGGGCGCGGGCGTCATGTGCGCGGGCAGGCTCCTTCACGGCATGCTGCACCCCGAGGCCGGCCACATGCTGGTAAGGACCCGTCCCACCGAGGAGGGACGCTGCGTCTGCCCGAGCCATGCGAGCTGTCTCGAGGGCCTCGCCTCCGGCCCCGCCATTGCCGCGCGCTGGGGAAAGCCCGCGGCCGAGCTCGCGGACAACGATGAGGTGTGGGCGCTCGAGGGGGATTATCTGGGGCAGATGTGCGCGAACCTCGTGCTCATGTACTCGCCTCGCCGCATCGTCCTCGGCGGCGGCGTGATGCACCAGGAGCAGCTCTACGGCATCGTCCGCAAGAAGACCCTCGAATATCTGGGTGGCTACATCCAGACCGCCGAGCTTAAGGACATGGAGAGCTACATCTGCGCCCCGGGCTGCGGCGGCGACCAAGGAATCCTCGGCGCGGCCGAGCTGGCAAGAAGGACGCTCGCGTAACTTGCGCTCTCTCCGCCATACAACACGTTAAGAAAAGACGAGCGCTTCTTGCCAATTGAGCGGCAAGAAGTGCTCGTCTTTTGCATTTGTTTTTGGGGCAGGATGCCCCGCCTCCGCTAGAGTCCCTGGACCGCCACACCCACGAGGTTTGGACCGGTGTGGACAAGAAGCGCGGGGCTGATGTCGGAGCGGACGACCTCCACCGCGTTGGCCACGCGCTCGCACAGGGCCTGCTCCATGCGGTCGTAGAGGTCGGCGTGGGCCGAGGTGCAGCTCACGGCAAAGCGCACCTTGGGGTGCTTCTCGACGATGGCGGCGATGAGCTTGACCTCGGTGCGATGCGGTACTTGCACAGCCATTTCGTGTGCGCGAGGCTGTTGGCTTTCTGGGCCACAGCAATCACCTTCCCCTTAGTATGGTGGCCTGAACAATCCTCATGCTAGGGGGAAGGTTTTTGTCGCGTAGCGGAAATTGGCCTCCACCCGCTGAGCGGGTGGCTTTCTATGCCGCGCGTGCCGCACGGCACGGACAAAAGTCCATGAATAAAACGAGGAAGGCCACGTCCGGCCTCCCTCGCAAAGAGTCTCTGATTACTCCCACTCATTGGGGACAGACTTAAATGAGTGCTCTTGAAATGCCGGCGCCTGGGGACGTTCTTTTTCTGTCTGCAGTTTGGAACGTTCCTTAGAGCTGCAGCGCGCCATGAGCGACGAGGCGAAGCGGATCATCCTGTCTTTTGAGTTCTAAGCATAAGCCCCTGTCTCTGAGCAATGACCGGTTCGCAATTGTGCGTATTTGCGTGCGTGGGATTGCGTGAAAATGCGTATAGATGCGCCGTTTACGGGACAAAAATGACCGTTTAGCGGTGAGATACGCACAAACACGCACAGACGCGCGTGTTTGTGCGAATATAGAGCTATCCGAAATGCAAGACGTTCTATGACACAGGAGGCACATATGGTAGATTCCAAGCAGGCTCCACTCGACTCCGCGGCAGCCGCAAAAGCAGCGTTCGCTTCGGTCCAGGACAAGCCATTCCCCGATGATATCTTTACGGCTCCCGAGCTTCGTTGGGCTGTGATCGGGTGCGGCGTTATCGCCAACCAGATGGCCCAGTCTCTCGCTCTTG
>DBFVGT010000061.1:0-7973 GCA_048524725.1 Collinsella sp. | reverse complement strand
TGGCACCGGCGGCACCGTGACCGGCGTGGGCGAGTTCCTCAAGGAGCAAAACCCCGAGATTAAGGTCGTCGCCGTCGAGCCCGCCACCTCCCCGGTGCTCTCTAAGGGCCAGGCCGGCCCGCACAAGATCCAGGGTATCGGCGCCGGCTTTGTGCCCGACGTCCTCGATACCCAGGTCTATGACGAGATCATCCCCGTCGAGAACGACGACGCCTTTGCCACCGGCCGCGCCGTGGGCCACAAGGAGGGCGTGCTCGTGGGCATTTCGTCCGGCGCCGCCGTGTGGGCCGCGCTGCAGCTGGCCAAGCGCCCCGAGAACGAGGGCAAGACCATCGTGGCGCTGCTCGCCGACACCGGTGAGCGTTACCTGTCCACGGCGCTCTTCCAGGACTAAGGTCTGTTGCCCATAGGTTGAGCCCAGGATGAACCAGTCTCCTCTCTCCCGGCAGTCTGAGCCCATCCCATCAGGGCGCCCCACGAGTCGTCCGAACTTGCTACAATGTCTGCGGCGCGGAACCAGCCTCCCGCGCCGCTTTTCTTTTTTGGCCACATGCCACCAAGGAGAACCTCCCCATGCACAACAAGCGCGTGCTCGTCGCCATGAGTGGCGGCGTCGATTCCAGCGTGACCGCGTACCTGCTCAAAAGCCAGGGCTACGAATGCGTCGGCGCCACCATGCGCCTCACCTGCCCCGCACCCGACCCCGCCACGGGCATGAGCAAGGTCGACCGCGACATCGCCGATGCAAAGGCCGTCGCCGAGCGCCTGGGGATACCCCACCATGCGCTCGACCTGCAGCAGACCTTCGACAGCAACGTTATCGAGCGCTTCGTGACCGCCTACCAGAAGGGGTTGACGCCCAACCCGTGCATCATCTGCAACCGCCATATTAAGTTTGGCGCGCTGCTCGATGCGGCGCTGGATATGGGCTGCGACTACATCGCCACAGGCCACTACGCAAAGACGAGCCAGGCGTCCGACGGAACCTGGCAGCTGCACCGCGGCGAGGACCCCAAAAAGGACCAGAGTTACTTTTTGTATTCGCTCACGCAAGAGCGCCTGGCACGCACAATCTTTCCGCTGGCAGGCCTAGACAAAGAGCGCGACGTGCGCCGCATAGCCGCCGAGCAGGGCTTTACCAACGCCAAGAAGGCCGAAAGCGAGGATATCTGCTTTATTCCAGACGGTGACTACGCGGGTTATATCGAGCGCCGCTGCGGACATCCCGCTGCACCGGGCGACATTGTGTGGCGCGACGGCAGCGTGGTCGGACGCCACAACGGCGCGCTGCGCTACACCATCGGCCAGCGCAAGGGCCTGGGCGTCGCAATGGCGCATCCCGTGTATGTGACGGGCGTCGACGCCGCCAACAACACCGTGCATCTGGGCGAGGCCGAGGACCTGACGGCCGCAGCACTCACGGCCAACGACTGGATCTGGAGCGCCCCTGCTGACCGCATGGAGGCAGAGCTCGACGCCGGCGGCATTCACGTGGGCGCCAAGTACCGCTACCGTCAAAAGGACCAGGCAGCAACCCTTACACGTGGCGAAGACGGGCAAATGTTGCTGACCTTTGACGAGCCGCAGCGCGCCATCGCCCCCGGCCAGGCTGTCGTTATATACCGCGGCGACATCGTCCTGGGCGGCGGCACCGTGACCGGCGCACTTAAGTAGCCGCGGGTTTATCGCTGCACGTGTCGAAGTACCTCAACAGCGGCACCAACCTCGATTATGCGACGCTCGAGGCCGCGGCGGATGGCCTCGAGTCGACCCTCCGCCGTGGCCCATTCGCTCTGCGAAAGAATCTCGATCGCCTCATCAACAAATCCGTTGAGCCGCGATGAATCGAACCAATCGAGCAAATCCGCAAGCGCCAGCTGGACGGAAGGGTCGGGCCCAAACGGCTTAGCGGAAAACCCAAACTCCCCAGCTGCGAGCACGGCAGTTGGCACGTTGTACCACAGGCAGTTGCCGCTATCGAACAGCGGAGCAGGTTTTATCTCCAGGGTGTCGACATTGCGGATGATGCCGAAGTTTCGCCAATGGCGGTCGCTGTTGGCCAAAAGGGCATCGCAGACAATCATCTGCGACATAGACCTTCTCACAGCGGCCTCATCGGCACCATGCTTGCCAAGGCAGCGACAGTATCGATCGTATGTCGAGTTTCCCCGCTGGCCACCAAGTGCGCCCTTAACGTAAACAGCCGGAACGTATTCCTCGCGGCCGTCAAGAAAATCCTCGCACAGGCACGCAGGGCCATCGAACATCCGCTCAACCGTATAAGGAACAAACTCGCCCTCCGACAGCAAGCGACGATGCAGAGCCGTTGCAACCGCCTCGTTAAAGGGCCGTTGGTCGTCCATGCCGCATCCCTTGACCAGAACGCGAACACCGTTGCGAATCATCCACGATTTAGGGAGCTCGCCCTCGGACGTGTTATCAGGATTTTTAAGACCGATGCCTTCCAGCCAACCCGAACGCTCTTCGGGTGCCGATCGCTCAAATTCGTTCTCAAAGTAATTGATGTTTTGCCATTTGAGTTCGGCGCAATCGGCCGGCCGCAGCCAATAGCAATCCGAAAGCGATAGGCCCAGGCACTGAACCGGCACCTCAATGCCACTGGCAATTCCCAGTTCACGATAGCGCGAGACGAGTCCGGGGCGGACGTCAGGCACCGACCGATGGCTCCACCACACGTTGAGCTCCCGTTTATTCACCGTAGGAGAAGAACTCGAGCACGTGCCAAACGGCATCCTCTGCGCATCGAGCACCTCGGCGATTTCGAAGGGAAACTCACGTGTCGGATCAAATGAGACATGCGCGACCTCATGGTCGGCCGACATCAGCGTAAACTTGCGCCCCACATCGGCCGCAGGACGGCGTCCACGTTTGCGGACCTTTTGATAAGCGAGCGCAGAATCATACTCAACCATCTTCCGTCCGCCCACAATATCGCACGCGAGCGTTCCCGATGCGGCAAGTTGCGATATGCGGGCTTTCGTAACGCCCAACAGGCGGGCGGCATCACCCATAGATAAGTACTCAGATGTATTCATATGCCGCATCACCTCGTTAAGTAATTTACGCGTTTAGTTAACATATTACATACATCATAATACTAAACGACCTAAGGCGAAAAAAGGCCCGAGAAATCGGGCCTTAGCGATTGGTCAGCCGAGTCGCAAACTACTTCCCTAGCGCTGGACGTAGGCGCGAACGAGCTCGTAGGTGTTGCGCACACCGTCGATGTGGCTGCGCTCGTAGTTGTGGCTCGCATACACGCCTGGGCCGATCAGGCCATGGCGAATGTCATAGCCGGCCGAAAGCGTGGCCTCGACGTCGGAACCGTAATGCGGGTACACGTCGATGGCGTAATCGAGCTCCAGCTCGCGCGCAATATTGGACAGTGTGGTCACCAGATCGTAGTTGTAGGGGCCGCCCGAATCCTTGGCGCAAATCGACACCATGCGCTCGGTGCAGCCCAAGTCGTCGCCCACGCAGCCCATGTCAACGCTGATCATCTCGCGCGTGTCGGCCGGCACAAAGGCACCGCCGTGGCCAACCTCCTCGTACACGGTAAAGAGCAGCGACACCTTGCGCGAAAGCGTCACCTCGCCGCCAGCAACGGCGCGGGCCAGGCCCAGCAGAATCGACGCCGACAGCTTGTCATCCAGGAAGCGGCTCTTGATGTAGCCGCTCTCCGTCACCGTGGTACGCGGATCCATAGCGATGATGTCGCCGGTCTGAATACCCAGCTCGAGCACATCGTCCTTGCTGTCAACGTTCTCGTCGAGCAGGATTTCCATGTTCTTCTCGATGGTCTTGACCGGCTCATCGGCCACATGCGCCGAAGGCTCGGTATTGAGGACCACGCCCGTGTAGACATTGCCATCGCGCGTGTAAACGGTGCAGTTCTCGCCATCGGCCGTAGACCACTGGTGCCCGCCGAGCGTCGTGGGACGCAGGCGACCATTGTCCTTGATGGAGCGCACCATGGCGCCCAGGGTATCGACATGACTCGCCAACACGAGCGGTTCGCCCTCGCCGCCAAGCTCAACGAGCACATTGCCCTTGTTAGAACGCTCGGGCCCAAAGCCCATATCGCGCAACGTTTCCATCAGATAATCAGTCGCCGCACGGGTATAGCCCGTAGGCGAGGCAATAGAAGTCAGCGTCTTAAGCTGGTCAGTAATAAAACCAAGCGTAGAATCCATTTGGGACACCATCCACAACTCCAAAGTCAACATCCCGTAATCAGTAAAAGCCCCAACAACGATACCATCACGCACAAATATTTACCCAGCGAGATGACCCATCGAGCTCTTCCGAACAGCGCCCACCACGGCAACGAGCCGGCGGGCCCCGCCCGTTAGCCCCAGAATCTTTCCGCAGGACAGAAGGAGGCCCCGCCGCACGTAGTGCGCAGCGGGGCCTCCGACATGTCCGAGGACGATTCTGGGGCTAACGGGCGGGGCCCGCCGAACCAGGTTAAGCAGCCGGGCAGATCTTCTTGAAGAGCTCGATGACGTCGTCGAGCGTTGCCTCGCGCGGGTTGCCCGGGAAGCAGGCGTCGGCCATGGCGTCCTTGGCCAAGACCTCGATCTCGTCGGCCTTCATGGCCTCGCAGACGTGCGGGATGTTCACATCGGCAGAGAGCTGCTTGACGGCGGCGATAGCGGCGTCGGCAGCCTCGTCGGTGCTCATACCCGTGGTGTCAACGCCCATGGCAACGGCAACCTTGGCCAGGCGCTCGGCGCAAACCGGCTTGTTGAACTCCATGGCGATCGGCAGCAGCATGGCGCAAGCGACGCCGTGCGGGGTGTCGTAGTGAGCGGACAGGGTGTGAGCCATGGCGTGGTCGATGCCCAGGCCAACGTTGGAGAAGCCCATGCCGGCGACATACTGGCCAAGAGCCATGCCCTCACGGCCGGAGCCGGGCTTGCCGGACTTGGCCTCGGCGACAGAGTCGCGCAGGTTCTCGCTGATCAGCTTAATAGCCTCAAAGTGGAACATGTCGGAGAGCTCCCAAGCGCCCTTGGTGGTGTAGCCCTCGATGGCGTGGGTTAGAGCGTCCATGCCGGTGGAGGCGGTCAGGCCGGCGGGCATGGAAGCCATCATGTCGGGGTCGACGACGGCGACCTCGGGGGCGTCGTTGGTGTCGACGCACACGAACTTGCGGACCTTCTCGGGGTCGGTGATGACGTAGTTGATGGTCACCTCGGCAGCGGTACCGGCGGTCGTCGGCACAGCGATGGTAAACACGGCGTGGTTCTTAGTGGGAGCAACGCCCTCGAGGCTGCGGACATCGGCAAACTCGGGGTTGTTGATGATGATGCCGATAGCCTTGGCGGTGTCCATGGAGGAGCCACCACCGATGGTCACGATAGCGTCAGCCTCGGCGGCCTTGAAGGCCTCGACGCCGTCCTTGACGTTCTGGATAGTGGGGTTGGGCTTAATCTCGGAGTAGAGGCTCCAAGCGATGCCGGCGGCGTCGAGCTCGTCGGTCACCTTGGCGGTAACGCCAAACTTGACCAGGTCGGGATCGGAGCAGACGAAGATCTTCTTGTAGCCGCGACGCTGGAGCTCGCCGGGGATCTCCTTGATAGCGCCGGAACCATGATAAGAGATGGTATTGAGAACGAAACGATTAGCCATTGATAGCCTCCCATCGTGTGCGGGGCACCCATTACGCCCCACGCTATGAGTCCCATCCTAACGCTTTTGAAACAAAAAACACGTGAGAACGTCAAAATTGTTAAAGCGTTTCAACAGAAGATGAAAAATATTGCGGCAAAGGGACAACCCCTTTGCCGCATTCGGTTACTTTCGACAGCCCTCTTTCCAAGCCTCGGCCGCAACCTTCCAGCGAAAACGCAAGTCGCGCTCGCGGTCGATGAACATGATGGCAAACGCGACAAACAGCAGCACGCTCGCCACGACGATGGCGTGCAGGCCCATGCGCTCAATACACCAGTTGCCCAACACGGCGCCAAACACAAAGGTAAAGATCACGCCAAAGTACAGCAGGCCGTTTTCCAAAAAGCCGCGCTTGTGGGTGATGATGTAGTCGTCCACGTTTTGCAAGGCATTACGGAGGTTGCCGATACACATGGTCGTGGCGATGCCGTGACCGTGGATCTTGCGGAAGCTCTCGACCTGCATGCCGCAGGCAAACGAGGTGAGGCAGTTGGCGAGCAGGTTGTAACCGCCGCCCGGGATAAAGCTCACGCCCAGCAAGATAACGGCTTCAAAAAACACCGTCACCTGGCGCCAGTGAATCACACTGCCAAACCGCTCGTGAACCAGGTCGGCAAGCATAATGCCCACAGCAAACGACACCACGGGGAAGAAGTAGCGCCCCGCCAGTGCCCAGTTGCCTTCCGAGATGCTCACGCCCACGAGCAGGATGTTGCCCGTCTGCGCGTTGGCGAAAACATGATCGCGCCCAATGTACGAATACACATCCATAAAGCCACCGGCGAGCGCCAAGATGATGCCCAGCTCAATAGACTCCGATATCTGTTTGGCACGCTGCATCGTCGTGCATCCTCCTTGTTGACGACTCTCTCGTGCGTTGGCGGAAACATAGCCGCCGTTCATACTGTAACCCATTGACAACATGGCATGCGCGCGAGACGGGCTCCCCAACGCGCGGATACACAGTCTGGAAACAAACGGCGGGCGCGGCGCCGACACCCGCATCGACACGCCGATCCGCCAGCCCATGTACTCCACCAGTCTTTTTAGCCCCGTCCCAAAAAGACTGGTTACAATTACGTGCAGCATACAAACACCGGGAGGGATCGTGGCAAAAAAGCCTCAGCACGCTCAGAACAGCCAACGCGGACAGCAGGGCAAACAGGGCCAGCAGCAAAAGCGCGGCGGCAAGGCGCAGGGCTCGCGACCCACGCATGCCTCAGCAGCGCCCTCACGCCCCTGGCGTCCGGGCCGCGACAAGTTCCTCCCCGTCAGCCGCGCCGACATGGATGCGCGTGGCTGGGACCAGTGCGACTTCGTCTACATCTGCGGCGACGCCTACGTGGACCACCCCAGCTTTGGCATGGCCATCATCAGCCGCGTCCTCGACGCGCACGGCTACAAAGTGGGCATTATCTGCCAGCCCGACTGGACCGACCCCGCCAGCATCACCGTGCTCGGCGAGCCGCGCCTGGGCTTTCTCGTCAGCGCCGGCAACATGGACTCCATGGTCAACCACTATTCGGTGACCAAGCACCGCCGCCATACCGACGCCTATACCCCCGGTGGCGAGGAGGGGCACCGCCCCAATCGTGCCGTCACGGTCTACGGCAACCTCATCCGCCAGACGTTCAAGGACGCTCCCATCATCATCGGCGGCATCGAGGCAAGCCTGCGCCGCCTGGCCCACTACGACTACTGGCAGGACAAGCTCAAGCGCTCGGTACTGCTCGACTCGGGCGCCGACATCCTCATCTACGGCATGGGCGAGCATGCGATCGTCGAGATCGCCGACGCGCTCGATGCCGGACTGCCTGTCGATCAGATCACCTACATCAACGGTACCGTCTACCGCACGGGTTCGCTCGACGAGGTCTACGACTACGACCTGCTGCCCAGCTGGGACGACCTTACCGCCGACAAGCTCAACTACGCGCGCAGCTTTAATGTGCAGCAGCAGAACATGGACCCCATCACCGGGCATCGTCTGGTAGAGCCCTACCCCAACAGCGTCTATGTGGTGCAGAACCCGCCATCGGCAACACTCACCACAGACGAGATGGACGAGGTTGCCGAACTCCCCTACGCACGCGATTGGCATCCCGACTACGACGCAACGGGCGGCGTGCCGGCCTTTGCCGAAATCAAATTTTCCATTAGCTCCAACCGCGGCTGTTTTGGCGAGTGCTCGTTTTGCGCCCTCACCTTCCACCAGGGCCGCGTACTGCAGATGCGCAGCCACGACTCGATCATGCGCGAGGCCGAGCTGCTCACGC
>DBFVGT010000060.1:0-3376 GCA_048524725.1 Collinsella sp. | reverse complement strand
GGTCCTACAGAAGTTCTCGACAAGCCCCTCCCCCATAGCAGCAAAATAGGGGCGCCCGCATCAGCAGACGCCCGTAAAGCTAAAACGATTTATCAATAAATGGACAATACGTCTTCAGCCAAACCTCTACTTTGCCCCGTGACCCATCTCGACAACCTTGGTTAGCGATCCAAACACGCCTTCGTCGGCCACGAGCTGCGCCTCGGCACGCTGCAGCTGCACGGCAACGGCGGCAGGGGCGGTACCGCCCTCGGTCGTGCGCGCGGCGACAATCGACGGGATATCGAGCGCCTCGGTAATATCGCGCTCAAAGAGCGGGCTTGCCTCCTGGAACACCTCAAACGGCAGGTCCTCAAGATTGCAGCCGCGCTTCTCACACATCAGGACCAGGTGCCCCACCACGGCATGTGCCTCGCGGAACGGTAGACCGCGCTTTGCCAGGTAATCGGCAACATCGGTGGCGGCAAGGTGCCCCACGCCGCACTCGCGCGCCATGGCATCCTCGTTGACGGTCCAGGTCGAAATCATTCCGGCCATAACGGACAGGCACTGCATGAGCGTGTGAGCGGTATCGAGCGCGCCCTCCTTGTCCTCCTGCAAGTCCTTGTTATAAGCGAGCGGCAGGCCCTTCATGGTTACCAGCAGCTGCATCAGGTTGCCGTACACGCGACCGCTCTTACCGCGGATAAGCTCGGCAAAGTCGGGATTCTTCTTCTGCGGCATGATGGACGAGCCGGTGGAGTAGGAGTCTGAAAGCGTGATAAAGCCAAATTCGGAGCTCGACCACAGCACGATCTCCTCGGAAAGACGCGACAGGTGCATCGCCATGACGGATCCGGCGTAATGCAGATCGAGCAGGAAATCACGGTCGGAAACCGCATCGAGCGAGTTGGGAATCACGCCCGCAAAGCCAAGTTCGGCAGCCGTCATCTGGCGATCGAGCGGATAGCTCGTACCGGCAAGCGCGGCAGCACCCAGCGGGCAGTTGTCGGCGGCATCAAAGGCGGCCTTCAGGCGCGTAAAGTCGCGCGCGAACATCCAGGAATACGCCAGCAGATGATGCGAGAGCAGCACGGGCTGAGCGTGCTGCATATGCGTGTAGCCCGGAAGAATCACCTTGTCGTACTTCTTGGCCGCATCCACCAGCACATGGCGCAGCTCAAGATTGGCCTCCATGAGCTCCTTGGCCAGCGCCTTGACGCCCAGGCGCGTATCGGTCGCCACCTGGTCGTTGCGCGAACGCCCAGTATGCAAGCGCTTGCCAGCCTCGCCGATACGACGCGTCAGCTCGCTTTCGATGGACATATGAATGTCCTCGTCGTTGATATCAAAGGTGAAGTTGCCGGCATCGATATCCTGTTCGATTCCGGTCAGGCCCTCGGCAATCGCCTGCTCGTCCTCGGCGCTGATAATGCCCTGGGCCGCCAGCATCTTGGCATGTGCCTTAGATCCGGCGATATCCTGCTTATAGAGATGTTTGTCAACCGGCAACGACGCGCCAAACTCCTGCGTGACCTCGGCCACGCCTGCCTCAAAACGACCGCCCCAAAGAGCCATGGAACCGTCCCCTTTCATCAAATCCCAAAACAAGCGCCCAAAGCAATGCGCCCTGTCGCTAAAGCGATTTCTCAACCGCTAGTTTTGCATATTCCCCACCATGTGCGAGGCCATATAGCTAATTTGCAAAGAAGTGACGCGCCATGCACTTGGCGCCCAACGTCTCCCTCCGAATGTTGCCCTGCGAACCATCGATCCAGGCCTTTAGGCTCATAGGAACGTCCTCGACCTTTGCAGCATCGAACTCGGGCGCGAGGGCAAGTAAAGCATGCGCGATAGCATTGAACATAATGGATACTCCCCATATATATAGGCGCAGGGCCGTCAAATTGATAGGAGGAGCCCCGCCGGACAACCCCGGCGGGGCTCGGACTCAGCCGCAGACGCGGCATCATATATGCGGGCGGAACGTAGGGGCCACCGATGTTAAGAAGTGTCAGCAAGCATAACGAAAGGTAGGGACCCCGTGCGCCCGTTTTGTATCACGCGGATGGGCCGCGCGGATACCAAGGAAAGGAGGCGTTAGGCCTGGGCGGCAGCGGAGCTGGGACCCTGGACCTTTGCCCACGTCTTGAGCGACAGCGTATCGATCTCGATAAAGCCGGCGCTGGCCTTCTCGTCAAACGTGGTGTCGCGGTCGTAGGTAGCCAGACCGTAGTCGTAGAGGCTGAAGGGGCTCTTGCGGCCGACGACATGACAGTTGCCCTTAAAGAACTTCAGACGGACGGTACCGGTCACGAACTTCTGGGTGTCGGCCATAAAGGCGTCGAGCGCGTTCTTGAGCGGGCTGTACCACTGGCCGTTGTACACGGCAGTGGCCCAATCCTGCTCGAGCTTAATCTTGGTCTTGAGCAGGTCGCCCTCGACGCAGATATCCTCGAGTGCCTTGTGGGCGGTGATGAGCGTCAGGGCGCCGGGAACCTCATAGCACTCGCGGCTCTTAAGGCCCACCAGACGGTCCTCGACCAGGTCGAGACGGCCAAAGCCGTTGTCGCCCGAGATCTTGTTGAGTGCGATGATGATCTCGGAGAGCTTCATCTTCTTGCCGTCGACGGCGACGGGCTTGCCGGCCTCAAACTCAATCTCGGTATACGTCGGGGTGTCGGGCGTGTCCTCGGGGTTCTTGGTCATAACCCAGGCGTCGTCGAGCGGCTCGTTCCAGGGATCCTCCAAGTGGCCGCACTCAATGGCACGACCCCACAGGTTGTCGTCGATGGAATAGGGGTTGTCGTTGGCACCCTCGGGAACCGGCACGTTGTGGGCGTGAGCATAGGCGACCTCGTCGGGACGGCACTTAAGATCCCACTCGCGAACCGGGGCGATAACCTTAAGCTCGGGGTCGAGGGCCTTGACGGCAGCCTCAAAACGAACCTGGTCGTTACCCTTGCCGGTGCAGCCGTGAGCGACGTAGGTCGCGCCAAACTCGTGAGCGACCTCGACAAGCTTCTTGGCGAGCAACGGGCGGGACAGGGCGGAGAGCAGCGGATACTTGTTCTCGTACATAGAGTTTGCGGCGATAGCCTTAGTCAGGAACTCATCGGAAAACTCGTCGCGCAGATCGAGCACCTGGCAATCCAGAACGCCCAGGTCGAGGGCCTTCTGCTTCTTGGCGTCCAGACCGGTCTCCTCCTGGCCCACGTTGCCGCAGACACAAACGACATCGAGATTCTTCTCGTCCTGGAGCCACTTGACACATACGGATGTATCAAGACCACCGGAATATGCGAGAACGACTTTTTCCTTGCTCATGGCTGTTTCCTTTCGCCCTTGGTAGCTAGTTAGAACATCGGTCAGTTGCAAGTCATTTCGAGGTCAAAAA